>DATNBX010000200.1:0-2467 GCA_035571795.1 Ramlibacter sp.
GCGCAAGGGCGGGCCCGGCATCACCAAGAGCGACCTGTTCGTCATCAACAAGACCGACCTCGCGCCCTACGTCGGCGCCGACCTGGGCGTGATGGAGGCCGACACCCGCCGCATGCGCCGCGACAAGCCGTTCGTGATGACCAACCTGAAGACGAAGGCCGGGCTGGCGGACGTGGTGGCGTTCATCGAACGGAAAGGCCTCCTGGCGACGTAAAATCGACTACGGCGGGCAGGACAACGGAGAGATGGCCGAGTGGTTTAAGGCACTGGTCTTGAAAACCAGCGACGGGTAACTGTCCGCGAGTTCGAATCTCGCTCTCTCCGCCAAATTCATCATGGCTGGTCGATCGGTTTTGGCGACCCGCCCTCCAAGCCGTCTCGTTCCGCCACACGCGCCAGCCGCATCTCCAACCCGGCACTGCTCGTTTCGATCCGCCCGCCCATCTCTTCCAGCCGGCGGCGCGCCGACTCCAGCCGTGAGTCGGCCGCTGGCAAGCCGCGGTCTTCACGGCTCGCGGGACACTGGCAGCCGATGCGCATGATCACCTCGGTGCCGCGTGCCGCGCTTTCCACCACGATCCGCTTGTCCGGGCTGGGGCACTTCTCGCAGGCTTCCTCATGCGCCTGCAGCAAGCCCATCAGGACCTCGGTCAGGTGGTGCGGAATGCCCTGGCAAGCGGGCAGCTGCTCGCCCAGCCGCAGCTCGATCGGCATGCCGCGAAACCGCCGGTCGAAAGCCAGGAAATCGCAGACCACCTTGATCAGCCGGTTGAGGTCGAGCGGTTCGGGCGTTTCCGGCCCGGCGCTCGCGAATTCGGTGATCCGGCGGGTCATGTCGGCGATGCGCGTCGTCTGCTCCAGGATCATGCGCGGCGACTCGGCGTTCACTTCGCCGGTGGCGCGCCACAGCGCGATCTCCTGGGCCAGCCCCGAAATGATCGCCAGCGGGTTGCCCACCTGGTGCGAGATGTTCTCCGCCATCGCGGCCATCGTGGCCATCTTGTCGCGGTGCCACTGCTGTTCGCGCAGGGCCGAGGCTTCCCGGGCGCGCGCTTCTTCGTCGATGATACGCTGCCCGTTGCGTACGAAAAACAGCAGTACCGCATAGATCAAAGCCAGCAGCACACCGACGATCAGCAGCAACTGCGTGGAGGAAGATTCCACCGTGCGCTGGTTTCTTGCCGCGGCCTCCTCGACTCTTGTCTGGTTGCGCGCGGCCGCCTCGCCAATGCGCGCCGCCGTGACGTCGATCTGCTGCAGCAGCGATGTCACGTCCGAATAGATCTCGAAGACGCCGCTGATCCCGCCGGCCGGTGCCATCGCCGGGACGTAGCTCTGGATCAGGTCACGATCGGTCACCACGCCCTCGAACGCGCTGAAGCGGTTGCGATGGACGAGCTCGCTGGCGGGCCTGCCGCCAACCGCGGAGCGCCACCCGCCGTTGTCCGCCTTGTCCTCGCCGATCTGGTCCAACTCCGAAGAATAGATCGTCAGTCCCCGCAGGTCGTAGACCTTGATCTTGAACACGGTGGTCTTGCGCATCAGCGCGCGTGCCGACGAATCGGCGGCCGCGAATCCCGGCAGCGACATGATTTGCGTGCGCACTTTCGATATGCACGCCTGCTGTGCCTGTGCTTGGGCAGCCGGCGCGTCGGCTGTCCCGTTCCTGCCGGCGAGTCGGCAGGTGTCAACGGGAATCGATTGCGCTTCCGCGACGAGCGGGGCAAACCGCGACGTCCAAAGCGCATTCGCGAATACGTTGCCCAGATTGACGTGGCCGGCCTCGTGCGCCGTGACGAGGTTGCTGCGGGCCGTTTCCTTCTGTTCGCGCAGGAGCTGCGTCTGGACTTGCGCGAAAAAGGCGTTCTGGTCCCGCTGGACGCCACTGAAGAACTGCTGTTCCTGGCGCTCGAGCAAATAGAGCGCCAGCGCGAGCACCGCAAAAGCCACCAGGCTGACGGCAGTGAAGTAGCCGGTGAGCGGGAAAGAAGCGGGCCCGGACCGGCGCCGCAGTGGCTCGAGCCGCTGCGACGACGCGTCTGCGGCTCGCAATTTCATGGCCCGATGTTAGCCTTTAGCCAGCCGCTTGACGTTCTCGATCAGCGCCTCGATGCCATGCTGGTTCACCAGCGATTCGAGTCCGCGTTCCACCGCCTGCAGCTGCGCGGCTTCGTCGACGGGCGTTTCCAGCTGGCGCACTTCGTAGGTGAGGCAGCCGGGCTGGCAGACGGTGACGCACAGGGGCTCGGCCAGCGCCGGCTCGTCCTCGCACATGTCGCACTTCAACGGCAAGTGCGAATCGGGCTCGATGAAGTAGTCCCGCGATGGGCAGGCCGCGCGGCAGAAGCTGCATTCGCTGTAGCGCTTGCCGTTGAGGTGGTAGAAATGCCTGCCATGGCATTCCTTGCGGGTGAGGTAGCCGGCATAGACCGGCACGTACTCGTCGTTGATCTCGTCGGTGACCACG
>DATNBX010000201.1:0-27900 GCA_035571795.1 Ramlibacter sp.
CCCGTGGCGACGCACCCGATCAAGGTGTATCCGATCGAGACGACCGCGGCCGCCTTTCCGGCAGAGAGCCCGCGAGAAAAGACGCCTTCGCATGCCTGATAGGTTAAGCCCAGGCCCTCATGCATTTCTGTGCCGTGAACGAGCAATTCACCTTGACCGCGTTGGCAAGAAGCAGGTTTGTGCGCGTTCTCAATGCCTGCAGTTGTGCCATCAATTCGATGACTCGCTTATTAGCGCCTCCGCACCCGATCAGGGTCGGAGGCGTTTCTACGAAATGGACGGTCGCTTGGTGCGCTCCACCGTCAAGTTGACCTCCACTGCTGGACAGCTCGAATGGCTGTCCGGGTTCGGCACAAGCTGCACGTCCAGGTCGGTCACTTTGACGGGATTCCTTTTTTCGACGTCCTCGATCAGATCTTCGAGCGCCTCGGCGGCGAGGGCGTCGAAACGTTCTTGGATAGCAGTCAGGTTGGCCATGGCGCCCTTTCAGGGTGTTCGCACTACATTGCGTCATCTGCGGGAGACAGTCCGTGCGGCGCCGCACTTAGGGGCAAAAGTCTTCTAGAACTGCGGCTCGTTTGCACGACTTTGCGCACGGCGTTGTTCGATGACCAAGTGATTTCCTCTGTTTCAAGCTCATGTGTGCGCCAGCGAACAGTGGGGTTGCCTTTCGCTCGCTAAGTTCGAGGCTGGCTCTAGTAGAGGCGAACCATGTCGAAAATCAAGATCATCCCTGTTGTCTCCTCGTTTGCCGCGTGGCAAAGAGCCGCGGACAGATTGCTGACGCTGGAGACGGTGTTGGCACGCAGCAGAAGGACAGCGCACGATCCTGAGTCCCCGAACCCCAGAGAGCTCGAAACTTCAGCGGCAATGGCGCGGGCGGTCGCCGACGAGCTTTTCCGGATTGCGTACGCCGAGGTCAACCTGACACGTGGCAAGCGGCAGGCGCCCTTCGCACTGGCCAGTTGATCTTTCAAGTTCGGGCTGCGCCGAGGCGACGGCGCAGCGCTTGCCGCGTGTTGAATGCTGTGCTGCAATGCGACTTCACTAACTTGAGGGGGACCCATCATGAAATACTTTTTTCTTGCTGCCGCGATGTGCCTGAGCTTCACGCTGGGTGCAGCTCACGCTGCCGAAACCAAGCAGCAATCCAGGATGTCGGAATGCAACAAGGAGGCCGCCGACAAGAAGGGCGACGAGCGCAAGGCATTCATGAAGAACTGCCTTAGCGCCAAGAAGGAGACACCGCAGCAGGTCAAGATGAAAGCGTGCAACGCTGACGCAAAAGGCATGAAAGGCGACGAGCGCAAGAAGTTCATGAGCGAGTGCCTGAAGAAGGGCTGAGCGCACCGCCGAAACGCGTTTGCCGGGCGATAGTGCCGTATGCTTTGTCGTCGGTAGATTGTTTATTCCCTATGGCCCGCAAACCTGACTCCACGAGGCACCCCGTGTCGGGGCCAAATACTCCCCGGCAAAAGCCGATATTGAAGGCGCGTGGAAAGGGCGAGACGCAGACGGTGCCGCAACCTGCCGTGAATCGCTTCAGCGGGGGCCACAAGTTCTATTGGATCTTCGCGGTTTCGGGTTTTTCCGGGCTGATTTACGAATCAATCTGGACTCACTATCTGAAGCTTTTCCTCGGCCATGCCGCCTATGCCCAGAGCCTGGTCCTGGCGATTTTCATGGGGGGCATGGCGCTGGGGGCGTGGTTGTGCGGACGCCGGTCGCAGCGCTGGCAAAACCTGTTGCTCGGCTACGCCATCGTCGAAGGCGTCATCGGCGTCCTGGCTCTGATATTCCATCCGGTTTTTGTCGGCACGATCGGTCTTACCCTGAAGCAGTTGGTTCCCGCGCTGGTTTCGCCAGTGGCGATTACGGCAGTCAAGTGGGGCATCGGCACCGCGCTGATCCTGCCGCAGTCGGTGTTGCTTGGCATGACTTTCCCATTGATGAGCGGCGGATTGATCCGGCGTTTCCCCGACCAGCCCGGCCGCCGCATCGCTACTCTCTACTTCGCGAACAGCCTTGGCGGCGCGATCGGCGTGCTGGTGTCTGGATTCTGGTTGATCCGCCTGCTCGGTCTTCCAGGGACGATGGCGGTGGCCGGCGGACTGAATCTCGCCCTCGCGCTGCTCGTCAGCCAGCTGGCTCGTGGCGATCGTGAACCGGCATTTCCGAGCCCCTCGGCCGGGAGTCAAGAAAGCGGAGCCATACCGTCGCTGCGGTTGATGCTGGCGGTTGCGGGCCTGACCGGCCTGTCGTCCTTCATCTACGAGATCGGCTGGATTCGCATGCTCAGCCTGGTGCTTGGCAGCTCCACTCACGCGTTCGAATTGATGCTCTCCGCCTTCATATTGGGACTGGCGATCGGGGGCATATGGGTGCGCCGGCGAATCGACCGCATCCCCTCGGCCGTCGGCTATCTTGGATGGGTGCAGGTCGTGATGGGCCTGTGTGCGTTGGCGACCCTACCGCTTTACAACGCCAGCTTCGATTTCATGCAGGTGCTGATGTCGACGCTGCCGAAGACCGAGGATGGTTATGTCGCGTTCAATCTTGCCAGTCATGGCATAGCCTCGGCAATCATGCTGCCGGCCGCGGTGTGCGCGGGCATGACGCTGCCGCTGATTACCTATTCGCTGATTCGAGCCGGCGCCGGCGAGCGCAGCATCGGACTGGTCTATGGCGCCAATACCTTGGGGGCCATCGTCGGAGTGTTCTGCGCCGTTCATCTTGGCCTGCCCTTGCTTGGCCTGAAGAATCTCATCATCGCCGGCGCCGGCGTCGATCTGCTGCTCGGGCTGGCCCTGCTGGCCAGTTGCGTGAAACGGACCGGCCCACGGCAACCGGCGTTGGCAACGGGATTCGCATTGCTGGCCCTCGCGCTGTCACTGACTTTCGTCGGGTTCGATGCGCACCGCATGGCCTCAGGCGTATTTCGGGGAACCAATCGAATGCTGACGCCCGAAACCGCCAAGTTGCTGTTCCAGCGCGATGGCAAGACCGCGTCGATCTCACTGTTGGAGCTGCCGGATCACATCATCCAGATACGCACCAATGGCAAGAACGATGCGTCGATCAACCTGGGCGACTCGGGGCGCTACCAGATCGACGAAGTCACCATGGCGCTGAGCGGCGCGTTGCCGCTCCTGCTCAAACCAGACGCGCGCAGCGTGGCCAATATCGGCATGGGCTCGGGGCTGACCACGCAGGTGCTATTGAGCGACCCGGGCGTCGCGCGGGTAGACACCATCGAGATCGAGGCCGAGATGGTGGCGGCGGCCCGAGGGTTCGCGCCGCGCAACCGCCTGGCGTACGAGGACGCGCGCAGCGTCGTCACCATCGAGGACGCCAAGACCTTCTTCTCCAATCGGCAGCGGCACTACGACGTCATCGTCTCGGAACCGTCCAACCCCTGGGTCAGCGGTGTTTCCAGCCTCTTTTCCCGCGAGTTTCACCAGCTGGCGCGCAGCTATCTCAATCCCGAGGGCATCATGCTGCAATGGCTGCAGCTGTACGAGATCGACGAGCCGCTGGTCATGTCGGTGATCAAGTCGCTGGACGAGAATTTCACGGATTATGCGATCTATGCGGCCAACGCCGGCGACATCCTGATCGTCGCCACCAACGGGCAACGGCTGCCGCAGCTGCCAGGCGCCCTTCCGGCCAAGGCGGCGCTGGTCGCTGAACTGAACCGCGTCGGAATTTTTTCGCCGCAGGATGTCGCGGTCAGGCGCCTGGCCACTAAGAGAATGCTGGCGCCTCTTCTTCGCAGCTATCCGATCGCCACCAACTCCGACTACAACCCGGTGCTCGACCAGAACGCCAGCCGGACGCGTTTCATCGGCCACCGCGCGGCGGGCCTGATGTCCATTGCCATCGAACCCCTGCCGGTGGTGGAAATGCTGAACGGAGATCGGGCGAATTGGGGGCGAACGGTCGTTTCACCGAACACCCACTTGATCAAGCCGCACCCGAGCAGTTTTGCCGGCTATTTTCGCGATCATCTGCTGGGCGTCGCGCCCGCTCCCATGCCGGCGGAGCAGCGCGAAAGCTTCCGCTTGCAGGCCGAGGAGATTCTGGCCAACTGCCGTCAACCTCCTGGCGGCGACTCGGTGTTCGCATTGATGCGTATCGGGACGTCTCTGGCGCCGTTCCTGCGTCCGGAAGAGTTGGCGCCGCTCTGGCCGAAAATCGAGGCGATGCCCTGCGTTTCCGCGCTTGGCCCCGGACAGCGGCAATGGCTGGAACTGGTGCGCGCAGTCGGCCGGCGCGACGCGATCGCGATGGCGAATAGCACCGCATCGCTGTTCGCCCAGAAAGAGGACAGCACCTCACTGCGCCGCCGTTTTCTGCTCGGCGCCGGCATGTTGGGCAATGTCTCGGCCGGCCGGCCGGAGGTTGCGAGAGACCTGTGGGAGCGCCACGCGGCATCGCTTTTCAGCGCGACTCCAGCGACGCTGATGATGCGGGTTCTGGCCGCGCACGCCAGCGTCTCGGCGCCATAGAGAAGGAAGTCTTCGTTAGCTGTCGGCGTGGCGTGCGCCGGAAGCCGTGGCAGTTTCGCTGCGAATTGGGGAATATTCCGCACCCTTCCCGCAAGTTTGGGGAAAGTCTTCCCCGCCTTATGCCCATTTTTCAGCCGGCCCGAAGGATTCAGGATTTCGCCGCTCGCGCCATTTTTCGTGGATCCGGCCTCCTGGATGGAAGCGAGAAGTTGATTAGAAACAATGGGTTAAGTTACACGGAAGTGCCAATTTAACCAAGCTGACTAGAGCCTGACCAATACTTTCTAATCACTTTTTACGTGCTTGACCTGCATGGCACGTTGCTTGCGCCCTCGCCCTGCCAGATACCCATGTGGGTATCCGCGACATCGAAGATCCGCGGCGTTTGATCGCCAAGGCGAAAGAGCGGCCGGGCCTTCTTGTTTGGCAGATATGGAAATTCATTGCATCCCTATTCTCAGGAGAAAGTCATGAAAAGCGCTAGCGCAGTAAACATTGGCTACGGGGGCCTGCTTCAGCGCTGGCTCTTCGTGCTGCTGGTTGTCATTTCCTTTGTCGTTTCCAGTCCGGCCATGGCCAGACGGATCAACGGCGGATTGCCTGGAGGGGTTTTGGTGCCGCCGGCCAACGCGCCCGCTCCCGGTATTCCCGCCCAATTCGACCTGGTGGGGTACCTCGAGAAGGCAACGGTCGATCCGACCATGTGTCCGAATCTCGATCCTCGATTGTGGGGCGGCACGGCCAAGATCAACGGCCAGACCCTCATCATCCCTTGCAACCTGATCCTGCAATATCCGGCCTTCTCATCGAGTTGGGCCGACATGTTCACGCTTGCACCCAAGGACATCATGCCTGCGGGCAGCACGCAAAGCGGCTTGGCCTTGGGCGACACCATGGCCACCGGTACGGCGGGCCTGCTCAACATGCTCTGGACGCCCGTGCCCGGTGAGCCCAACACCTACAACGCCGCCTTGCCCGGGCTCGAGTTCCATGTCGTGGGCAACACCATCAACGGCCAGAACATCGTCGGCCTGATGGACGTCTCCCAGCAGTCCTTGAATGCTGGCCAGGGCGTCATCAGCTGCATCGACTACGCGACCGGCGAACTGCAGATAGGCGGAACACCGCTGCCGCACGGATCGCCCTGCCCGGCCCCGAACGGGACGTTCGCGCGGGTTCGCATGAACGACCCGATCGGCCGTTACGGGATCGCGCATGGCGGGCCCAACGCCGTGCCCGGTACGGCCGACGTGATCGAGCCCGGCTACGACCCACGCTTCACCGCCGACACCGACAACCCGACCATGCACTCGGCCCTGGGCTACCCGGTCTGCATTCCGGCCTTCAACCCGTTCGCCGTGACCACGGACCCGATCACCGGGTTGCCGCTGCCCGCCGCCATCGATGCGAAGTGCCCGATCTACAACCGTCCGATCGCGCCCAATTGCAAGAACTTCGACCCGGCCACGCTGCTGCCGGCCTTTGGCGCCCAACCCACCGGCACGTACTGCACGACCTGGGTCATGGACATGCCAGGCGCGCATGCGCTCAAGGCTGACGCAACCGATCCGACGGTGTCGGCACCCTTGGTGATCGGCGACGTGATCGGTTATCACGGCACCCTGAAGGCCGAT
Organism: Ramlibacter sp.; assembly: GCA_035571795.1. GTDB lineage: Bacteria > Pseudomonadota > Gammaproteobacteria > Burkholderiales > Burkholderiaceae_C > Ramlibacter. Next base: position 6,143 of record DATNBX010000201.1, read on the forward strand.
GCGAACGGACCGTATATGTCGGCCCACACCATCGACGCCAACCTGGGCATCTATACCCAGCCGCACGTTGCGCCGTCCTATGTCTTCGTCGAAGCGCTCGGCGTGGGCACCGGCGGTGGGACGGTCGGCGGGGTTGCCGTCGAGTCGACCACCAAGGTCTTCTGGGTGGGCTTTTCCACGGACCCGACCGAGCTGGTCGACTTCTATTCCTTGCACCAGGATCCGCAGACAGGCGTGCAAACGGCCTACCTGCAAGGCACGTTCGACCCGTGCTGCGTGCCGCTGGGACGGTTCCGCTCACCGGTGAACAATCTCGGTGTGTTCGGCGAGCCGCAGCGCAACTACCAGGCCGTGAGCCGCACAAACTGCCAGACGACGCCCCCCGGCGCCCAACTGCAGACGCGCTGCATGACCTATCCGCCGGCGACTCCCGACCCGACCGCCGTGGTGGTGTCGAAAGTCTTCAACCAGAACGGTCTGGCCCAGGGCCAGTACACCTTGCCGAACTTCGAGTTCATCTTTGGCGAGAACCTGGCGTTCGGCGGGCCCATCATTCCGGCCAACTTGCAGGATATTCCCTTCCTGTTCTGCGGTTCCGGTCCGCTGGACGGCCCCGGTACGCCATCGCCCACGGTCGGGCAACTCACGCCGGCGCCATGGGCGCTGCCGATGGCCGACCCGGTGTTCCACGCGACCCTGTGTCCGAGTGTGGCCGCTGTGGGTGCTGCTGCCGGCGGTGTGGTGACGCCACCGCCAGCGAAGCTGCCCGCGGTCATCAATTCCGTGACGGCTACGCCGAATATCGCACCGCTTGGCAAGACCACTGTGGTAGCGCTCGCCGTTGCCGCGACCGACCCGAACACGCCACCAGTGACGATGTCGTACGGATGGACGGTGGGGACGCTGCCGGCGGGAGTGTCGGTGACCATGTCCTGCGGCATCTGCCTGCCCAACGCGAGTAGCGCCAACGTCACGGCCACCCTGGTGGTGTCGCCGGGCGCCAAGAGCGGCCCGGTGGTCTTTACCACGACGGTTTCCAACGGCATAACGCCGGCCACGACGGCCACCACCACGGTCTCAGTGCCGGTAGGCGGCGGCAAGGCGCCGAACATCACCAAGACGACTGCGCCCGGTTCTGTGTTGGGTGCTTCGCTGGTGACGATTTCGGCGACAGGTACCACCAACCCGAATGGCGGAACCGTGACGTTCAGCTTCAAGCAGACCTCTGGACCGGCGGTGTTTGTGAACCTCCTGCCCGTGCCGCTTGGCCAAACGATTCCATCCACGTTTAGCGGTACCGCTGCAGCGGGTAACCAGACGGGAACTGCGGTTTTTGCGGCTCCGATCGTTGCGGCCAAGGTCAATATGGTCTTCCTGGTGACGGAAACTGACGTCGCCAGCGGATTGACGACCACGCAACAAGTCACGATCACGCTGAATCCGTTCCCGCTGCCCGATGCGGTTGCGATCACCAGCGCCACGTGGCGTGGAATCGTGAGCCGAGTGGGCGCGCCGGCCGAGTTTGGCAAGTTCAACCTGATTGCCACCTCCAACGCCAGTGTTGCGCCGCCGGCTGGCATGACGATGAGCGCGACGATGACAGCCACGCTTGCCAACGGTACCGTCTCGGCGCCGGTGACCATCCCGTTGCTGCTGACGCCTGCCGACCTGCCCGGTACGCCGGCGCCGGTGTGCGGAGCGACGCCTTGCTGGGTTGGCTTCACGACCAACATCATTCTGGATGCGACCGGCGGCACGCCTGGTGTCTTCGTCGCACCGGATACGATCACGATCAAGTCGAGCCTCGGCGGAACCGCTACGGTGCTCAAGGGCAATGCGGTCTACACCATCCGGTAAGCGATGTAGAACTCGGCCCTGACGTTTTCCGTCGGGGCCGGTTCCACAAATCACGAGGGCGGCACGTTTTCACGTGCCGCCCTTTTTTTGTTGGGCTGGCATACGCGTAGGTAATCGACTGACGGAATTTCGGCGCGTTCGCCGAACGCGCGCGTCGCGGCGGCGCCGACAATTTGCGGAAACAGCGAGACTGAGGCTGAGCAACATGGACCCCGACGTCCCTTCACCCGAACCGGTGCCGCCCGTCAACAACCCGGATCCGCAGCCCGGCGATCCGAAGCCGAAAGCGCCGCCGTCGGATGAGGACCCCGGCCGACGGCACGTGCCGATCGAACTGCCTGGAAAACCCGGAATGCCTGAACGGGCCTGACCCGAACTTGCCGCCTGAATGGCTATTCGCGTGTGACCCGCACCAGCTCTTCGCGCGAAGTGGTGCCTTCGCGCACCAACCGCTCGCCGTCGTCGCGCATCAGCGTCATCCCGGCTTTCAGCGCGGCATCGCGGATATCGGCCTCGGCCGCGCGATTGTGGATTTGCGCGCGGATGCTGTCGTTGGCCACCATCAGCTCGAAGATCCCGGTGCGCCCCTGGTAGCCGGTCTGGCCGCACTCCGCGCAGCCGGGGCCGCGGCAGCTCGGGCACAGCTTGCGCACGAGGCGCTGGGCCAGCACGCCGAGCAGCGACGAGCTGAGCAGGAACGGCTCGACCCCCATATCGATCAGCCGGTTCACGGCGCTGGCCGCGTCGTTGGTGTGCAGCGTGGCCAGCACCAGGTGACCGGTGAGCGATGCCTGGATCGCGATCTGCGCGGTTTCGTAGTCGCGGATTTCGCCGATCATGATGATGTCCGGGTCTTGCCGCAGAATCGCGCGCAAGGCTTTGGCGAAATCCAGGTCGATCTTGGCGTTGACCTGGGTCTGGCCGATGCCGGGCAGTTCGTACTCGATCGGGTCTTCCACCGTCATGATGTTGCTGCTGCCCGCATCGAGCCGCTGCAACGCCGCATACAGCGTCGTGGTCTTGCCCGATCCGGTCGGGCCGGTCACCAGGATCAGGCCGTGCGGCTGCGTGATCAGCTCGAGAAAGCGGCTGAGCGTGCCGCCGGTCATGCCGACGGATTCGAGGCTCAGTTTGCTCTCGCTCTTGTCCAGCAAACGCAGCACCGCGCGCTCGCCGTGGGCGCTGGGTAGCGTCGAAACGCGTACATCCACCGCGCGGGTGCCGATGCGCAAGCTGATACGGCCGTCCTGCGGCAAGCGCTTTTCCGCGATATCGAGTTCGGCCATGATCTTCAGCCGCGAGATCAGCGCCGCGTGCAGCGCCCGGTTCGGCTGGACCACTTCGCGCAGCGTGCCGTCGACGCGGAAGCGCACGCTCGAATGGCGCTCGTAGGGCTCGATGTGGATGTCGCTGGCGCCATCCCGCGCGGCCTGGGTGAGCAGGGCGTTGAGCATGCGGATGATGGGCGCATCGTCGCTGGTTTCCAGCAGGTCTTCCACTGCCGGCAGTTCCTGCATCATGCGCGAGAGATCGGCGTCGTTTTGCACTTCACTGACCACGGTGGCGGCGCTCGATTCGCCCTGGGCATAGGCGGCGCTGATACGCTGGGCCAGAGCCGCCGGATCCAGTAGCTGCAGCGAACGCACGCCGTACTTGCGTACGACCTCGCCTAGCGCCGGGGTCGCCGGGGCGGGGGCGTACCACAGCGTCAGGTCCTGCCCGTCGTCTTCCAACAGCACCTGGTTGCCGCGCGCGAATCCGTAGGGCAGCGGGTAGCGCATTGTCGCTACTGCCCCAGAGGTTTCGGTACGGCCGCCGGTGCCGGGACAGGCGCAGGCACTGCGGATCCCCCGGGTACGGCGGCGGGGGCGGCCGCGGGCTGCTGAAGCCGCAGCGGCACCGGCATCACCGGCCCGGCGTTGACCGGCACGACCAGGCTGGAAGGCGGCTGCGCCGCCTGCTCCTTGCCGCGCATGAGTTCGTAGCGGTCGAGCGACAGCGCGTCCGTTTGCGCCGAATCACGCACCACCACCGGCCGCAGGAATACCATCAGGTTCGTTTTGTTGCGGCTGCGTGTCTCGCTCTTGAACAGGTTGCCGAAAATCGGGATGTCGCCGAGCCCCGGCACCTTCTGCTGGTTGCCTCCGTAGTCGTCCTGCAGCAGTCCGCCCAGCACCACGATGGCGCCGTCGTCCACCAGCACGCTCGATTCGATCGAGCGCTTGTTGGTGATCAGACCGGTGGCGGAGTTGACCGAAGTCGCATCAACGTTGGAGACCTCCTGAAAGATCTGCATCTTGATCGTGCCGTTCTCGCTGATCTGCGGCTTGATGCGCAGCGTCAGGCCCACGTCCTTGCGCTCGATGGTCTGGAACGGATTCACCGTGCCGCCAGCACCGGTGTTGGCGTTGGTGAACTGGCCGGTGACGAAGGGCACATTCTGGCCGATCACGATCTTGGCCTCCTCGTTATCCAGCGTCAGCAGGTTCGGCGTGGACAAGGTGTTGCCGTCGGCGTTGGTCTCCAGGAAGCGAGCCAGTGCAGACAGCAAAAAGATGCCGTTGGTGTTCCGCACCAGCGCGAGGTTGGCGCCTGCGGATGGAAGGGTGGTCCCCTTTTCCAGGCCTGTCTGCAGGCTGATGATATTGGCGCCTCCGACGGTGAAGTTGGTGCCCAGCACGCCGATATTCCTGTCGCCCTTGTTGCCCAGGACGTCTTGCCACTGGATGCCGAATTCGGCAATCTTGTTGGCGTTGACTTCGGCGATCAGGCTTTCCACGAATACCTGGGCGCGGCGCGAATCGAGGCGTTCGATCACGGCGCGTATCTGCCGGTACTGCGGCTCGGCGGCGGTGATGATGAGCGAGTTGGTGGCCGGGTCGGCCTGGATCTGGCCACCGGTCGAAGGCTGGGCCGAAGGTTGGGTCGGCGCAGTGGCCGCGGTGGCGCCGGGCGCGGCCGCAGCGGGGGCAGGCAAGCCCGCGGATACCGCCGCGCCTCCACCGGCGCCCGTGGCTGCCAGCGCGGCCCGCAGAGTGACGGCGAGCTTGGCCGCCTCGGCGTTCTTCAGGTAGACCACATAAATGTTGCCGGATTCGCTTTGAACCCCGGGCTGATCCAGCCTTTGCACCAGCGTGCGCACCAGGTTCAATCGGGCCGGGTTGGCGGCGCGCACCAGCAGGCTGTTGCTGCGCGTCTCGGCGATGACCGTCGTGCGAAACGAGCTGTCGATCTGGCCCTGCTGGCCCGGGGCTGCCCCCGCACCGCCGGTCTCGGCCAGGCGCTGCACCACGGGAGCCAGGTCGGGGGCGAGCGCGTAGCGCAGCGGAATGACTTCCACGTCGGTCGCATTGGTCACGTCGAGTGCGGCGATGATGCGTCCGAGCCGCTGCAAGTTGTCGGCGTAGTCGGTGATGACCAGCGAGTTGTTGCCCGGATTGACGTTGATCGTGTTGTTCGGGCTGATCAGCGGGCGCAGGATCGGCACCAGGTTGGCGGCCGGCTCGTAGTTCAGCCGAAAGATCTGCGTCACGATCTGGTTGCCCGCCGCGGGCGGGCCGACCGAGACCGTGCCGCCCTGCAGCTTGGCGTCGGCCTCGGGCATCACCTTGAGCAGCCCCGCGGCATCCACCACCGTGAAGCCGGAAAGCCGCAAGGTCGCCAGGAACTGGTTGTAGGCAACGCTGGGCGGCACCGGCCGCTCGGTGCTCAGGTTGATCGTGCCCTTGACGCGCGGGTCGACGACGATGTTGCGTCCGATGATGGCCGCCATGGTCCGGGCAACCGCCTCGATGTCGGCGTTCACGAAGTTCAACGTGACCGGTTCGTTCGATCGCTGCGCATGGGAAATGCCGGGTGCGCCCGCTGCAAGTGCGCAGACGAGGAAGAAAACAGCCAGTCGTTGATTCATATCAGCCTATGGTGATGATGGAGCGGGCGCCGTTGCGCCGACCGATGATGTTCAGCAAGTTCGACAGGGCCCCTTCGCTGTCGGGCGCGGCGCTGGCCACTCCCGAGAAATGCAGTCGCGAGCCTACCCATTGGCCACTTCCGCTCAGTTGCAGGCTTCCTTGCAGCGTCTCCAGCTGCAAAGCCGGTGTGCTCCCGCCGAGGATGGTGATGCGATAGTTGCCCATGGGCCTCAAGGTTGACAAGCGCGACGACAGCCGCTGCGCCGTGAGTTCGGCCCGCCCGGCAATGGCCAGCCGGCCCTGCAGCCATTCTACTGAAAGGCCCTGTGTGTCCAGCAGCAGGTCGCCGTCGAATTGCAAGGTGTTCCAGGGCGTGCCGAGGCCCGCCAACAGCGCGGCCGGCCACTCGGAGCGGCCGTCCGCGAGCGCCAGATGCGCGCCGCCCCAGCGCGGCCGCACACGCAGCGCAAGTGGTTGCGCCGTGCAGCAGTCCGTTCGCAGTTGCGCCGAGAGCCCATCCCAGCGCGGACGCAAACGCCAATCGAGCCGGCTCGGAAGGGCAGCGGCATCGGTGCTGCCGGCGCCGCCCGTCAGCAGCAGCTGGGCCGAGCCGGTCCAGACTGTTCCGCGCGGTTCGCTCAGCAACACGCGGCCATCGCTCGCCCGCTCGATCGCGCGGGTGAGCCAGCTGGCTGGAGCAAACAGCAGCACGGCCAACAGCAATCCGGGTAGGGCGCCGGCGAGGGCCCAGCGCCAGGGGGCTCGAGGCCGGTAGGTGGGCGTCGGGCGTGCCACGGCTGGTGGGCGCGCCGATCAGCGCGATGGCAGGGTAAGCACCAGGGTGCCTTCCCACAGGCCGCCCGAATTGCGGGAAAGATGGGCCTCGCTGGGCAAGGCCCGCGCATTGAGCCGCGCCTGCGTGAGCCACTGGGCCAGCGCCAGCGGTGCGGCGCCTGCCAGCGTAATGGTCACCCGATCGCCGGAAATGAGTGTGCGCGCGGTGGTGCCCAACCGCTCGCGCACGGAAAGCTCGAGCAGGCGCAGCCCTTCCTCGCGGTTCTGCTTCGGCTGGCCCTGCAGGGCCTGGGCCTGCGCCTGGAGGTTGAGCATTTGCTGCAGCTGCGCGTCCAGTGCCCGATGTTGCTGCTCGGCGCTGCGCAACGTGGACAGGGCGGGGGCAAGGGCGATCAGCCAGATGAGTGCCGCTGCCGCCAGGGTGATTGCGGCCGCCACCCAGACCTTTTCCCGCGAGCCCAGGGCGTCCCAGCGAGCCTTCAGGACCGAGACGGCGCTCATGGCGTGCCCTCCTGCGTGAGAACCAGCGCATCGCCTTGCGCCAGAGCTGAATAGCCCTGGGACTTCAACACGGTGGCCATCCCGCGCGTCTGGCTCAGTCCCTTGACCCGCAACTCCCCGCCCGCAAAGTCGATCGCTGCAATGGGCCGTTCGGGCGGTGACGCCGTACTTAGCGCGCCCAGCATCGCTTCCAGGTCGCGGCCCGTCGTGGTTCCGGTCTGCTGGCGCAGCGCGGCTACCTCCCTGGCCATTTGAACCGGCGCATCGACCACCACCTTCACTTGTGGAAAAGTCTGCGTCAGGGTGCGCCGGATGGCCTCACGCTTTGCCTCCAGCGCAGAGCGTTCGCGCCAGGCCCAGGCATTGAGGCCCACCAATTGGATGGCAACCAGCAGCAGAACGCCCCAGCGGGCCGGCCGCCATTGCGGCGCCATCAACAAGTCGGACCACGCCGTACCCAGCCTCTTCAAAGCGCGGGCCCGTCCCGAACTGGAGAATTCGAATTGCGCCAGGTCCCAGGCCGAATGGGTCGATTGCAGCCAGCGCTGAGGCGCCTGCTGCAGCACCGGCTGGCGCTGCAGCACCTGCTCCGCCAGCGCCGCCACCGCGGGCTCCGCCACGCAAGGCGTGCCTTCGGGCCGTGCCGGCAACAGCGGCAGCACCTGCGACGAAAGGGGCAGGGCCGTCACGCCCTGGCTGCCGGCGAGCACCAGCATCGGCCGTTGCGGTTCACCCAGCGCGTACAGCACGGGGTCGCCTTCGGGTGCGAACTCCGGCACGATGCGCGAGACCGGACGTTCAGCCGCTTCCAACGCTTGCATCGCGCCGGCCAGCCAAGCCCGGTCGCACGCGGCGACCCATATTGGCTCGGTCCCCCGAATCTGCGGTTGCAACGCCAGGTGCAGGGATTCGGGCTCGTCGAGCAGCTGGTCTTCCAGCAGGCCTTCCAGCACCGCGCGCAACCGCGGCGAGGCCCGAGTGGTGCCCTTTGGCAGTTCGACCCAGTGCCAGGAGATCATTGCTGCCGGCACCACCGCCACCACCTCGGCGCCGGCCCGGGGCGGCGCCGGAAGCAGCGCTGCCTGGGCGCTGCCGTGGCTTTGCACTGTGTGACCGTCGACGGTCAGCGCGTATTCGAATTCGGTCGATGTGCTGACCGGCTGCGCGGGAAGATGGACGATGAGTGCGCTCATGAAGGGGACATTGTAGAAAGGTCCGCCGCCGGCGCCGATCAGCGTGTGGCGGCAGCCTGCACCAGGACTGTTGCAGCCTGGCCGCCGCGCTGTCGTTGCACGATGCTTACATCGTTGCCGACGCGCCGCACCACCGCGCGTTCCTCCACGACCAGCTGGTCCAGCCGTAGCCGGGAGCGAATCTCGAAGAAATTCGAGCTGACGCCGACGCTAACGGCTGGCGCCACCGCCAGGTCGCCGCGCGCAATTACTTTTTGGGCATCGAGCGCCGTGCGGAAAGGCGAGCGCTCGCGCTGAGCCACCAGCCCCTTGGCGTCGGCCATGCTCAGCCCGTCCACGCTGGCGTACAGCACCTCCGCGCTTGCCGTATTGACGTTGACGATGGTGCGGGCCTGCAAGATCGTGACGAATGGCTGCAATGCCGCAACGGTCTGCGGCGAAAGGCCGAGCCAGACGAGCTGCTCGAGCTGCTGCGGCAGCAGCGGGGCCATCGGGCTGGAACGGTTGGCGCCACTGGTATCCAAAGCGAAGCGCAGGTTTTCCGCCAACCGGTCGAGCTGCGGCTGCGGCAGCCCCAGCAGCTCGAACAGTCGTGCGAAACCACGCAGGTCGGCATCCGACACCTTTCCGCTGGGATCGACCAGATTTCTCACATTCAGCAGCGACTGCAAGTCGATGATCTGGCCGGACAGGAACGCTTCCAGCACCTCCGGCCCGTTGTCCATCGAAACGTTCTGATCGGCCGCCAGAAAGCTCGATAGACGCGCTTCCTGCAGCGGCACGGCCCATGGCTCGCCCAGATGGTCAGTTGAGCCGCCCGAGCGCGCGTCCTCGCGCAGCACCAGCCGGGCCCAATCCAGGGCACCGGTCAGCACCCAGGCCGATTGCACGCGGGTTCGCTCGGCCGCTTCGACCTCGGTGCTGCGCCATTGCTGCCACAGCGCCGACGCCGCAAAAGTGGCCACCAGCGTGACCGTCAGCATGGCGGCCAGCAGCGCCGCGCCGCGATTGAGGCTTTTCATGATTTGGCGCGGGCCAGCGTGGGGTTGACCCAATCGCGCGTGAGCTGGCCGCCGATCGCCGGGCCGGGCGGAAGGCTCAGTACCAGCCGCACGCCGTCCGGGAGAAGGGCGGCAGCGACGCCCGCAGGAACCGCGGCAGCGGCGGCGGCAGCGGCCACACCCGCAGCGTCGCTGGACAGCGGGTTGGTCCAGGCATCGCCACGAAAGTAGAAGATCTGCCAGTCATCCAGCGGCATGACCGCAACCTCGCGCGCTCTCTGATCGTCACCTGGATTGCGCGACCAGCTGTCCGCCTGCTGCCAGGCCTGTTCCAGTTCGCCGCGCGTCGTGAGCGGCGCCGATTGCCAGCGCAGCCAGGTGCCGGAGCCGTTGACCATCCGCCGAGTCCAGGCCACAACCAGCGCTCCGTCGGCCGCCGCACCAGTGCCCCGCCGCGTCATGCGCAAGACGCGGCCATTCCAGTCCAGAGCCGTGGTTTGCGGCAGTTGCAGCAGCGCATCCAGGTCAGCGGACCATTGCGCCAGTCCAATCTGCAGCGTCAGCATCTCGTCCGAGCGGGCCTCGGTTTGAGCTTGCGCCCGGCTCATGCCGTCCAGGCCGCGCCAGCTCATGACCGCCAGCACTGCCATGGCGAACAGCGCTACCAGCAGCTCCACGAGGGTGAAGCCGCTGCTGGCGTGCGCGCGCTTCATCAAATCCTCCCCACGATGGTGGACAGCCGCAGTACCGGGGCGTTGCCCTCGAACACCTGGGCATCCACGCGGCGAAAACTCGGGTTGGGCGTCGGCAGCACGGATACCGTGACCCCGAAAGTGCGGCCCGCCTGCTCGCAACTCACGCTGGTATCCCCGATTCCAGGCATCTGCTTGGAAAGCCGCGCCTTGACTAGTTCATTTTCGGCGCAGATGTGGGCCAACAGCACGCTCGACTGGCGAAGCGCATTGCTGGTCAGTGCCGTCGTGGCCTGCAGGCCGGCGGCCAGCGCGATGGCGACGATCGACAGCGCCACCAGGACTTCAATCAGTGTGAAGCCCCTGCCAGCATGCCGGCCGGAATTCACTGCGCTTCTCCGCCAGCCACGGCGAACGGCCGCAGCCCGTCGGTGGCGACGCGCAAGCTGCGGCCCGGCAGGCCTGTCGACACCAGCACCACCTCCTGCTTTCCGATGATCGGCTCCGGCCCCAGCAACAGCATGCCCGGGCCGCTTACTTGCGTGGTCTCGACCAGCCAGTGCTGGGGCAAGGTATCGGGCGGCACGCCTTCGAAAGTGAAACCGTTTTCGGTCGGATGCCAGCGGACCGGCACGCCGCTGCTGCGCGATTGGGCCCGCGCCGATTCCAGCAGCGCCGCCAGCCGCTGCGCCTCCCGTTCGAGCTGGGTGGCCTGCGAATCCCGAAGGGCAAAGCTCACGCCGGCGCTGGCGATCGCGACGATCGCCACCACGATCAACAGCTCCAGCAGGGTGAAGCCCTTGGGTTGGCTACTGCCAGCTGCCGATGTCCGCATTTTTGCCCTCTCCGCCCGGCTGGCCGTCGGCACCGAAGGACATCACGTCGATTTCGCCCTTCACCCCGGGGTTGAGGTACTGATACGGACGGCCCCATGGATCGTTAGGCAATTTCTCGATATAGGGCTTCCAGTTGGGCGGGATGGGACCAGACGAGGGTTTGCTCACCAGCGCCTGCAGACCTTGCTCGCCGGTGGGAAAGCGCTGGTTGTCCAGCTTGTAGAGCTTCAGGGCTTGCATCAGGTTGTTCACATCGGTCTTGGCGGCGGTCGCTCGCGCATCCTCCGCGCGATCCAGGACGTTAGGGACGATCAGCGCGGCCAGCACACCGATGATGACCAGCACCACCATCAGCTCGATCAGGGTGAAGCCGGCCTGGATGGCGCGGCGCACGGGAAGGTGGAAATTCTTCATGGGGTGGTTGGGGGGTCGAATCGGTTCAATGATAATCGCCGCATGGTGAGCAATTCGCAAAACAGGCTGCTCGTCGCGGGCACGACCTTCATCCTTTGGGCCTTGGTGGCGGCCAGTGCAGTGTATTGGGGCATGAAGCTCGCTGCTCGTCCAGGAGGCCCTGCGATAGCCCCATCGGCAACCCGGACCCCGGCGCAGGCGGATCCCGTCGCGGTGGCTCGTCTGCTGGGCGCCAGTCCCGCTGCCGCTGCCGCGCCGGTTGCTAACTCGGCCAGCCGTTTTGCTTTGGTCGGCGTCGTGGCCAGCAGTTCGCACCGCGGGGCGGCACTGATCGCGGTGGACGGCAAACCAGCCAAGCCCTACCGGGTCGGGGCCGCCGTGGATCCGGGCCTGGTGCTGCAGGCGGTCGAAGGGCGGCGCGCGATACTGGCAGCCTCTGCCGACGGACCGCCGCTGATCACGTTGGATTTGCCGCCGCGCAAGTAGCCCGAGGGCGCGCAAAAGCAGTGTGAACGGGCCCTAGCTACGTCTGCAAGAACAGCCGGTAAACCGGGTTGGCTGTCTCCTCGACGTGGGGATAGCCCAGGGTGTCCAGGAACTCCTTGAATGCCTTGTTGTCGGCTGTCGGGACCTGCAGGCCGACCAGGATGCGGCCGTAGTCGGCGCCCTGGTTTCGATAGTGGAACAGCGTGATGTTCCAGCCCGGCCGCATGTGTGAGAGAAACTTCATCAGCGCACCGGGCCGCTCTGGAAATACAAAGCGCAGCAGGCGCTCGTCACGTGCCAGCGCCGAGCGCCCGCCCACCATGTGGCGGATATGTTCCTTGGCCAGCTCGTCATGCGTGAGGTCCAGCGCCTCGAAGCCGTGGCGGCTGAAGTTGCTTGCGATCTTGGCGGATTCGCCTCTGCCGTGCGTCGTCAGCCCCACGAATACGTGTGCCGTGGCGGCGTCGCTGATGCGATAGTTGAACTCCGTGACCTGGCGGGGTCCGCCGGGAAGCGTGCCGATCAATTCGCAAAAACGCCTGAAACTGCCGCGCTCCTCCGGGATGGTGACCGCCAGCAGCGCTTCACGCTCCTCGCCGACTTCGGCCCGCTCGGCCACGAAGCGCAGGCGGTCGAAATTCATGTTGGCGCCGCACAGTATCGCGGCATAGGTTTCCCCGCGTGTCTTCCGTTCCGATACGTATTGCTTGATCGCCGCCACGGCCAGCGCTCCGGCCGGCTCGACGATGCTGCGGGTATCGACGAACACATCCTTGATTGCCGCGCATACGGCGTCCGTATCGACGGTCATGAACTCGTCGACCAGCTCGCGCGCGACGCGAAAGGTTTCCTCACCCACCAGCTTCACTGCGGTCCCGTCGGAGAAAAGGCCGACGTCTGCCAGGGTGATGCGCTTGTTGGCAGCGACCGAACGGCTCATGGCGTCGGAATCGTTCATCTGCACCCCGATCACCTTGATCTCCGGACGCACCGCCTTGATGTAGTTGGCCACGCCCGCGATCAGCCCGCCCCCGCCGATGGCCACGAACACCGCGTCCAGCGGGCCCTGGTGCTGGCGCAAGATTTCCATGGCGATCGTTCCCTGCCCAGCGATCACATCCGGATCATCGAACGGATGGACGAAGGTCAGCCCCTGCTGCTTTTCCAGCTCGACCGCATGCGAGTAAGCGTCGGAATAACTTTCGCCATGCAACACGACTTCGCCCCCCAGGGCCTTGACCGCCTCGGTCTTGACCTGCGGTGTAGTCGTGGGCATCACGATCACGGCCCTGGCGCCGAGCCGGTGGGCCGACAGCGCTACACCTTGAGCGTGGTTGCCGGCCGACGCGCAGATCACGCCTCGCTGCAGCTGGTCGGCCGTGAGATTCGCCATCTTGTTGTAGGCGCCGCGCAGCTTGAAGCTGAAGACGGGCTGCTGATCTTCGCGTTTGAGCAATACCTTGTTGTGCAGGCGCCGGCTCAGGTTCCTGGCGGGCTCCAATGCCGATTCCACAGCCACGTCGTATACCCGCGCGGTCAGAATCTTCTTGAGGTAATCGGCTGGCTTGAGGTGCTTTTTCATAACCAAAGAATGATAAGCGCCAGCTCGACGGGTCCCACCGCGGGGTCAGTGTGCTATCGGGGCCCAGAAAAAAGCCCCAGGACCTCGCGATCCGGGGGCTAAATCCACCAAAGGAGAGGTGGAGGAGACAATCTTTACGGTTGCGGCTGGGCTAAACAGCTGCTGCGTTTGCCAGGCCGCAGCCACAATCGGGGCACAACAAGATTGTTATGCTGCAAAGCCAGTATAGCCCGAGACTTGTTGCGTTGCAGCAAGCTCATCTGTCTCAGACTGAGACATCATGCCGACTATTAGCTAAATTAATTCGGGACAAGCGCCCAGATCGGACCATCGAATGGAATGCACGGTGAGCTGGACAGGCGCCACAGGGGCGCGGTCGGGCATGGGTTTCGTGGCAGAGACGGGTAGCGGCCACGTGCTGGTCATGGATGGCGTGCCCGACGCCGCGAAGCCGGGAAACGGCGGCCAGAACCTGGCTCCTCGACCGATGGAAACGGTGTTGGCCGGCACCGGTGGCTGCACGGCCTACGACGTCGTGCTGATCCTCAAGCGTGGTCGCCATGACGTGCGGGGCTGCTCGGTCAAACTCACTTCGGAACGCGCGCCGACGGATCCAAAGGTATTTACCAGGATTCACATGCATTTCACCGTGACTGGCGAGGTACCCGCAGCAGCGGTTGAACGGGCGATCGCGATGAGCCACGAGAAGTACTGCTCGGCCACGGCCATGCTCGGCAAGACTGCCGAGATCACGACCAGTTTTGAGGTGGATCCGGGTTAAACGTAGTGCGCCGTGGTCGTCATGACCCTCGCGGCGGCCCGCATCAGCGCCTTGGCTGGCAAGGGCAACTCCGCGGCTCCGGCTCCGAGTGCCTGCGCGGCGTGGGCGGCCTCGTCGTCCTTCATCTGCACCACGATCGCGCGGGAGGCGTGATCCGTAGCCGGCAAGCGGTCAAGGTGGCTTTGCAGGTGGGCCTCGACTTGCCGCTCGGTTTCCACGACGAACCCCAGGCTGAGGCGGTCGCCCATGCGCCCGGCCAGAAGTCCCAGCCCAAAAGCGCCGGCGTACCAGAATGGATTGAGCAATGAAGGCCGATCGCCCAGTTCAGCAAGACGGTCCGCCGTCCAGGCCAGATGGTCCGTTTCCTCCGAGGCAGCGCGCTCGAAATGCGCACGCAAAGCCGGATCGCGGGTAGCCAAAGCCTGGGCCGTATACAGCGCCTGAGCACACACCTCGCCCACGTGGTTGACTCGCATCAGCGCTGCCGCGTGCTTGCGCTCATCGGCCTCGAGCCGAGTTTCGTCACCCGGCACGACGGGACACGCACGGGAGGCTCGCTGCCTCGCGAACAAGGTTGTGAGGGCGCTGTTGGCGGCCGCTAGCAATTGGTCCATGGCGCCAAGTTTAGTGCTTGCCGACGTTGCGGGTGCGGCGCCGATGTTCGGCCGGAAACGCCTGCCGCATTTTTGCTATCCGAAAGAAAAACAGGCAGTGTTGCGCGGCTTCCACTGGGCTAATTGGGTGTGTTGTCCGGGTGCAACGAAACCGCCTTTGAAAGGCTAAATACTTTGCGAAAGAAAGGCCGCTCTGGTGCAATAACGACAACTTCCCAAAAGGAGGTTGGCCCGGGGATCCGGCGGGAGCACAAAAGTGCCTGCATTTCGTGACCCCTTCGCACCGGAGCCCTCTGTTTAACCTTGGAGAAACTTGCATGAAAAAATCAGTGATTGCTCTGGCCTTGCTGGCAGCCGCCGGTGTGGCTTCTGCCCAATCTTCAGTGACCCTGTTCGGTGTCCTCGACGCAGACGTCAGCCACTACAGCCAAAATGGCACCAGCAAGACGCTCATGTCAACCAGCGGCCTGTCTTCCAGCCAGCTGGGTGTGCGCGGCGTCGAAGACCTGGGCGGTGGCATGGCTGCGGGCTTCTGGCTCGAAGCGGCTATCCTGAACGACACCGGCCTGGGCAACGGTACCGGCGGCGCCGTCGTTTTCCAGCGCCGTAGCTACCTGAGCCTGGGTGGCAACTGGGGTCAAGTGCGTCTTGGCCGTGACTACACCCCGACCTTCTGGAACCACACCGTGTTCGATCCGTTCGGCACGTTGGGCCCCGGTGCCGGCTCGAACGTGAGCCAGACCGCGGGTACGAACGGTGCTGCCGGCGACAACCCAGCCACGGCTGCCCGTGCCAGCAACGGCCTGTCCTACCTGTGGGGCTTCGCGGTCAACGGCAGCTCGGCCATCGGCACCGGCCTGTATGTTCAGGCTACCTACTCCTTCCCCGAGAACCTGAGCGGTACGGCCGCGGCCAACCGCTACACCGGTGTGCGCGTCGGCTTCGCCAATGGCCCGTTCAACGTCGCGGGCGCCGTTGCGCGCTCCAACTCGGCAACGACCCCCCTCTTCCAGTTCAAGACCTGGAACATCGGCGGTTCGTATGACCTCGGCATGGCCAACCTCATGGCCAAGTACGGTGTCAACGATTCCGATCTGGCCGGTTCCAAGCATACGTTCTGGTCCCTCGGCGCGACGGTGCCGCTGGGCGCGGGCTACATTCCGGTGTCCTATGGCCGCATCAAACAGAATGCTGTCGGCAGCCCGGGCGCAAGCCAGTTCGCAGTGGGTTACGTGCACAACCTGTCCAAGCGCACCGCCCTGTACGCGGCCGCTTCGCACATCAGCAACAGGAACGGCGGCAACTACACGTTTGCCGGCGGCAACGGCGGCGGCAACCCGGGCTTTACCGGTGCTGCGGCCACTGGATCGGGCACAGGCTACGACGTGGGCATCAGGCATTCGTTCTGATCAGCCAACAGAAAGCAAGAAACTTGAAGCCGCCTTCGGGCGGCTTTTTCTTTGGGGGTCACGCTCTTCGATCACGCTGCTGGACAGCGGATTCTTCAAGCTCGAAGGAAACCCCTGTGTCGACGCACGGTTGGCTCTGCTAGCATCGCCTCTCGCTTTTTGCGCAAGATGCTAGCCTTTGTTCTACGCCGCCTGCTGCAGGCTGTGATCGTCATGATCGCGGTGGCATTCATCGCGTTCATGCTGTTTCAGTATGTCGGTGATCCGGTCGTCTTCCTGCTTGGCCAAGATGCGAAGCCCGACCAGATCCGGCAGCTGCGAGAGGACCTTGGACTGGATCAGCCGTTCTTTGTCCAGTTCTGGCATTTCCTGGTCAACGCGGCACAAGGCGAGTTCGGTCTCAGCCTGCGCCAGGGCGCCAAAGTTTCGCGTCTGATTGGCGAGCGCTTTCCCGCGACGCTCGAGCTATCGTTGGTGGCCGCCGTGGCAGCCGTCCTGCTCGGCATTCCGATGGGCGTCTATGCGGCACTGCGGCGCGGAAGTTTCTTGAGCCAGGTATTCCTCACGATCTCCCTGCTGGGAGTGTCGCTGCCTACTTTCCTGATCGGGATCCTGCTGATTCTTGTGTTCGCTGTGCTGCTCGGCTGGTTTCCCAGCTTCGGCCGCGGCAACGTGGTGCAGCTGGGCTGGTGGAGCACCGGACTGCTGAGCGCTGACGGCTGGCACCACATCGCCTTGCCGGCCGTGACGCTGGCCATCTTCCAGCTGACCCTGATCATGCGGCTCGTGCGTTCGGAGATGCTGGAGGTGCTGCGCACCGACTACATCAAGTTCGCCCGCGCGCGCGGCTTGCCCGACCGCGTCATACACTTCGGCCACGCCTTGAAAAACACACTGGTGCCGGTCATGACCATCATCGGTTTGCAGCTGGGAACGCTGATCGCTTTTTCCATCATCACCGAAACGGTGTTTCAGTGGCCCGGCATGGGGCTGCTGTTCATCCAGGCCGTCACATTCGCGGATATTCCTGTCATGGCCGCTTACCTGTGCCTGATCGCCCTGATTTTTGTCGTGATCAATCTCGTGGTGGACCTGCTTTATTTCGCAGTCGATCCCCGTTTGCGCGTGGGCAACGCAGGAGGACATTGATGCTGGCACCCCGCCTGAAGGTGAACGGCCGTGCGTTCGCACACATCGCTCAATTCCATCCCGAACTGACGGCGCTGCGTCGCGACCTGCATGCCCATCCGGAACTCGGTTTCGAGGAGGTCTATACCTCCGGCCGCGTGAAGGAAGCACTGAAGTTGTGTGGCGTGGACGAGGTCCATACGGGCATCGGCAAGACGGGTGTAGTCGCGGTGATCAAGGGCCAGCGCGCGTCCAGCGGGCGCATGGTAGGCGTGCGCGCCGACATGGACGCGCTCACGATGATCGAGCAGAACGACTTCGCCTGGAAATCCTCGAAGCACGGGATGATGCACGGCTGCGGCCATGACGGCCACACCGCCATGCTGGTCGGCGCCGCGCGCTACCTGGCCGAGACCCGCAACTTCGACGGAACAGCGGTGCTGGTGTTCCAGCCCGGGGAAGAAGGGTTTGCCGGCGCCGAGCAGATGATCGAGGACGGGTTGTTTCAGCGCTTCCCGGTGGACGCCATCTACGCCATGCACAACTGGCCGGCGATGAAGCCCGGCACGGTCGGTATCAATCCCGGACCGATGATGGCGGCGGCGGACAAGGTGACGATCGAGGTCACCGGCCGCGGGGGCCACGGCGCCCATGCCTACCTGGCAATCGATCCGGTGCTGGTGACGGCTCACATCATCACCGCGGTGCAGAGCATCGTGTCGCGCAACGTGCGGCCGATCGACGGCGCCGTGATCAGCCTGTGCGCGATGCACGCGGGGGATCCCGGAGCCATGAGCGTCATCCCCGACAAGGCCACGCTGGTCGGCACCGTGCGGACCTTCCGGCCCGAAGTGCAGGCACTGGTCGAGCGGCGGCTGGCCGAGGTGTGCAGTGCGATCGCCCTGGGCCTCGGGGCGACTGCGACCGTGCGCTACGAGCGCATCTACCCCGCCACCATCAATTCGCCGGCCGAAGCCAACTTCGCGGCCGACGTGGCCGAAAGCCTGGTGGGAGCCGATCACGTGGTGCGCGACATGGAGCCGAGCATGGGCGCGGAAGATTTTTCATTCATGCTGCAGACCAAGCCGGGCGCCTACATGCGCATCGGCCAAGGGGGCGAAGGCAGCTGTTTCCTGCACAACGGACGCTACGACTTCAACGACGAAATTCTGCCGCTCGGCTCGGCGCTGCACGCCGGCCTGATCGAACAATCCATGCCGCTTTCCAACTGACTACCCACAACAACTTGAGGAACATTCGATGAAGATCATTCCCACTCTGCTTTCGGGTGCGCTGTTTGCGGCTCTTGGTGCAACCACCCTCGCGGCGGGCGCCGTCACATTGAAGATCGGCAACCAGGGCGACGCGCTGTCGCTGGACCCGCATTCGCTGAACGAATCGCTGCAGCTCACGGTCCTTGAAAATGTCTTCGAGTCGCTCGTGACCCGCGGCCGCGACTACAAGCTCATCCCGGGGCTCGCAACCGGCTGGAAGCAGACCTCGCCCACGGTCTGGCATTTCGACCTGCGCAAGAACGTGCAGTTCCACGATGGCACGCCGTTCACGGCGGACGACGTGATTTTCAGCTACGAGCGCGCCAAGGGCGACGGTTCGGACATGAAGACCTACGTCGGTCAGATCAAGGAGATCAAGAAGATCAACGATCATTCGATCGACATCGTCACGACCACGCCTTTCCCGATCATTCCCGAGACGTTCTATCGCTGGTTCATCATGAGCAAGAAGTGGTGCGAGGCAAACCAGGCCACGCGGCCGGTGGACCGGCGCAAGGGCATCGAAAACGCCGCTTCGTTCCGGGCCAACGGAACCGGCCCCTATCGAGTGCGTGAACGCCAGCCCAATGTGCGCACGACGTTCGTGCGCAACGGCAATTATTGGGGCAAGGTCGACGGGAACGTCGACGAGGTCATCTTCAACGTCGTCGGGAACGATGCAACTCGGGTCGCTGCGCTAATTTCGGGCGAAGTGGACGTGATGGAGCCCGTGCCCGTGCAGGATATCGACCGCATCAAGGCTGCGCCCAACCTCAAGGTCTTGCAGGGCCCCGAACTGCGGGTGATTTTCCTGGGCATGGACCAGAAGCGCGACGAACTGCAGTTCTCGAACGTCAAGGGCAAGAATCCGTTCAAGGACAAGCGCGTGCGTCAGGCCTTCTACCAGGCCATTGACATCGAAGGCATCAAACGCACCGTGATGCGCGGCGCTTCGACGCCGATCGCCGAAATGTTCCCGCCGCAGGTGAAGGGCTTCGCGCCCGATTTGAACAAGCGCCTTCCGTACGATCCGGAAGCCTCGAAGAAGCTGTTGGCCGAGGCCGGCTATCCGAACGGCTTCGAAGTCAAGATGAATTGCCCCAACGACCGTTATGTCAACGATGGCCCCATCTGCCAGACGGTGGCGGCCAATCTGGCGCGCGTGGGCGTCAAGATCAACCTGGAAGTCGAGACCAAGGGCACGTACTTCCCCAAGATCCTGCGCCGCGATACGAGCTTCTACATGCTGGGCTGGACCTCCGCCACGGTGGATGCCCACTATGTGCTCTACCCGATCATGTCCACGCCGGGCGAGGGCGGACGCGGCCAGTTCAACCTGGGCTCCTACAGCAATCCGAAGGTCGACGAACTCACCGACAAGGTAGCTTCCGAGATCGACGACAAGAAGCGCAATGAGATGATCCACGAGGCCATCAAGATCCACCAGGACGAAATCGGGCACATTCCCCTGCACCAGCAGGCGCTGAATTGGGGGACCAAGAAGCATATCGAAATGGTCCAGCTTCCCGGCAACGAGATGGTGTGGAAGTACATCAAGGTCAACTCGCCGCAATGAGGGGATGGCTCGAAAGAGCGTGGCACAGCGACGTCGGCTACAGCTTCCGCACCTCACCGGTGGCAGTGGCCGCGGCGCTGGTGGCGTTCCTATGCGTGTTCTGTGCGGTGTTCGCCAACGTGGTGGCTCCGCACCATCCCTTCGACTTGGCCACGCTTGAGCTGGGCGACGCATTCCTGCCGCCGTCCTGGATCGAGGGCAGCAAGGCCACCTACCTGCTGGGCACCGACGACCAGGGCCGGGACATTCTCTCCGCGTTGATGTACGGGGCGCGCATCTCATTGTTCGTTGGTTTGGCCTCCGTCGTGCTGTCGGCTCTCATCGGCGTGAGCCTGGGCTTGTTGGCCGGTTTCCTGGGCGGCCGCGTCGACGCATTCATCATGCGCGTGTGCGATGTCATCCTGTCGTTTCCACCCATCCTCGTAGCGCTGCTGATTGCGGGGGTAGGGCGCGCACTTTTCCCGAACGCCAGTGAGCTCGTCGTTTTCGGCGTGCTCATCCTTTCCATCTCCCTCGCGGGGGGCAGCGGTTGGGTGCAGTACGCGCGCACCGTGCGCGGCTCGACGCTGGTGGAACGCAACCGTGAATATGTGCAGGCGGCGCGCGTCACCGGCGTGACGCCGTTGCGCATCATGAGGCGCCATGTGCTGCCGAACATTCTCGGCCCCGTGATGGTGCTCGCGACGATCCAGGTCGCGACCGCGATCATCATCGAGGCCACGCTGTCATTCCTAGGCGTCGGCGCGCCGCCCAATTCGCCATCTCTGGGCACGCTGATCCAGGTCGGCAATAAATTCCTTTTCTCCGGCAACTGGTGGATCACGGTATTCCCGGGAATGATGTTGGTCCTGATCGCTCTGAGCGTGAACCTGCTGGGGGACTGGCTCCGCGATGCCTTGAATCCGAGGCTGCGTTGACGGCAACAAGCATGAGCCTGCTTCAAGTCCAGAACCTCATCGTCGAGTTCCCTCATCGGCACGGCACCCTGCGAGCATTGGACGACGTCTCGTTCGACATCGCGCCTGGCGAGATACTGGGCGTAGTGGGCGAGTCCGGTGCAGGCAAGTCGTTGACGGGCGCATCCATCATCGGCCTGCTCGAGCCGCCCGGGCGGGTGGTTTCGGGCCAGATCGTGCTGGAAGGCCAGCGCATCGACAACCTGCCGCCCGAGCAGATGCGCCGCATCCGGGGCCGCAAGATCGGCGCGATTTTCCAGGATCCTCTGACCTCGCTGAATCCCCTCTACACCGTCGGCCAGCAACTGACGGAAACGATCCGGACGCACCTGCCGGTCAACGGTAGCGAAGCTCGCAGGCGGGCCGTCGGCTTGCTCGAAGACACAGGGATCCCGGCTGCGGCCGAGCGCATCGACCACTACCCGCATCAGTTTTCGGGCGGCATGCGCCAGCGTGTCGTGATCGCCCTGGCGTTGGCTGCCGAGCCCAAGCTGATCGTGGCCGACGAACCGACCACGGCGTTGGACGTGTCGATCCAGGCGCAGATCATCCAGTTGCTCAAACGCGTGTGCAAGGATCATGGCGCCGCCGTCATGCTGATCACGCACGACATGGGCGTGATCGCCGAAACCTGCGACCGCGTCGCGGTGATGTACGCGGGGCGCGTCGCCGAGATCGGCCCGGTGCACGAAGTGATCAACCAGCCGGCCCATCCCTACTCCATGGGGCTGATGGCGGCAATTCCCGATATC
>DATNBX010000202.1:0-5575 GCA_035571795.1 Ramlibacter sp.
CATCCGGAAGGCGACTTCGCCGCTCGGTCCCACCTTCGGACTTACGCCCGTGTACTGCTCGTAGGTCAGGCCCCCCGTGCCGGCATAGGAGCCTCGGGTCAAACCCCACGCCCCCCAGACGCCGTCGGCGACCCAGTACGCGTCGTTGTCGCGGCCGGTCTGCAGCAGCGTGGTGGGCCAGGCCGAAAGCGGGACCACGCCAAAGTCGACAGCCGGCTGCGGTGCAGGTGCAGGTGCAGGTGCTGGCGCGGGCGCGGGCGCCGGTGCCGGCGCGGCAGTCCCGCCGGTTGGAGCGAGCGCGACGTCGTCGACATAGGCAAACCCGCTGCCGGCGTTCTTCCACACGTAAACCAGTGCCTTGGCGGTGTTCGCCGGCGCCGTCAGGTTGAGCGTCGCTGCGGAATACGCCGTCGAGTTGACAGCGACCGTCTGGTCCAGCAGCTTGAAGCCGACGCCATCCCAGAAGCTCAGGCCCAGGTACGCGACCTCGGAAGCGTCGCTCACCTTGACCTGGCCGCTCAAGCGATACGTCTTGCCGGGCACGATGCCGGCAACGTCATGCGCGACTCCGCCACCGCCGGTTCCCACGCGCACCGCATTCGCGCCCGAGCTCGACTGGCCCGTCACCGCGGCGGCGTTGCCCCAGTTGGCCCAGTCGGCCAGGGCGCTTTCGAAGCCGCCGTTGGAAACCAGGTTGGCGCCATTGGGCGCCGGCGCCGCCGATGGGTCGGCCGGCGTGAGCGCGACGTCGTCCACGAAGGCAAATCCGCTTCCGCCGTTCTTCCAGACGAACACGGTTGCCTTGACGGCGTTCGCCGGCGCCGTCACCTCGACGGTCGCAAGGGAGTACGCGGTACTGCCCACAGGCACCGCCTGCTGCGCGATCGTCACGTTCGACGCATCGAGGAGGTTGATGCCGATGTAGACAACCTCCGACGGATCGCTCACTCTCGCTTGGCCGGTCAGGCGGTAACGCGCGCCGGCAACGATGCCGCCGACGTCATGGCTGGCACCGCCGGCGGCAGTGCCCACGCGCAGCGCACGCAAGGAGCCGGATGCGCCCGCGCCGTCGACAACCTGCGAGTTGCTCCAGTTCACCCAGTCCGTCATGCCCGCTTCGAAATCGGGATTCGACAGCAGGTTCGGGGCCGCCGCCGCCGCGGCCCTGGGGGCGGGAGCGAGCAATGCCGAGACCCGGCTTGCCACTTCGGTGGCGGGCCCAGTGCCCCCACCGCCACCGCAAGCGCTGAGCGCCAGGGCCATGGCGGCGCCGGCCACGCGAACGGCGCGCGTAGAAATTTCAATTCCCATGTTTCTTCCACTTCGTTGTTGTTACCAGGTACCGTACCGGGGGCGCCTTGTTCTGAACTGGCGGCGACTGCGCGGCAGTCACCCATGAGCCGGAGGGGCTTTGCGCCCCACGCAGTCATGTCGTCCCGGCGAATCGGTGCGCGCGATCTTAGTAAGACGCGGACTACGTCACGCCGTCCGAGCAGCGGCAAAAAGTAAGCAAGCTAACTCATCCTTTTACATTGCCGAGCGGGGAAATCGCGCTGCCGAGCGGGGGAATCAAGGTCGCGAGGGAGGTGCAGCTCGACCGTGGCAATCGCGCGAAATGGCAAACCGGAACGCTCAAACCTGAGCACATCCGTTAGCTGAAGAGGTCGAGCTATTGCGCAGTTTGAGGCCGAGCCTAAAACGCGAATCCAAATATTTACGGATTCGTTACTTGTTCAATTGGAACTCGCTCGGCTGTTCGGTCCGTCTCTTCGCGACCGGTGGCGGGACGCCAAGCTGCTCAGCCGGGAATGCGCACCGGCAGCTTGGAAAAGCCACGAATGAAGGTGGACCTCACCCGCACCGGCTCGCCGACAACCTCGATCACCGGGAAGCGTCGCAGGATCTCTTCCCACAGGATTTTCAGTTGCATTTCGGCCAGGCGGTTGCCGACGCAGCGGTGGATGCCAAAGCCGAACGAGAGGTGCTGGCGCGGGCGGGCCCGGTCGACGATGAATTCGCCGGCCCGTTCGATGGCGGTCTCGTCGCGATTTCCCGACAGGTACCACATGGCCACCTTGTCGCCCTTGCGGATCAGCTTGCCGCCGACCTCGCTGTCGGCCACTGCCGTGCGGCGCATGTAGGCCAGCGGCGTTTGCCAGCGAATGATTTCGGGCACCAGGCTGTCGACCAGCTTGGGGTTGGCCCGCAGCTTGGCCCATTGCCCGGGGTTGTCGTGCAGCGCCAGCAGGCCGCCGGTCATGCTGTTGCGCGTGGTGTCGTTGCCGCCGACGATCAGCAGCACCAGGTTGCCCATGTACTCCACCGG
The DNA here is from genome assembly GCA_035571795.1 of Ramlibacter sp. Lineage (GTDB taxonomy): Bacteria > Pseudomonadota > Gammaproteobacteria > Burkholderiales > Burkholderiaceae_C > Ramlibacter. Next base: position 2,327 of record DATNBX010000202.1, read on the forward strand.
CGACATGTCGCGCGTGGCCGGGCCGTGCGCCAGCATCGACACCAGGTCGTTGCGCGGCGGGGCGTTGACGCGCTCGTTCCACAACCGCGTGAAGTAGGCCAGCATCTTGCCCAGCTCGGCCATTCGTTCGGCGGGTTCGAGTGCGTCGGGATTGACCCGCTTGTTCATCGTCGACACGTCGGACCACCAGGTCAGCAGCCGCCGGTCCTCGATGGGAAAGTCGAACAGCGTGGCCAGCATCATCGTGGTCAGCTCGATCGACACCTGGTGGACCCAGTCGAAGGTCTCGTTGCGCGGCAGGCTGTCCAGCACCTTGATCGTGCGTTCCCGGATCAGCGCTTCCATCGTGGCCAGGTTCGCCGGCGCGACGATGGGCTGCACGGCCTTGCGCTGCTCGTCGTGCCTGGGCGGGTCCATCGCGATGAACATCGGCAGCTGCTCGTCGGGTGGAGGATCGAACAGGGTGATGCCGCCGTGGGTCCATTCCGACGAGAACAGCGCCGGGTTGGTGTCCACATGCATGATGTCCTGGTAGCGCGTGATCGACCAGTAGGGCCCGGCCCAGGGGCTGACCACGTGATGCACGGGGTCGTCACGGCGCAGCCGCTCGAAGTACGGCAGTTCGACTCCGTCGGCGAAATATTGCAACGTGGCCGGGTCGATCTGGTCCAGCGGCATGCTGGCGGCCCGGTCGCGGGCGGCGGCAAGGGCAGTGTTCATGGGCTTCCCTTCAGTGCTGGCCTTCGGGCAGTTTCACCACGATGCCGTCGAGCGCATCGCTCACCGTGATCTGGCACCCCAGGCGCGAACTGTCTTCCTGCAAGCAGGCGCTGAAGTTCAGCATATCGTTTTCTTTCGCCGTGCGCGCACCGGTCAGCGCATCCCACGGCGCCTCGATGTAGACGTGGCAGGTTGCGCAGGCGCATTGGCCGCCGCAATCGCCGTCGATGCCGGGCACCCCGTTGTCGGTGGCGGCACGCATCAGGGTCGTGCCCACCGGCACGTCCACCGGATGGGGACTGCCGTCATGGGAGACGAAGTTCACTCGGGGCATGTCAGGTCGCCCCGGCAGTGCGCAGCGCCGAGATGTCGGCGTCGGTGCGGCCCAGTTCGCGCAGGATCGCTTCGCTGTGCTGGCCGACGGCGGGAATGCCGTCCATGCGGTACTCGAAGGTGTCGTTCGCGCCCGGCGGCAGCAGCGCGGCAAGCTCGCCCGCCGGCGAGACTATCGTGCGGAAGCGCTGGCGAGCGCGCAATTGCGGATGGTTCCACAGGTCGCCCACTTCGTTGACGCGCGCATTGGCGATCTGCGCTTCCTCCAGGCGGGCGATCACCTGTTCGCCAGTCAGCTTGGCGAAGGCTTCCAGGATGATCCGCTTGAGTTCGACACGGTTCTCGCTGCGCCTCGGGTTCAGGTCGAAGCGCGGATCGGTGGCGATTTGCGGCTGCAGCAGCACCTTTTCGCAGAACACTTTCCATTCGCGCTCGTTCTGCAGCCCCAGCATCACCGTCTTGCCGTCGCCGGCCTCGAACGGCCCGTAGGGATAGATGGTCGCGTGCGACGCGCCACTGCGGGCCGGAGGCTCTTGTCCTTCGTAGGCGTAATACATCGGGAACCCCATCCATTCGCCCAGCGCCTCCAGCATCGACACGTCGATGTGCGATCCGCGGCCGGTGCGCTGGCGCTGCAGCAGCGCCGCCAGGATGCCGCTGTAGGCGTACATGCCAGCAGCGATGTCGGCGATCGAGTTGCCTGCCTTGCTCGGCTCCTCGCGCGTGCCGGTGATGGACAGGAAGCCCGCCTCGCTCTGGATCAGCAGGTCGTAGGCCTTCTTGTCCCGGTACGGTCCGTCGTTGCCATAACCGGAGATGTCGCAGACGATCAAGCGTGAATGGATTGCGCTCAACTCCTGGTAGCCCAGCCCCATGCGCGCGGCCGCGCCCGGTGCGAGGTTCTGCACCAGCACGTCCGCCTTCGCGATCAGGTCCTTGAGCGCTGCCAGCGCCTGCGGCTGCTTCAGGTCCAGGGTCAGGCTTTCCTTGGAGCGGTTGACCCACACGAAATGCGAAGCGAGTCCCTTCGCGCGCTGATCGTAGTCGCGCGCGAAATCGCCGGTGCCGGGCCGCTCCACTTTGATCACGCGCGCACCCAGGTCGGCCAGGTGGCGCGTGCAGAACGGCGCGGCGATCGCGTGTTCCAGCGAAACGACCGTGATCCCGTCGAGCGGGCGCGGCATCTAGGGCCTGTTGGCACTGTTCTTGGCAGTGCGAACGTGGTCAAAACCGCGCCAATCTAGGCGCGCGACGACGCCAAGGCTGGACGCCTTGGCTAGGAGCGGAACAACGAGTGGCGCGGTTATAAGCACGTTCCCTCCGGGTTGCGACCAAAAGGGCCCATCCGCGTTGTTACGAACCGCGGCTGGGTGTGCAACCCAGGCCGCGTTTCGCGCCTAGCGGCTGACCCCTTTTGATCGCAACGCATCTGGCAAAAACAGTGTGAACAGGCCCTACCGGACGATGCCGCGCTGGGGAGTGACGCGCTGGAGGAAGGCCAGCATCGCCTGCACGTCCTCCGCGGCTTCGGGTGTCTTCGCGGCAAGCTCCGCGATGCGCTCGCGCGCCTGGTCCAGCGTGAGGTCGTCGCGGTACAGGGCCTTGTGCATCGCCTTGACGGCCGCAATCCTCTCGGGCGAGAAACCGCGCCGCCGCAGCCCCTCGAAGTTCATCGAGCGGGCCTGCGCGGGCTGGCCCTGGCTCATCACGTAGGGCGGCTGGTCGGCGAACAGCAGCGAACACATGGCCGTCATGCCGTGCGCGCCAATGCGCACGAACTGGTGCACGACCGTGAAACCTCCCAGGATCACCCAGTCGCCTACCTCCACGTGACCCGCCAGCTGCGAGTTGTTCGCGAAGATGGTGTTGTCGCCGACGATGCAGTCGTGCGCGAGGTGCACGTAGGCCATCAGCCAGTTGTCGTTGCCCACGCGCGTCACGCCGCCGCCTCCGGGCGAGCCGATGTTGAAGGTGCAGAACTCGCGGATCGTGTTGCGGTCGCCGATCACCAGTTCGCAGGGCTCGCCGGCGTACTTCTTGTCCTGCGGGACCGCGCCCAGCGACGCAAACTGGAAGATGCGGTTGTCCCGCCCGATCGTCGTGCGGCCCTCGATCACGCAATGCGGCCCGACAGTCGTGCCAGCGCCGATGCGCACGTGGGGACCGATGATGGTGTATGGCCCGATGGCGGCCGAT
>DATNBX010000203.1:0-3158 GCA_035571795.1 Ramlibacter sp.
CGTCTCGCCCTTCATGAACCAGTAGGTCACGCCGTGCAGGATCCACAGCATGCCGTAGGTGGCGATGAACGGCGGGATGCGCAGCAGCGTCACCAGCAGGCCGTTGGCCAGCCCGACGAGCAGGCCCGCGCCCAGGCCGACTGCGACGCCCAGCGAAACCGAGCCGGTCGCCTTGATGGCAGTGGCCGCCAGGCAAGCCGAAAGTGCCACGTTGGCGCCGACCGACAGATCGAGCCCGGCGGTCAGGATCACCAGCGTCAGGCCCGAGGCGAGCAGGAACAGCAGGCTCGCCTGGCGCAGCACGTTCAGCAGGTTGTTGGAAGTGAGGAACGCATCGCTGGCGAACGACATGGCTGCGGCGATGGCCGCCATGGCGGCAAGCCGGTAGACGACGCCGCGCGCGCCCTGCGGCAGGTGCCCCAGCAGCCCTGTCTTCGTGTCGAGGGCGGAGGCGATCATCGGCGGCCGCCTCGAAATGCGTCGATCAGCAGGGCCACGATGACCAGCACGCCGATCGCGGAGACCTGCACCGACGAGGGCACCGACAGCAGGTTCAGGCCATTGCGCAGCACGCCGACGGCCAGCACGCCGAGCACCGTGCCGAACAGCCAGCCCTTGCCGCGCTCGAACGAAGTGCCCCCGACCGCCACTGCGGCGATGGCGTCGAACTCCATCCCGATGGCGGCGGTCGGATGGCCGGAATTGATGCGCGCCGTCAGCAGCAGCGCGGCCAGCCCGGCCATCAGCCCGCCGAGCGCATAAACCGCGACCAGATGAAAGCGCGCGTTGATGCCGGCGAGCGTGAGTGCCTCGCGGTTGCCGCCGAGCGCGAACACATAGGCGCCGAAGCGCGTCTTGTAAAGCAACAGGTGGATTCCCAGGTAGGCCAACGCGGCGATGCCGATCGGCGTCGGCAGCACGCCGAGCCAGCGCCCGCTGCTGAACTCCTGCACCACATCCGGGATGCCGACGACGCTCTGCCCGTCGGTCGCCACCAGTGCCAGGCCCTGTGCCACACCGAGCGTGCCCAGCGTCGCGACGAAGGGAGGAATGCCGAGCATCGCAACCAAAGCGCCGTTGAGAATGCCGAAGGCCAAGCCCACCGCCAGCGCCGCCGCCAGCGCGGCGGCCAGCCCGCCGGTCTTGACGGCGACCAGCGCCAGCACGACGTTGCACAGCGTGAGCACCGCGCCCATGGACAGATCGAGCCCTTCGGTCAGGATGATGAGAGTCATCGGCAGCGCCAGCAGCAGCAGGATCGTCGACTGCCGCGCGATGTTGACCAGGTTGTCCGGCGTCAGGAAATTGCCGCCGGCGAGCGCGAACACCGCGAACAGCACCAGCAGCACGCTCGCGGCGCCGCCGGCGCCGCCGGCGCGCTTGAGTCGGCCCATCAGGCCCGGCGGGAGCGTGGCAGTCACTGCGTCATGCATCGTGCATTCCCAGCGTCAGGATCGATTGTTCGGTCATCTGGGCACGCGGCAGTTCGCCGGCCACGCGGCCCTCGCGCATGACATAGGTGCGATCGCACACGGCAATGATCTCGGGCAGCTCGGAACTGATCATCAGCACGGCCGCGCCGTCGCGCACCAACTGGTCGAGCAGCGCGAAGATCTCGGCTTTGGCCCCGACGTCGATGCCGCGCGTGGGTTCATCGAACAGGAACAGCTTCGAATTGGCGTTGAGCCACTTGCCGATCACGATCTTCTGCTGGTTGCCGCCCGACAGCAAGCCGACGCGCTGCATAGGGCCGGTTGCGGCGACGCGCAGCCGCTCGATCAGCGTGCGGGCGATAGACATGCCCCGGCGTGGCGAGAACCAGCCGCGGGGAAAACGGTTGCGCAGGCCGGCGAGCAGCAGGTTGTCGGCCACCGACCGTATCAGCGCCAGCCCTTGGGTCTTGCGGCCTTCGGGAATGAGCGCCACCCCCAGCGCGCGCGCGCCGACCGGGCCGCCGGTTTGCGGCTGGCCGAATACCTCGACCGTCCCGGCTGTCAAACGGTCGGCGCCGAAGATCGCGCGCGCGACCTCCGTGCGCCCCGAGCCGACCAGCCCGGCCAGGCCGACGATCTCGCCGGCGTGAACGTTCAGCGAGACATCGACGAGCCCGCTGTCGGTGTGCACGTTGCGCACGTCCAGGACGCGGGCACCGGGAGACGGGCGGTCGGTCCTGGCATAGGACGTGTCGACTTTGCGCCCGACCATCAGGGTCACGAGTTCGGCCGGCGACGTCTCGCCGGGCAAGCGGCTGGCGATCTTGCGGCCGTCGCGCAGCACGGTGATGCGGTCGCCGAGTTCAAGCACTTCGGCCATGCGGTGCGAAATGTAGACCATGGCCACGCCGTCGGCCTTGAGCTTCGCGATCATCGCGAACAGGCGCTCGGTCTCGCGCTCCGACAGCGCCGCCGTCGGCTCGTCCAGCACCAGGATCGTCGCTTGCTGCGACAGCGCCTTGGCGATTTCGACCATCTGCTGGTGCGCGACGCCGAGATCGGCGACCATGGTGCGCGTATCCAACGCCAGGCCGAGCTGATCGAGGATGCGCCGTGCCTCGCGGTGCATGCCGGGCGCATCGACAGCGCCGGGAAATTTCGACTTGAACTCGCGGCCGAGAAAAATGTTCTGCGCGATGTTCAGAAAGGGGACCAGCGTGAATTCCTGGAAGATCACCGCGATGCCATAGCAGCGCGCGTCTACGGGCCCACGGATCTGCACTCGCTCGCCACGATGCAGGAACTCGCCCGCGTCGGCGGCGTAGGCCCCGCACAGCACTTTCATCAGGGTCGATTTGCCGGCACCGTTCTCGCCGAGCAGCATGTGCACTTCGCCGGGACGGATCTCGAACGAGACGTCGTCCAACGCGCGCACGCCGGGGAACGACTTGCTGATCCCGCGCAGTTCGAACAGCGGCTCGTTGCGGGTCGATTTGCCGGTATTCATTCCAGGCCGGCGGCACGCGCCTGCTCGCGCGCCAGCACCGCCCAGTCGCGCTCGGCCTCGCCGTGCGCCATTGCACCCAGCAGCCGGTCGCGCAGCAGGCTGACGCTGGGCAATGGCACCTCCTGGGCCGCGCCCGCGGCGAGCACCAGGTTCATGTCCTTCAGCGCGAGGCGGGTGGTGAATCCGGCGTGCTCGAAAGCCTGGTCGACCATGAGACG
>DATNBX010000204.1:0-27623 GCA_035571795.1 Ramlibacter sp.
GGTCTCCGCCGGGTCCTACGTGCGGGCCATTTCGGGCGTCACGATCGGTCCGGTGCCGCTGAAGCGATCCAGCGCCAGGTAGATCACCGGGGTGATGTACAGGGTGATCGCCTGGGAAAATATCAGGCCCCCGACCACCGCGAGGCCCAGCGGCTGGCGCAGCTCCGCTCCCGCGCCAAGGCCGATTGCAATCGGCAGCGCGCCCATCAGCGCCGCAAGCGTCGTCATCATGATGGGCCTGAAGCGCAGGATGCAGGCCTCGCGGATGGCTTCGGCCGGTGGCATGCCGTGGTTGCGCTGGGCGTCGAGCGCGAAGTCGATCATCATGATCGCGTTCTTCTTCACGATGCCGATCAGCAGCAGGATGCCGATCGTCGCGATCAGCGTCAGGTCCTGCCCGAACAGCAACAAAGTGCCCAGCGCGCCCACCGCGGCGGACGGCAGGCCGGCGAGGATCGTGATCGGGTGGATGTAGCTTTCGTACAGCACGCCCAACAGGACATAGATCACCAGCAAAGCCGAAATGATCAATATTGCCTGGTTGCCCTGCGACTTCTTGAAGACTGCGGCATCGCCGCCGTAGCTGGTGATGATCGAAACCGGCATGCGGATCTTCTCGCGCAGTTCGTCGAGCCGCGCCGTCGCATTTCCAAGCGCGGCGCCCGGGGCCAGGTTGAAAGATACCGTTACGGCCTGGAGCTGGCCGACGTGGTTGATGGACGTCGGGCCCACGCTGCGGGTGACGGTGGTGAATGCGGACATCGGCACCAGGGACCCCGAGCTGGAGCGCACGTAGATGCGGTTGAGCGCGCCTTCGTCCTGCTTGTCGTCGGGGGTCACTTCCATGATCACCTGGTAGCTGTCGGTCGCCAGGTAGATGGTCGATATCTGGCGCTCGCCGAAGGCGTTGAACAAGGCCGTGCGGATGGCGTCGATCGAGACCCCGAGCGAATTGGCGCGATCCCGGTCGATCCGCAGCTGCGCCTGCAGGCCGCGCAATTGCGCGTCGCTGGTGACGTCGCGAAACAGCGGATCCGGGCGCAGGCGATCCTGCAGCTTGACCGCCCATTCGTTGAGTTCGTCGGCCTTGACGCTTTGCAGGATGTACTGGTATTGGGCCTTGCTCGAGCGGGCGCCCAGCTGCAGGTTCTGGATCGGGCGCATGAAGACGCTGATGCCGGCCACCTCGCGCAGCTTGCGCCGCAGGCCCTCGATCACCTGCTTCATCGGTTTTCTCTGGCTGCGCTCCTTCAGGGCCACGAACATGCGGCCGGTGTTCTGGGCGCCGCTGCCGCCATTGAACGAGTTGACCGCGGCGACGTTGGGATCGGCGCGCATGATGGCGGCGACCTGCTCCTGCAGGCGAACCATTTCGGGGAAGGACGTGTCCTCGGACGCTTCGGTGCTCACCGTGATCTGGCCGATGTCCTCCTCGGGAAAGAAACCCTTGGGAATCACGACGAACAGCCACACCGTCGCGATGAAGGTCAGCAGTGCCACCAGCAGCACCGACTTGCGATGCGCCAGCGCGCCGTCCAGGCTGCGCGTGTACCAGCCCAGCATCGCATTGAAGCCGCGCTCGAACGAACGCACCAGCGCGCCGGGCGGCTTCTTGTGCGCTTCGTCCGTGAGGAAGCGGCTCGCGAGCATCGGCACCAGCGTCAGCGACACGAACGCGGACACCAGGATGGCCAGTCCCACGACCACCGCGAACTCATGGAACAGCAGGCCGATCACGCCGGGCATGAAGAAGATGGGGATGAATACCGCCACCAGCGACGTCGAGATCGAGATGATGGTGAACCCCACCTCGCGCGATCCGCGCAGCGCCGCCCGGAACGGCGGTTCGCCGTTTTCCACGTGGCGGATGATGTTCTCCAGCATCACGATGGCATCGTCCACCACCAGGCCGACCGCCAGGGTCAGCCCCAGCAGCGACACGTTGTCCAGGGTGTAGTTCAGGCCCCACAGCAGCGCGACGGCCCCCACCAGGGAGACCGGCAGCGACAGCGTCGGAATCATGGTCGCGACGAAGCGCCGCAGGAACAGGAAGATCACGAGCACCACCAGCGCGATGGTGCCCATCAGGGTCAGGGTGACGTCGTGCAGCGCCTCCCGGACCGACTTGGACCGGTCGTTGACGGGCACCATGTTCACCGATTGCGGCATCTGTGCCTTCAACGTGGGCAGCGCGGCCTTGACGGCGTCGACCACGCGCACCGTGTTGGCGCCGGGCTGGCGCAGGATCGCCAGCGTGATCGACGATTCGCCATTGAGGTTCGCGTAGGTCTTGACGGTTTCGACGCTGTCCTCGACGTTGGCAATGTCCTTGAGCCGCACCGGGTTGCCGCCCCGGTTGGCCACGATGAGATCGGCAAATTCGGCGGCATTGCGAAGCTGCTTGTTGGCCTGCAGGGTCAGCATCTGGCGCGAGCCGTCGAGCGTGCCCACCGGCGTGTTCACGTTGGCGGCCCGCAACGCGGTCGACAGCTCCTCGAGACTGATGTTGCGCACCGCCAGCGCCTCGGGGCGGGCGCGCACCCGCACCGCGAAGCGCTTGGTGCCGAATATGTTGACCTGCGCGACCCCGTCGATCGTCGACAGCGTCGGCGAAATCAGGTGTTCCGCGTAGTCCTGAAGGTCCGACGGGGCAACCGACGGCGAGGTCAGGGCGACCAGCAGGACCGGCGCATCCGCCGGGTTGACCTTGCGGTACGCGGGCGGCAAGGTCATGTCCGTGGGCAGCGACCGCTGTGCCCGCAACAAGGCGGCCTGGACGTCGAGCGCAGCCCCGTCGATGTTGCGGCCATCGGCGAATTCGAGCGTGAGCGACGTCACGCCCAGGGTACTGACCGAGCTGATGAGCGACAGGCCCGGAATGGTCTGGAACTGCTTTTCCAGCGGCAATGCAACCGAGCTGGCCATGGTTTCCGGGTTGGCGCCGGGCAGCACGGCCGAAACGTTGATCACCGGTGTGTCATAGCTGGGCAGCGCCGCTACCGGGATGCTGCGGTAACCGATCGCGCCGCCCAGCACGATCGCCGCATTGAGCAGGATCGTCATCACGGGACGACGGATGAAAAGCTCGGACAGGTTCATGACGGCAAGGGCTTTGCCGAGCGGGTCAGGCTGCCCGCTCCCTGCGGATTGGCCGCCTTGGCGGCTGCGCCGCTCGCCCCAGGGGCGGCCGGCTTGCCGCCGCCCTCGCGCGCGCCGCTCGCCCCAGGGGCCACCGGCTTGCCGCCGCCCTCGCGCGCGCGCTCGAAGACCGCCGAATCGGGGCGAAGGTTCTGCCGCCCGTCGAGGACCACCAGCTCGCCGCCGCGCACACCGGTGACGGCGGCGTCCTCGCCGCGGGACTCCAGGATATTGACCGGCCGCAGCACCGCGCGGTCCTTGTCCACCACGTAGACGATCGGTCCGCGCGCGCTTTGAATGATGGTTCCCAGCGGAATCACGACCGCATCCTTGAGCGTGCCCGCATCCATGGACACGTTGACGAACGCGCCGGGCCACAGCCGGGTCGCCGCATTTTCGAAGCGCGCCTTGACCTTGACGGTGCCCGTCCCCGCATCGATGGCGTTGTCGACGAACTGAAGCCGGCCCGTCAGCTCGACTCCGCTGTCCGGGATCCTGGCCGTGACCGAGGCATTGGCGGCCTTCAGGGCCGCCAGCAAATTGCCAAGATAGCGCTGCGGCAGGCTGAAGGAAACGTCGATCGGGTCGAGCTGGGTGATCGTGACCAGCGTCGTCTGGTTGGCTTGCACGGCCGTGCCGGGATAGACCGTGATGGCACCCACCCGGCCGGTGCTGGGCGCGGTCACCGTGGCGTAGGAAAGCGAAACCAAAGCAGCATTGAGCGCCGCCCGATCGCCCTCGACCGAGGCCAGCTGCGATTCGACGGTGGTCTGGTTGGCGTCGACCGCGCCTTGGGACACGAAGTTCTGCGCCAGGAGTTCCTTGCTTCTCGCCAGCTGCCGCCTGGCGTCGGCCAGTGCCGCCTCGTCCTTGGCCACTTGAGCACGCATCTTGGCGACATTGGCCTCATCGCTGCGCGAGTCCAGCGTGAAGAGCAGGTCGCCCGACCGGACGAACTGGCCTTCGACCACATGGACGCGGGTGACCACGCTGGTGACCTGCGGCTTGACGTCGACGCTCGATATCGGAGCGGCCGTGCCGATCGCCTGCAACACGACGGTGAAGTCCTGCTTCAACGCTGGCACGGTAGTGATGGAGACGGCAGGGGCCGACGCCGCGCGCCCGGCCACCGATGCGGCGGCAGTGCCGGCCGGGGCCGTGCTATCGGGATTGCCGCTGCAGCCCGCAAGGCATGCGGCACCCAGGGCCAGCTGGGCCAGGAAGACTCTGAACAACAGTGATTCGCGCATGTCACCGGAATAGATAAATCGCCCCATCGCAGGTGGCATTTCCGCCCTGAATTCAGGTGAGTCTAACCGCCTAAAGCTTAGGTCAAATAGTGTCACTTTTTATGTCTGTCTTGCAAAGCGCGACAGCCCCTACATCCGCAGGCGCTGGGCGTAACCCGTCATCTCCAGGTAGCCGCGACCGACGTGTTTGCCGTTGCTGTCGATGAGGTCGGACAGGCCCTCCCAGTAGATGCCGCCGGTCGACGCGCGGCTGTCCAGTTCCTGGTCGTCGAGCACGGCCCTGACGGTGTAGAAGTCGGCCGGGGTGCGAACGATCCACTCCACGGGATAGCTCGCCTGCGACAGCGGGCTGGTCCAGCGCCGCTGCGGGCTGAAGACCACCTCGCCGCGGCTGAAGATGTACGGGCCCGACGAAGGCGGGCGGAACGAGCCGCCGTCCCACAACGCCGTGCCGTCTTGCCGGCGCAGCCGAAAGGCGGTGAGGGCGCTGCCGTCGTCCAGGTTCATGCCGATCCAGTCCCAGCCCACGGCGTCGGGATGCAGGTATTCATCGCTCCACTCGTGGTCGAGCCAGGCCTTGCCCGCCAGCTCGAAGCGCCGGCCGCGCAGGGCCACGCTGCCGCGCACAGCCAGCTGCGGCTGGCTGTAGTAATAGCTCGCGTTTTCCGGTTGCGGGCCCTTGCGCGACAGGCCTTGCTGGCCTTGCAGCAGCACCGGCTGCGTTGGCGCGAATTGCAGGTCCAGCGTGAATTCGCCGGCCGGCAGGCGCGCGTGATAGACATCCGCCTTGCGTTCGAGCGACCAGTCGCGCAGCCGCACCCGCGTCTCGCCCTGCGCCGCCAGCGCCACCTCGAACCCTTCGCGGGCGATGCGCTGGTCGTGCCACAACTTGCGGCCTTGCACGTCGGTCAGCGCCGCATGCGCGAACACCAGTTGCCTGGCCGCGAAGCGCGATCTCATGTCCTGCGTCGCGTCGACGCGCGAGCGAAAGAACGTCACCTGGAAGCCGAACTCGCGCTCGCCCGAGCGGCCATGTCCCGTGATGTACCACCATTCCGTGCGAAATGCCGGATGGGCGCCGTGGTCGCGCGGGAACTGCAGCTCGATGGGTGGCAACGCCAGCGCCGGAGGCGTCACCGCCAACGCCGGCGCGGCCAGCAGGAGCGTGCGCCGGCGCATCACCAGTCCTCCTTCACCGCCAGCACAGCATCGCGCCCCGCTGCCGCGCGGCCCGACAGCCAGGCCGTGAAAGTGCCCGCGATCACGACGGCGGCGCACAGGGCGACGAGCCGCGCCCAGGGCACCAGCAGGTCCATGGTCCAGTGGAAGCTCTGCGGATTGACAACGTGCACCAGCACGATGGATACCGCAAGCCCCAGCGCCAGGCCGGCGGCCGAGCCGATGGCCGTCCAGGCCGCGCCTTCGGCGGCGACCACGGCCAGGATCTGCCGGCGCGTGAGCCCCAGGTGCGCCAGCAGTCCGAACTCCTTGCGCCGCGCCAGCACCTGCGCGCTGAAACTCGCGGCCACCCCGAACAGGCCGATGCCGATCGCCACCGCCTGCAGCCAGTAAGTGACGGCGAAGCTGCGGTCGAAGATGCGCAGCGAGATCGCTCGCAGCTCCTGCGCCGAGGCGAATTCGATCACGCCGGCGGTGCCCGCTTCGCGCTGCGCCAATTCCCGGATGGCCTGCTGCACCTGCGCCGCATCCGCGCCCGGCGCGAGCCACAGCTGAAGGTCGTTGGCGCGCGTGTCTCCAGTAAGGCGTTCGTAGTCGCGCCGGTCCATGGCAATGGCGCCGCTCTGGCGCACGTAATCGCGCCACACGCCGGCGACAAAGAATGTGGCAGTGGCGCCGGCCGGCGAGGCGAAGGCCGCCGAGAGCGGCGCGAACCCGGCACCGGGACGCGCGCCGTACAGGTCGACCATCGCTTCGCTCACATAGATCGGGATCTGCCCGGCCGGGGCCGCGAGCACGGGGCCCACGACCGGCAGCGAGCTGGCCGCGTCGTCGATCTGGCGCGCGAGCAAGGCAACCGCCGGCATCGCCGGCGCGAGCAGCAACGATCGCGCGCGCTGCGCCGTCACCCGCCGCACGCCGTTCAGGGCGGCGACGCCCTGCACGAACTCGGGCGAGAACCAGGCAGTGTCCGCAGCAGCGGCCGAAAATCCGGTGCGCAGGTACAGGTCCGCCGGCAGCACCACGTCGAGCCAATGGCCGACCGAATCGCGAAAGCTCGCGACCATCACCGTCAGCGCCACCGCCAGGCTCAGCGAAGCGACGACGCCGCTGACGGCCACCGCGGCGCTCTCGCGCACGCGCCGCGCACGCTCCACCGCGAGCAGGGGGAGCAAGCGGCCGGCCAGTGCCGGCGCCAGCAGGTCATACAGCAGCGCGACGCCCCACGGCAACGCGGTGATGCCACCCACCAGCAGCAGGCCGACCGAGAAGTAGGCGCCGAACGGAATCCCCGCGACCGGCGGCGTAAACGCCAGAGCCGCGCCGGCGGCGATCACCAGCAGGCTCAAGGCCCGATGCCCAGCGCGCGCCGGACCGCTGCCCAGCCCCTTGAGCGCCTGGGTCAGCGGCAACTGCTGGGCCGCCCGCGCCGGCAGCCAGCCGCCCGCGCCCGCGGCCGCCATGCCGAGCAGTGCATACACGACCGCCGCCATGCTGTTCCATTGCAATTGCGGTGCGACCCCCGTGAAATAGCCGCCACCCAGGTCACCGCCGAGCATCTGCAGGCCCACGTCGGCCAGCGCCGTTCCAAGGGCGATGCCGGCCAGGCTGCCCGCCAGACCCAGCACCATCGATTCGACCAGCACCAGGCCCAGCCGCTGGCGCGCCGTGAGCCCGAGCACGCCCAGCAGCGCGAGCTGCTGCGAGCGCCGCGCCACGCTGAGCGACAGCACCGAATAGACCAGGAAGGCGCCGGTGAAGAGCGCGACCAGCGCCAGCACCGTCAAGTTGACGCGGTAAGCGCGCGAAAGATTGTTCACGCGCTGCGCTGCGTCGCCCGGCTCGGTCGCGACGATCCCGGCGGGCAGGTGCAGCGAGCGCAGGAACGCGGCGTGCTCCACGCCGGCGCGCAGTCGCACGTCGATGCGCGAGAGTTGGCCCTGCCGGTCGAACAGGTCCTGGGCCGCGCCGATGTCCATCACCGCCAGCGCGCCGCCGCCAGCGCTGACGGTGCCGCCGACCTTCACTTCGCGCAGCTGCAGGCCGCTTTGCAGCCGCAGCATTTCGCGACCGCCCGGCAGCATTCGTGCAGCGGGGTTGAGAAACACCGTGGCGGGCGCGAAGATGGCCAATCGCTGGGCGTCGCCGGAGGGCACCGGCATCAGCGCGGGCGCGACCGAGGACACCACCAGCGCGTCGACGCCGATAACACGCACCGATTTGCGCTCACCGTTGGGTCCCAGCACCAGTGTGCCGACCTCCAGTACCGGACTGGCCACTTCGACCTGTTCATGGGTCGCCACTTTCGCGTAGAGGTTTTCGTCCAAGCTGCCCTGCACGGCGCGCAATTCCAGGTCGGGCTGGCCGCCGGCGGCGCGGACGGCGCTGGAGAACTCGCTCAGCGCGGAGGCATTGATCAGGTGGACCGAAAAGGCCAGCGCCACGCCCAGCATCACCGCCAACACGGCGGCCGCGTTGCGCCACGGATGGTGGCGCAGTTCCTGCCAGGAAAAAGTGCGAAGCAGGGCGTACATGCGTGCATTTTGAGGCAGCTTCGCAGAGGTGAGAACAAGCCCGCCAAGGCGAGCTTGGACTTGGGCGGCCTTCGGCCGTTTACATCACCGCTAATATCTCTGCTGATATGAACTCTGCAAGAGACCAGGACCAATCGCAGCCCATTCCGCTGAAGGATGCGGTGCAGTTCGCGCTGGACGAGGCGCGGATGGTCATTCCCGGTATCCAGGCGTTGTTCGGCTTTCAACTGATGGCAGTGTTCACCGATGGGTTCGAAACAGCGCTTCAGCCGCAGCAGCGCGCAGTGCACCTGGCGGCGCTGCTGCTCGTGACGATTGCCTGCGCCCTGGTCATGGCGCCTGCTGCGTATCACCGGCAGGCCGGGCAGGACCGCGTGTCCGCAGCATTGCTCAGGCTGGCTTCGCGCCTGATCGGCCTGGGGATGATCCCGTTGATGCTTGGCCTCTGCCTGGACGTGTATGTGGTTGCCTACGCGGTGACCCAGCACAACGCGCTCAGCGCGGGGCTGGGCGCGCTGTGCCTGGCCGCGTTCGCCGGCCTCTGGTTCGCTTTTCCCAGGGCGCGAGGGAAGCTTTCCTAGGCGATTCCCATCTCTGACATGAGCTCTTCCTTGCGCGCCTCCAGTTCATCGCGCATCGCGACCAGGTCGAGCTTGCGGGCGGCGCGGGCCTTCGGGAAGATCTCGTTCCTCTCCTCCTTGACGTGGTGATCGATGTATTCGCCCAGCACCTTGACCTTGGCATCGAACATCTCATCGGGTTCGCCCATGCCCTCGATCTGGGCGATCAGGTTCTTGGCGGTCTGGTGCTCCACTTGCGCTTCAGCCATCAAGTCGTGTTCCCTGATCGCTTCGCGCACCGCCGGATAGAAAATTTCCTCTTCGATCTGCGCGTGTACCGTCAGCTCATGGCAGATCTGCTGGGCCAGGTCCTTTTTCCTCTGGGTGGCGCCGCGCGCCTTGGACTCGCTCAGTTCCTCGTATTCCTTGAACATCTTCTTGGCTGCCTTGTGGTCGGCGTCCAGCAGGTCGCAAGCGTCCTTCGCTCCACGGGTGGTTGGCATGATCGTTTCTCCTTGGTTGAAAACGCACCATCATCCGCAGCGCCGTGGCTGCGAGTTGTAGGAGAACGTCGGCATCGGCCGCCATAAGGCGCCGACGCTCGGGTGGCTGCGATCGGCCTTTGGGCGCAGCGGCTATGCTTGCATCTGTTCACACGAGGCCGAGACCATGCTCCAGCTTCCCACCTACGACGACGTTGCCGCCGCGGCGCGGCGCCTGCACGGCCAGGCGCACCTGACGCCGGTGCTGCGTTCCGCCACCGCCGACCGCCAGCTGAAGGCCGACGTGTTTTTCAAGTGCGAGAACCTGCAACGCATGGGAGCTTTCAAGTTTCGCGGCGCTTACAACGCGCTGGCGAAATTCAGCGCGGCGCAGCGCGAGGCAGGGGTGATCGCGTTTTCCTCCGGCAATCACGCGCAGGCAATAGCGCTGGCGGCCCGTCTGCTGGGCATTCCGGCCACCATCGTGATGCCGCTGGATGCGCCGCAGGCCAAGGTCGACGCCACTCGCGGCTACGGCGGCGAGGTGATTACTTATGACCGCTACGCGCAAGACCGCGAGGCGCTGACAGCTCAACTCGCGGCCGAGCGCGGACTGACGCTGATCCCGCCTTACGATCATCCGGACGTGATCGCCGGGCAGGGCACCGCCGCCAAGGAACTGTTCGAGCAAGTGGGCGAACTCGATGTGCTGCTGGTGCCGCTCGGGGGCGGCGGCCTGCTGAGCGGGACGGCGCTCGCCACCCGCGCCCTGTCGCCCAATTGCAAGCTCTACGGAGTCGAGCCCGAGGCCGGCAACGACGCGCAGCAGTCCATGCGCAAGGGTGAGATCGTCCATATCGCCACGCCCAATACCATCGCCGATGGGGCGCAGACGCAGCACCTGGGCCGCTTCACGTTCGAGGTGATCCGCCGCGACGTCAACGAAGTGCTTACCGCGAACGATGGCCAGCTGGTCGAAGCGATGCGCTTTTTCGCCGAGCGGATGAAGCTGGTCGTCGAGCCCACGGGCTGTCTGGGATTCGCCGCGGCGCGTCATGCGGCTCTTCCGCTGGAGGGCCGGCGCGTGGGCGTGATTCTCAGCGGCGGCAACGTGGATCTTGCGCGTTACGCACAGTTGATCGGCGCGACTGGTCCAGGCCAGGGTTGGGAATAGGGCCTGTTCACACTATTCTTGCAAGTGCGAACGTGGTTAAAACAGCGCCAATCTAGGCGCGCGACGACGCCCAGGCTGGCCGCCTGGGCTAGGAGCGTAACAACGAGTGGCGCTGTTTTAGCCCCGTTCCCTACGGGTTGCGGCCAAAAAGGCCATGCGCCGCGTTGCGAAGCCTGGCCGGACGTCGAGTCCGGCTGCGTTTCGCGCCTTGCGCATGACCTTTTTGACTCGCAACGCATCTCGCAAAAGTAGTGTGAACAGGCCCTAAACTGGACGATTATCCCTGCCATGCCCCTGCGCCCCCTGACCCCGATCGAAGCCCGCGTGCTCGGCACGCTGATGGAAAAAGCCCGCACCGTGCCGGACAGCTATCCGCTGACGCTCAACTCGCTGGTGGCCGGCTGCAACCAGAAGACCAGCCGCGAGCCCTTGATGAACCTGAGCGACGCGCAGGTGCAGGAGTCGCTCGATGCGCTGAAGCTGCTGACGCTGGTGTTCCAGTCCAGCGGCAGCCGGGTGGCGCGCTGGGAGCACAACTTCCAGCGCGGCGTGCGCGTGCCCGAACAGTCCGCCGTGCTGCTCGGCCTGCTGATGCTGCGCGGGCCGCAGACGGCCGGCGAACTGCGCATCAACTGCGAGCGCTGGTATCGCTTCGCCGATATCTCATCGGTGGAGGCTTTTCTGGAAGAGCTGCAGGACCGGTCAGAGGAGAAAGGCGGCCCGCTGGTAGTGAAGTTGCCGCGCGCGCCGGGCATGCGCGAGCAGCGCTGGGCCCACTTGATGTGCGGGCCGGTGGAGATCGGCCTGGAAGAAACGCAAGCGCTCGGCGGTGCGGCGTCCGCACTCGAGGCGCGCATCGAAACCTTGGAGAACGAAGTGACGGCCTTGCGTTCCACTCTGCAAAATCTTTGCGAGCAGCTCGGAATGTCACAACCCGGACAGGCGAAATAGAACGACCGTGCAGATAATCGGACCGAACTGGAGACGCTGTTATGGATTTGGCCTTTACCCCTGAAGAACAGAAGTTCCGCGAAGAAGTGCGCGCCTGGGTGCGGGCAAATTTGCCGAAAGAAATTTCGCACAAGGTCCACAACTCGCTGCGCCTGACGCGCGATGACATGCAGCGCTGGGCGCGCATTCTCGGCAAGCAGGGCTGGCTCGGTTATGGCTGGCCCAAAGAGTTCGGCGGCCCGGGCTGGAACGCCGTGCAAAAGCACCTGTTCGAGGAAGAATGCGCGCTGGCCGGCGCGCCTCGCATCGTGCCGTTCGGGCCGGTGATGGTGGCGCCCGTGATCATGGCCTTCGGCAACCCCGAGCAGCAGCAGCGCTTCCTGCCCGGGATTGCGAGCGGCGAAGTGTGGTGGAGCCAGGGCTACAGCGAGCCGGGCGCGGGCTCGGATCTCGCTTCGCTCAAGTGCCGCGCCGAGCGCAAAGGCGACAAGTACATCGTCAACGGCCAGAAGACCTGGACCACGCTGGCGCAGTACGGCGAATGGATCTTCTGCCTGGTGCGCACCAGCAATGAAGGCAAGCCGCAGACCGGCATCTCCTTCCTCCTGATCGACATGAAGTCCCCGGGCGTGTCGGTGCGGCCCATCTACATGCTCGACGGTGAGCCCGAGGTGAACGAGGTCTTCTTCGACAACGTGGAAGTGCCGGCGGAGAACCTGATCGGCGAGGAGAACAAGGGCTGGACCTACGCCAAGCACCTGCTGTCGCACGAGCGAACCAACATCGCCGACGTGAATCGCGCCAAGCGCGAGCTCGAGCGGCTCAAGCGCATCGCCAAGGCCGAGGGCATGTACGACGCGAGCCAGGGCGGCGCCGATGCGCAGCGCTTCCGCGACGAGATCGCCAAGCTCGAAGTGGACGTGGTCGCGCTGGAAATGATGGTGCTGCGTGTGCTGTCGGCCGTGAAGGCGGGCAAGAACCCGCTGGACATCGCCGGCCTGCTCAAGATCAGGGGCAGTGAAATCCAGCAGCGCTACAGCGAGCTGATGATGCTGGCCGCCGGCACCTATGCGCTGCCGCTGATCCACGAAGCGATGGAGGCCGGCTGGCAGGGCGAGTACGTCGGGGCCGCGCATTGCGCGCCGCTGGCGTCGACCTATTTCAACTTGCGCAAGACCACGATCTACGGCGGCAGCAACGAGGTGCAGCGGACGATCGTGGCGAACACGGTACTCGGCTGAAATTTAGTGGAGAACACAGATGGACTTTGATTTCACCGACGACCAGGAGCAACTGCGCGACGCGGTGCGCAAGTGGGTCGAAAAGGGCTACGACTTCGAGCGCCGGCGCGCCATCGTGAAGGCCGGCGGCTTCGACCGCGGCGCCTATGGCGAACTCGCGGAACTGGGCCTGGCGGGCCTCTACATTCCCGAGCAGCACGGCGGCATGGGCATGGGCCCGGTCGAAAGCATGGTGGTGATGGAGGAGCTGGGCCGGGGCATCGTGCTGGAGCCGCTGGCCCAGACCCTGATCGCCGGCGGCATTCTCAACGGCTACGCCGACGCTGCCCTCAAGTCGGCCTGGCTGCCGAAGATCGCGGGCGGCGAAGCGCTGGTGGTGCTGGCCCAGCAGGAGCGCAAGGCGCGTTACCGGCTCGAGATCTGCGAAGCGAGCGCGGCGCAATCGGGCAACGCATGGTCGGTCAGCGGCGCCAAGAGCGTCGTTCCTGCCGGCGACAAAGCCGATGCGTTCCTGGTGCCCGCCACCGTGAACGGCAAGATCGCGCTGTTCCTGGTCGAACGCGGCGGGGCCGGCGTCGCTTGCCGCGGTTACGGCACCCAGGACGGCGGCCGCGCCGCCGAAGTGTCGTTCAAGTCGGCACCGGCTGCCCTCATCACGCTGGAAGGGCTGGCGGCGCTGGAGCACGCGGTGGACATCGGCATCGCCGCCAGTTGCGCCGAGGCCGTCGGCGTTCTGGACAAGACCATGGACGTGACCGTCGAGTACATGAACACGCGCAAGCAATTCGGTGTTGCGCTGGCAACCTTCCAGGCGCTGCGCCATCGCGTGGCCGACATGAAGATGCAGCTGGAACTGGCGCGATCGATGAGCTATTACGCGTCGCTCAAGCTCAATGCGCCTGCCGAGGAGCGGCGCCGCGCGATGGCCCGCGCCAAGTACCAGCTCGGTGTGTCGATGCGCTTCATCGGCCAGCAGTCGGTGCAGTTGCACGGCGGCATCGGCGTCACCGACGAATACATCGGCAGCCACTACTTCAAGAAGCTCACCCAGCTTGAACTGAGCTTCGGGGATACCCTGCACCACCTGGGCGAAGTGTCGGAAAGAATGCAGGATACCGCCGGCGTGTTCGCGTAGGTTCGTCATCCCGGGCGGTCTGTCGCGTCTGGAGGGCCGCATGACCACTCGTCGATTGTTCCTCGGGCTGGTGACCAGCGCCATGCTGGCCGCCGGCTGCGCCACCGCACCATCCCCATCCCTGCAGGCCGGCCCTCCGTCCACGGAGTTCCCGCCCATCGTTTTCGTGCACGGCAACGGGGACTCCGCCTCCATTTGGCAGACGACGATCTGGCGCTTCGAATCCAACGGCTGGCCGCGCTCGCGCCTGCACGCGATCGACCTGCCCTACCCGCTCGCCCGTGACGACGACACCAAGGCGCAGCCGGGCCGCACTTCGACGGCGCAGCACATGGCCTATCTCAAGTCCGAAGTGGAAAAGGTGCTCACGGGCACCGGCGCGCGCCAGATCGTGCTGGTGGGCAATTCGCGCGGCGGCTATGCGATCCGCAACTACATCCAGAACGGCGGCGGCGACAAGACCGTCAGCCATGCGGTGCTGGGCGGGACGCCCAACCACGGGGTGCAGGCTGTCAAGGGCCAAAACGAAGGCAACGAGTTCGCCGGCACCGGCCCGTTTCTGACGGCCCTGAACGCGCCGAAGAATTCACGCGGCGACGAAGTCACGAGTCCGGTCAGGTGGCTGACGATCCGCTCGGACAGCAACGACAAGTTCGCTCAGCCCGACGGTCTCTGGATTGGACGGCCCGGGCAACCGACCAACCTGACCTACGCGGCCCCGGAGCTCAAAGGCGCGACCAACGTGGTGATTGCCCGCGTCGACCATCGCGAAACTTCATTCTCGCCCGCGGCTTTTGCAGCCACGTACCAGTTCATCACGGGGCATGCACCGGCGACGGCTTCGGTGCTGCCGGAGGAACGCATCGTGCTCGGCGGAAAAGTCAGCGGGCTGGGCGTTTCGTCCACCGACCCGGCGTCGGGCAACTTCGTCAACAACCTGCCGCTGCCGGGCGCGCAGCTGCAGGTCTTCGCCACCGAAACGCTGACGGGCGTACGCCGCGGCGGCGCCGTGTACAGCAAGACGATCGGCCCGGACGGACTCTGGGGACCCCTCGTCGCACAACCTGAAACGCACTACGAATTCGTGATTGACGCGCCCGGCTACGCCACCACCCATATCTACCGCAGCTCATTCCCGCGTTCCAGCAGCATCGTGAATCTGCGGGCCGAGCGCATCGCCGAAGCCGACCGGAACGCGCCGGCGATCGTCACCATGACCCGCCCGCGCGGCTATCTCGACCCGGCGCGCGACAAGATGACCTTCGACGGGCAGACACCGCCGCCCGGTGCCCTGCCGGGCGCCGGCGTTGCCAGCTCGAAAATCAAGCCGGAGGGCCCGCCCCGCTCTGTGACGGCCGAGTTCAACGGCGAGCGCGCGACAGGACGCAGCTGGCCCGCCTCGCAGAACCATCTGTCCGTTCTCGAGCTCACATACTGAAGTTGCAAGGGCCTGCCGCAGGCTTGCCCGCCGTCGCTTGCCGCTCAAGCATGAGAACCCTTGGCCTCATCCTGGTCTCCGCCGCCTTCGTGTATGTCGCGGTATGCGCAGGCCTGTTTTTCTTCCAGCGCTCGCTGATCTATTACCCGCAGCCGGGCGGCTTGGCCGGCGCAGACAGCCGGATGAAGCTGGCCGTCGACGGGGCCGAGCTGCAGTTGTCGGTGCGGCCGCATGGCGGGCCGAACGCGGTGATCTACTTCGGCGGCAATGCCGAAGATGTCTCCGCGGGCCTGCCGGAGATGTCGGCGGCGTTTCCCGATAGCGCGATCTTCCTGATGCACTATCGCGGCTACGGCGGCAGTTCCGGTGCGCCGTCGGAGCAGGCCCTGCAGCAGGACGCGCTCGTGCTGTTCGATGAGGTCCACCGCGACCATCCCGACGTCGTCGTCGTGGGCCGCAGCCTGGGCACGGGCGTGGCGATTCGGCTGGCCACGCAGCGACCGGTGGCCCGCCTGGTCCTGGTCACGCCGTACGACAGCCTGCAGGACCTGGCGGCGGCGCAGTTCCCCTTGTTTCCGGTGCGCTGGCTGCTGGCCGACAAATTCGAGTCCAACCGGTATGCGCCGCTGGTGAGCGTTCCCACCACGATTGTCGCGGCCGAGCACGACGAGGTGATCCCGCGATGGAGCACCGACCGGCTTCATGTCCGCTTTGGCGAGGGGGTGGCCAAGTTCATCGTGCTGCCCGGCACCGGCCACAACACGGTCTCAGCCCACCCGCTGTACTGGGAAGCTTTGCGGGGCCAGCTGTGAAGGTTTGTGGCCCGGGTCGCCTGGAACATCGTGCAAGGCGGCCCCTCCTGTGGGAAGGATCCGGCTTTGCCGGTCCTTCTCACACTGATCAGACCTCTGAAAAAATCGCTTGCGATTTTTTCAGAGAAGGCGTGACGACTTGGGCAGGTGCGCCATCAGGAACTCCATCTGGTCGGCCAGGATGCGGCGGTTGCGCAGGATGAAGTCTTCCCACAGGCTGGGAATGTAGGGCGCGTACAGCAGGGGCATGCGCGCCTGTTCCGGCGTGCGGTTGCTCTTGCGATGGTTGCAGGTGCGGCAGGCCGTCACCACGTTCATCCAGTGGTCCCGGCCGTTCTGGGCGAACGGAATGATGTGCTCACGCGTGAGCTCGTCCTCATGGTAGTGGCCGCCGCAGTAGGCGCAGACGTTGCGGTCGCGCGCGAACAGCTTGACGTTGGTCAGGCCTGGCCGCAGATCGAAGGGATTGATGTTGGGCACGCCCTTGGTGCCGATGATGCTGTTGACGGCGATCTGGGACTGCAATCCCGTCATCGCGTTGTGGCCGCCCCGGAACAGCGCCACCTGCGCGCCCACCTCCCAGCGCACGTCGTCGGAGGCGTAGTGCAGCACGGCCTGCTCCAGCGAAATCCACGACTGGGGCAGTCCTTGGGCGGACAGCTTCAAAACCTTCAAAACACGCCTCCTTGAACCTTCAAAAACCAGGCAGAGCTTCGAGTCGGCGCCTCGTAGCGCTGTACAGCACAATATACCCTGTTTTCGTGCTCACTTGCCCCCGCGAATAGCCTCGCGGTGCTTGACAGGCGGTCACGCACTGCTATCAAAAAGATACCGACCCAGCCGTAATGCAGATTTTTTCAGGCTTTCATCATCCAGGCATCGCTCCCGCCTGCGCGCTGACCATCGGGAATTTCGATGGCGTGCACCGGGGGCACCAGGCCATGCTCGCGCTGTTGAACAACGAGGCCCGGCACCGCGGCGTGCCCAGCTGCGTGCTGACGTTCGAGCCGCATCCGCGCGACTATTTCGCGGCGGTGGCGCGCAAGCCGGAGCTGGCACCGGCCCGGATTGCCACGCTGCGCGACAAACTCACCGAACTGGCGCGCTGCGGCGTGGACCAATGCGTGGTACTTGCGTTCGATGCCCGGCTGTCCTCGCAAGTTCCCGACGCCTTCATCGACAACGTGCTGGTGCGCGGGCTGGGTGCGAAGTACGTGCTGGTCGGCGACGACTTCCGCTTCGGCGCCAAGCGGGCCGGCGACTACGCGATGCTCGATGCCGCCGGCGCCGCCAAGGGTTTCGACGTGGCGCGCATGAACAGCTACGAGGTGCACGGTCACCGGGTTTCCAGCTCCGGCGTGCGCGACGGGCTGGGCCGCGGCGACATGGACGGCGTGGCCGCGCTGCTGGGGCGTCCCTACAGCATCAGCGGGCATGTGGTGCATGGCCGCAAACTGGGACGCGAGCTGGGTTTCAAGACGCTGAACCTGCGTTTTTCCCACTGGAAACCGGCGGCCAGCGGCATTTTCGCGGTGCAGGTGCATGGCCTGGACGGCACGCCGGCGCGCGACCGGGCGGCAAACCCCTTGCCCGGCGTGGCCAATCTGGGGATCCGGCCGTCGCTCAACCCGGCCGACGCCAACGGCGGGCGGGTGCTGCTGGAGACCCATTGCCTGGAATGGCCGCAGGAGCTGGGCGACGAGGGGGGCTACGGTAAAATCATCCGCGTGGAACTGCTGCACAAATTGCACGACGAGCGCAAGTACGCCAGTCTGGATGACCTGAGGGCCGGCATCGCCAGGGACTGCGAAGAGGCTCGCGCGTACTTTGCTTCCACCCGCCGCCAGACGACGCGCGACCGAATTTAGAGGTCTGTCATTGCGGAGACTCGATCCGCAATCCATCTCCCGGACCCGAATACCTGGATTCCGGCTCAAGGCCGGAATGACAAACTGAAGGTTTCTCATGACAGACAAGACCGATTACCGAGCGACGCTCAATTTGCCCGATACCCCGTTCCCGATGCGCGGCGACCTGCCCAAGCGCGAGCCGGGCTGGGTCAAGGAATGGGAAGAAAAGGGCCTGTACAAGAAGCTGCGCGCGGCGCGCTGCGAGCACGAGAAGTTCGTGCTGCACGACGGCCCGCCGTATGCGAACGGCCAGATCCACATGGGTCACGCGGTCAACAAGATCCTCAAGGACATGATCGTGAAGGCGCGCCAGTTGAAGGGGCTGGACGCCGCCTACATCCCGGGCTGGGACTGCCACGGCCTGCCGATCGAGAACGCGATCGAGAAGAAGTACGGGCGCAACCTGGCGCGCGACGAGATGCAGGCGAAAAGCCGCGCCTTCGCCACCGAGCAGATCGGCGTGCAGATGGCCGACTTCAAGCGCCTCGGGGTCCTGGGCGACTGGGACCATCCGTACCGCACCATGGACTTCGTCAACGAGGCCGAGGAAATCCGCGCCTTCAAGCGGGTGATCGAGCGCGGCTTCGTCTATCGGGGCCTGAAGCCCGTGTACTGGTGTTTCGACTGCGGCTCGTCGCTCGCGGAATTCGAGATCGAGTACGCCGACAAGAAGTCGCAGACGGTGGACGTGGGGTTCAAGGCGGACGAGCCGGCGAAGGTGCTGGCGGCGTTCGGCCTGCCCTCCCAGCCCGACGGCAAGCCCATCTTCGCCGTCATCTGGACCACCACCGCCTGGACGCTGCCCGCCAACCAGGCGCTCAACCTCAACCCGGAAATCGAATTCTCGCTGGTCGACACCGAGCGGGGGCTGCTGCTGCTCGCCTCGTCCCTGGTCGGCAGTTGCCTGGAGCGCTATGGGCTCACCGGCCAGGTGCTGGCCACGGTCAAGGGCGCCAAGCTCGACGGCCTGAAATTCCAGCACCCGCTGTACGACGCGGATCCAGGCTACCGGCGGCTCGCGCCGGTGTACCTGGCCGACTACGCGACGGCCGAGGACGGCACCGGCATCGTCCACTCGTCGCCGGCCTACGGCCTGGACGACTTCAACTCCTGCGTCGCGCACGGCCTGGCTTACGACGACATCCTCAACCCGGTCCAGGGCAACGGCTCCTACGCGGCGGACTTCCCGCTGTTCGGCGGCCAGAACATCTGGAAGGCAACGGGGAAAATCATCGACGCATTGCGGCACGCCCACCGCCTGTTCGCCACCGCGAACATCGTCCACAGCTATCCGCACTGCTGGCGCCACAAGTCGCCGGTGATCTATCGCGCCGCGGCCCAGTGGTTCATCCGCATGGACGAGGGCGAGGGCGTGTTCACGAAGGACAAGGCGCCCAAGACCTTGCGCCGCCTCGCGCTCGAGGCGATCGAGGAAACCAGCTTCTTCCCGGAGAACGGCAAGGCGCGGCTGCGCGACATGATCGCGGGACGGCCCGACTGGTGCATCAGCCGCCAGCGCAGCTGGGGCGTGCCCCTGCCCTTCTTCCTGCACAAGGACAGCGGCGAGCTGCATCCGCGCACCATGGAAATCCTCGACACCGCCGCAAAGATGGTCGAGGAAGGCGGCATCGAGGCCTGGAGCAAGGCCAGCACCGAATCGATCCTCGGCCCGGAAGATGCGGCGCACTACAGCAAGAGCACCGACATCCTGGAGGTCTGGTTCGACTCCGGCACGACCCACACCACGGTGCTCAAGCACTCGCACGCCGGCGCCGGCCACGAAAGCGGGCCCGAAGCGGACCTGTACCTGGAAGGCCACGACCAGCATCGCGGCTGGTTCCATTCCTCGCTGCTCACGTCCTGCGCCATCTACGGTCGCGCGCCCTACCGGGCCCTGCTTACGCATGGCTTCACCGTGGACGCCCAGGGCCGCAAGATGAGCAAGTCGCTGGGCAATGGCATCGAGCCACAGGAGGTCAACAAGAAGCTCGGCGCCGAGATCGTCCGCCTCTGGGTCGCGGCCTCGGACTATTCGGGCGACATCGCCGGCGACGACAAGATCCTGGCGCGCGTGGTCGACGCGTACCGGCGCATCCGCAACACGCTGCGCTTCCTGCTGGCCAATGTGAGCGACTTCGATCCCGCGAAGGACGCGGTGCCGCTGGACCAGATGCTGGAAATCGACCGCTACGCGCTGTCGCGCGCGGCGCAGTTCCAGGCCGAGGTGCTGGCGCACTTCGAGGTCTACGAGTTCCATCCGGTGGTGGCCAAGCTGCAGGTCTATTGCTCGGAAGACCTGGGCGCGTTCTACCTGGACATCCTGAAGGATCGGCTCTACACCACGGCGCCCAAGTCGCTGGCGCGGCGCAGCGCGCAAACCGCGCTGTGGAACATCATCCACGCGATGCTGCGCTGGATGGCGCCGTTTCTCAGCTTCACCGCCGAGGAGGCATGGAAGATCTTCGGCGACTCCGAATCGATCTTCTTCGAAACCTATGCGGAGATCGGCGCTGCCGATGCGCAGCTGCTGGACAAATGGACGCGCATCCGCGCCGCCCGCGAGCTGGTCAACAAGGAGATCGAGACGCTGCGCGAAGCCGGCAAGGTCGGCTCGTCGCTGCAGGCCAACGTGGAGCTCACGATCCCCATGGCCACGCACGGCGAGCTGTGGTCGGCGCTCGCCAGCCTGGGGGATGACCTCAAGTTCGTCTTCATCACATCGGTGATGCGGATCGCGGCTGGCGATGCGATGGCGGTGAAGGTCGAAGCGTCGGAGGCGGTGAAGTGCGAGCGCTGCTGGCATTGGCGCGACGACGTCGGCGGCGACCCGGCCCATCCCACGATCTGCGGGCGCTGCACCAGCAACCTGTTCGGCGCGGGCGAAGACAGGAAGTTCGCCTGATGGCAAAGAATGCGGCCGGCAGCTGGCTGCCCTGGCTGGGCGTGGCGCTGGCCGTCTTCATCGCCGACCAGTTCCTCAAGGTGCTGATCCTGGGCTACTACAACGAGGGCGACTCGACCTACGTGGCCAGCTTCTTCAATGTCGTGCGGGCCCATAACACCGGCGCCGCATTTTCCTTCCTGGCCGCCGCCTCGGGCTGGCAGCGCTGGTTCTTCACCGCCATCGGCATCGCGGCTGCCGTGTTCATCATCTGGATGCTGCGTTCGCACGCCGGGCAAAAACTGTTCTCCCTGGCGCTGGCGTGCATCCTCGGCGGCGCGATCGGCAACGTGCTGGACCGGCTGGTGCACGGCTACGTGGTCGACTTCGTGCAGGTGCATTGGCGCGGCTGGTATTTCCCGGCCTTCAACGTCGCCGACAGTGCGATCACGATTGGCGCCGGCTTGCTGATCCTCGACGAGCTGCGCCGCGTGCGCCGCGCGAAGTAATTCATTTCCTGAGTTCGCGGGCGGTACTGCGATCGACGCGCCCGCGCGACCTGCGCCAGGCACGGATGCTGCGCTGCACCAAAGCGTATAGTTTGTTCGACGCAATGAAGCATTTGTTGAATCTTCTGGCGGCGATCGCGCTGCTGGTCTGGGGAACCCATCTCGTTCGAACCGGCATCCTCAGGGTGTTTGGCGCCAACCTGCGCAACGTACTGGCTCACAGCGTCGCGGGACGCTGGGCGGCCGCCACGGCAGGCCTGGGCGTCACCGCACTGGTGCAGTCCAGCACGGCGACGGCGCTGATCGTCTCGGCTTTCGTCGGCCAGGGCCTGGTCACATTGCCGATGGCACTGGCGGTGATGCTGGGCGCCGATATCGGCACCAGCCTGATGACCGTGGTGTTCTCGTTCGACCTGTCGTGGCTGTCGCCGCTGTTCATCTTCATGGGCGTGGTCCTGTACCTCATGCGCGAGTCGAACCACATCGGCCGCTTCGGCCGGATCCTGATCGGCCTCGGGCTGATGCTGCTGGCGCTGCGGCTGGTCGCCGCGTCGACGGAGATCATGACCAGGTCGGAGGTGGTGAAGGCGCTGCTGGGTTCGATCTCCACCGACCTGCTGCTCGAAATCACGGTCGGCGCCCTGCTCTCGGTGCTCGCCTATTCGAGCCTGGCGATCGTGCTGTTGATCGCGACGATGGCCGCATCGGGCCTGATTCCGCTGGAACCCGCGATGGGCCTGGTCCTGGGCGCGAATCTGGGCAGCGGCTTGCTCGCCGTGTTGACCACCGCCAGATCGGCCGTGGAGGTGCGGCAGGTGCCGGTTGGCAATTTCCTGTTCAAGGCGCTGGGCGTGCTGATTGCCGCGCCGCTGGCGCCGCTGTGGCTGCGCCATATCCGGCCTTTCGTGCATGATCCCGCGACGCTGGTGGTGCTGTGCCACCTCAGCTTCAACTTGCTGGTGGCCGTGGTGTTCATCGGGCTGACCGGGCCGATATCGCGCTGGGTCGACCACTGGGTGCCCAAACCGGACCGCAGCCTGGTCGCGGGGCGGCCGCACCACCTGGACCCTTCCGCGCTGGCCACGCCTTCGCTGGCAATCTCCTGCGCCGCCCGCGAGGCACTGCACCAGGCCGATGTGGTCGAGACCATGATGGTCGGCATGCTGTCGGTGATCAGGAACAACGACCTGAAGCTCGCGCAGGACCTGCGCAAGCTCGATGACCATGTCGACGAGTTGTATTCGGCGATCAAGTACTACCTGACCAAGATCTCGCGCGAGGCGCTGGGCGAGGAGGAAAGCCGGCGCTGGACCGACATCATCAGCTTCACCATCAACATGGAGCAGATCGGCGACATCGTGGAGCGGATCCTGATCGACATCGAGGACAAGAAGATCAAGAAAGGCCGCAGTTTTTCCGACGCGGGCATGGCGGAGATCTGCGAGCTGCACGCGCGCCTGATCGACAACTTGCGCCTGGGCATGAGCGTGTTCCTCAACAACTCGGTGCGCGATGCGCAGAAACTGCTGGAGGAAAAGGCGCGCTTTCGCGACCTGGAGCGCGCCTATGCCTCAGCGCACCTGACGCGCCTGTCGGGCAACACCATGCAAAGCATCGAGACCAGCTCGCTGCACATCGACCTGATCAGCGACCTGAAGCGGATCAACTCGCACATCTGCTCAATCGCCTACCCGATCCTCGATTCGGCCGGCGCGCTGGCACCCAGCCGCTTGCGCCAGGTGGCCGACCAGCCGTGACAGCTATTCCGCTGTCACCTTCGTGCGCTCGTTGACGCAATACTCCACCAGGTCGTCGATCTCGGTGGACTTGTCGAACACCGCATCGGCGCCCAACTGGGCGCAGCGCCAGCGCACGTCGTTGGTGGCATGGTTGCTCATGACCACGACTTTCTGCGCCGGGCGGCGGTAGCGGCAGGCTTCGACGATGTTCAGCCCGCTGCCTTCCTTCAGGAACAGGTCGATGATGACCAGGTCCCAGTACGCGTCGTTCTGGGCCAGCCACTTCTTGCCTTCGCACTCTGTCTCGGCCGCGCCGACGGGGTCGATCAGTGCCAGTTCCTGCAGGGTCTCGATCAGGTTCTCACGAATCACCGCGCTGTCCTCTACGATGTACGCACGGAACTTCATTACTTTCTCGCTCGGTTTAAACCAATGTATGCCGCCAGACTCACCCTGGCTGCAAGCGGCAAGGCCGAGCAGATGTAGGAGGTCGCACGGTGCCTTAGGCCTCGCGCCTGTCGGACGGCGACTACAAGCCGGCTTCCAGCAGGACCAATGCGGCCTCGATCGTGAATTCATCACGCTGCAAGCGGGCGGCGATCTCAGCGCCGTCCATCAGAGCGAAATGTGCAACTTCCCCATCCTGGTTCACCGGCACGACCCCATGCGGAACGGTGCAGCGATACCAATCGACGTGCTCGACCACGTAGCCGGCGCCCTCCTCGTTCGCGGGCCTGGCGATCGAGATGCGGCCGCCAGGGCACAGGCCGGTGAGCTGCTCGAGCCTGAGCCCGGCCTCTTCCCAGGTCTCGCGCTCCAGCGCCTGCGAGATCGAATCGGTTGCCGGGATCATGCCGCCCATCATGGTGTCCCACCGGCCCGGATCGTTGGCCTTGGTCAGCGACCGCTGCTGCACCCAGTGCCGGCCGTCGGGCGCGAGGCCGACCAGATGCACCGCGAAGGTCGTGATGCCCAGCGGCCGCACCACGGCACGCTCCACCGTCGCCACGCGGCGTCCGTGTTCATCGGTCACCGCCAACTGCTCGTCGCGCCAGACATGGGCCAAGCCGGCGGAGCGCAAGAACTCCGCGAGGTCGTGCAGGCTGGCCGTGAGATCGTCGCCGTTGACCTGCCAGCCCGCTTGGCCGCCGCGCGCCGTCGGCACCACGAGTCCCGGCGGCAAAGCGGCCGCCTGGAACAAATCCGGCTCGACCGAGCCGATAAGCGCCTGTCCGGCCCACAGCGGCACGCGGGGCCGCCGCGGCGGCCGGTTGGCCTCGGCACGCAGCGCGGCCAGCCAGGCGCTGTCGAGGCGTGGCCCGATCACAGGGTCAGGAGCGTCGAACCCGTGGTCTTGCGCGCTTCCAGGTCGCGATGGGCCTGCTGCACCTGTTCGAGCGGATAGCGCTGGCCGATGTGGATCTTGACCTTGCCGCTGGTCACGACATCGAACAGGTCGTCCGCCATCGATTGCGTGACTTCGCGCGTCGCGATGTGCGTGAACAGCGTCTGGCGCGTGACGTAGAGCGATCCCTTGGCGGCGAGGATGCCCGGCGAGAACGGCGGCACCGGCCCAGAGGCGTTGCCGAAAGTGGACATCAGACCGAACGGTGCCAGGCAGTCCAGCGACTTGTCCCAGGTGTCCTTGCCGATCGAGTCATACACCACCTTCACGCCGCGGCCACCGGTGATCTCCTTGACGCGGGCCAGGAAGTCTTCCTTCGAATAGTTGATGACGTGCGCCGCGCCGTTTTCCTTGACCAGTGCGCACTTCGCATCAGAGCCGGCGGTGCCGATCAGCTGCAGGCCCATTGCACGCGCCCACTGGCATGCGATCAATCCGACGCCGCCCGCGGCCGCGTGCAACAACACGAAATCGCCTGGCTTCAGTCCGCCTTGCGGCTGGGAGCGTTTGAGCAGGTATTGCGCCGTGAGCCCCTTGAGCATCATGGCCGCGCCGGTGTCGAAGTCGATCCCGTCGGGCAACTTGCAAACGGTCTTGGCCGGCATCACCCGCACTTCGCAATAGCTGCCGGGCGGCTGGCTGGCGTAGGCGGCGCGGTCGCCGGCCTTCAGGTGCGTCACGCCCTCGCCTACGGCCTCCACCACACCCGACGCTTCCATGCCAATCCTGAGGGGCAGCGGCAGCGGGTACAGACCGGTGCGGTGATAGACATCGATGAAGTTAAGGCCCACCACCTTGTGGCGGATACGGATTTCGCCGGGGCCGGGCTGGCCGACGTTCACGTCGACGATCTGCAACTGTTCGGGGCCGCCGGTCTGGGCGATTTGTACGGCTCGGGTCATGTTGTCTCCTCGGAAAAGTCAGGCGCGAATCGTGCCACGAAACGGCGGGGGTTGCCCGCGACGACTTAGACCTTTGCCGCAGCCAGCTCAGCACGGACCCGCGCTGCTGCCGGGATCGGGTCGACTGCGCCGTAGCCCTCGGTCGAAAGCGCCGCGGCCACCACGGCATAGCGGCCCGCCGCCAGCAGGTCGTCACCGGCAAGCAGCCGCGCAACAAATGCACCGCCGAAGGTGTCGCCGGCGCCGGTGGCATCCACTGCCCGGCAGGGATGAGCCGGCAAGCGGTGGCGCTGCGCACCGTCGGCCACGAGCGCGCCGCGCTCGCCCAGCTTCAGGGCCACGATCTTCGCGCCCAGCGACAGGCAATGGTCGACCAGCGCATCCGGGTCGGTGAGGTCCGTGATCGCAGCGAGATCGTCAAGGCTGGGCAAACAGATGTCGCAATGGCGCATGACGTCGGTCATCACGGCGCGGGCGCGCGCTAGCGGCCACAGCTTGCGGCGCAGGTTGGTGTCGAACGACACCTGGACACCGGCTGCCCGCGCGATATCGATCGCGGCATAGCAGGTGTCGCAAGCACCGTTCGAGATCGCCAGGCTGATACCCGACAGATGCAGGACCTTTGCCGACTCGATGCTTGCTTTCGGCAAGCTGGCCGGAGTCATACGGCTGGCCGCCGAGCCCGCGCGCATGAAGCTGAACTCGTGGCCGCTGTCGCTGTGCGTGACGAAATAGATTCCGGTGAACGCGCCGGCATCGGTGCCGACGCCGGCATGGTCGACCCGCTCGCGGTCCCAGAGCGCGCGCAGCATCCGGCCGAACGAGTCGTCGCCGACGGCGGACAGATACCCGGCGGCGGCGCCCTGCCGGGCCGCGGAGATCGCGAAGTTCGAGGTATCGCCGCCGTAGCCCTGCAGGTAGAGCAGGCCGCCGCCTTCACCGGTCTGGTTGAACTCGATCATGGCCTCGCCCAGGGCCAGGACGTCGATCGGTCTGGTCATGCGGATTCCTCTCCTTGCGGCGCCGCGATGCCCGGGTCAGATCCGGCCGTACTTGGCCAGGCCGGCGCGCAGCGACTTCTCCGCGATGATCAGGCGCGCCTGCTCGAGTTCGCGGGCGTCGATCTCGACCGCCATGGCCAGCACTTCGGCCGCCCGCGCCTTCGGCACGACGACGACGCCGTCGATATCGGCAACGATGATGTCGCCGGGATGCACGACCACGCCGCCCACCTCCACCGGGATCTGCGATGCCACCGTCCGGTACCGGCCCAGCGTGGTACCGGGGCTGACGGCGCGCGCGAAGACCGGGAAGTCATAGTCGCGGCGGATTTCTGCCAGGTCGCGCACGCCGCCATCGAGGACGGCGCCGGCGTGCTCGTTGGCCACCGCACCGGCGGTCATCAAGCCGCCCCAGACGGCCACGTTCGCCTCGCCGCCGGCGATCGAGATGACGATGACGCTGCCGCGCGGCGCCTCGTCGATCAGGTCGAGCGCATGCTGCGGCGGCACGAACTCGTCGGTGCCGGATTCCAGCACCGTCGCTGCTGGCCCCACCACGCGCTTTTCATTGATCCGCGGCTTGATGCTCTCATCCATGTAGCCGCGGCGGCCGCAGATCTTGTCCACGGCGTCGGCCACGGAAGCGGTGGCAACCTTCCGGAAGCCCTCCACCAATGCTTGCAAATCCATGTTGCTGTACTCCTCGCGCTGGGCCTCAGGGCTTGAACACGTAGCCGGGCGCAACGGCCGCCGCTGACGGAATCGGCGGCAGGTCGGAGAACAGTTGCGGGCGCGACTTCATCAGGTTCACGATGTACTTGGGCTCCAGGTGCTTGTTCACGTCGAACGTGGCCTTGATGAAGCCGCCCTTGTTCAGCCGGTCCTGCGCGCTGTACAGCGCGCGATAGCTGTTGGCCGACAGGCGCCGGTCCGACTGCTGGATGTTGAACTGCATCGCGGCCTCGGCCACCTCGGGCTTCAGGCCGGGAATCCACCGCGTGGCCACCTGCGCCGCCTGCTTCGGGTTGGCTCGCATCCACTGGTCCGCCGCGGACAGCCCGGCCAGGAATTTTTCCACCGTGGCGCCGTTCTTCTCCACCCAGGAGCGCGTCCCCACGTTGTAGCCGATGGCCGCAATGAGGTCGCCGCCGCGCGCAACCTCGTACGCGCCCGGCACGTCCTTGAGCGCCACGATCGGCACCGGGTCCCAACATACGAACGCATCAATTCCCTTGGAGAGAAGGGCCACCGTCATGTCCGGGGGCGGCGTGTTCACCAGCGAGACGTCCTGCGGCGTGAGGCCGGCCTTCTCGAGCATGGCCAGCGCGTACAGGTGGTTGATGGTGCCGAACGATGCGGCGATCTTCTTGCCCTTGAGTGTG
>DATNBX010000205.1:0-7256 GCA_035571795.1 Ramlibacter sp.
GCGCGTCAAGCTGGAGTTCACCGAGGTCACCGATGTGATGAAGGACGTCGACTTCAAGGTGTTCTCCGGACCGGCCAATGCGGAAGACGGCCGCGTGGTTGCGCTGCGCGTTCCCGGTGGCGCGGCGATGAGCCGCGGCGAAATCGACGGCTATGGCGAGTTCGTCAAGATCTACGGCGCCAAGGGCCTGGCCTGGATCAAGGTCAATGATGCGGCGACCGGACGCGAGGGCCTGCAGTCCCCGGTGGTCAAGAACCTGCACGACCGCGCGCTGGCGGAGATTCTCAAGCGCACCGGCGCCGCGAGCGGCGACCTGATTTTCTTCGGCGCGGACAAGGCGAAGATCGTCAACGACGCCATCGGCGCGCTGCGGGTGAAGGTCGGCCACAGCGACTTCGGCAAGGCCCACGGCCTGGTCGAAGGCGACTGGAAGCCGCTGTGGGTGATCGACTTCCCGATGTTCGAGTTCGATGAGGAGGCCCAGCGCTGGAACGCCGTCCACCACCCCTTCACCTCGCCCAAGGAAGGACACGAGGACTGGCTGGAAACCGATCCCGGCCGCTGCGTCGCCAAGGCCTATGACGCGGTGCTCAACGGCATCGAGCTTGGCGGCGGGTCGGTGCGTATCCATCGGGAAGACGTGCAGAGCAAGGTGTTCCGCGCGCTCAAGATCGGCCCCGAGGAAGCCCAGCTCAAGTTCGGTTTCCTGCTCGACGCGCTGCAATACGGCGCCCCTCCGCATGGCGGCATCGCCATCGGCCTGGACCGGTTCGTGATGCTGATGACGGGCGCCGAATCGCTGCGCGACGTGATCGCCTTCCCCAAGACCCAGCGTGCCCAGGACCTGCTTACGCAGGCCCCCAGCCCGGTTGACGAGAAGCAGTTGCGCGAGCTGCACATCAGGCTGCGCAATACGCAGGCCGCCTGATCGGCGGACGGGAAGAGGGACCAGGGACCGGGGAACAGCCCCGACCCCTGACCCCGGCCCCTTCCCCGCGCCCCCGGCCCCTTCCCCATGTTCAAGATTCCCGAGTCGGTGCTGGTGGTGATCCACACACCGGCTCTGGATGTCCTGCTGATCGACCGCACCGAGCCGCCGAACTACTGGCAATCGGTGACGGGCAGCAAGGATCATCTGCAGGAAGACTTCAGGCAGACGGCCGTGCGCGAGGTCTTCGAGGAAACCGGGATCAACTGCGGCGCCGGGACCTGCCTGCATGCGGCCCTGAAGGACTGGGGCCTCGAAAACGTCTACGACATCTACCCGCGCTGGCTGCATCGCTACGCACCGGGCGTGACGCGCAACACCGAACATGTATTCGGCCTGTGCGTGCCGCCGGGCACGCCGGTCACGCTCAATCCGGGCGAGCACACGCAATACCGCTGGTTACCATGGCGGGAAGCTGCCGATGCGTGCTTCTCGCCGTCCAATGCCGAAGCGATTCTGTTGCTGCCACAATTTGCCCGATGAGTGTTTTCCGGGTCGCGACTTACAACATCCACAAGGGAGTGCAAGGCGTCGGCCCGGGCCGGCGGCTCGAAATCCACAATATCGGCCACGCGGTCGAGCAGCTCGATGCCGATGTCGTCTGCCTGCAGGAAGTGCGCAAGCTGCACCGGCGCGAAGAGCAGTTCTTCACCCGCTGGCCGGAATTGCCGCAGGCCGAGTTCCTGGCGCCGCCGGGCTACGAGGCGGTCTACAAGACCAATGCCACCACTCGCCACGGCGAACACGGCAATGCGCTGTTGTCGCGCTGGCCGGTGCTCTCGCACGGCCACGAGGACATGTCCGACCACTGGTTCGAACAGCGTGGCCTGCTGCACGTCACACTCATTTTCCACGGCCGTCCGATCCATGTGATCGTCTTGCACCTGGGCCTGATCGCCGGCAGCCGGCTGCGGCAGATCAAGCAGCTCGGCCATTACATCCAGCGCGAAGTGCCGCGCCGCGACGCCTTGGTGGTGGCCGGCGACTTCAACGACTGGGGTTGCAAGCTGCGCTCGCCGATGAACGAGTTCGGCCTGAAGGATTTCATCGGTGAACGGCTGATGACATACCCGGCCCGGCTGCCGCTCACCCAGCTGGACTACGTTTATGCGCGTGGCCTGAAGCCGGTGGGCGTGGAAGTCCCCCGGGGCCGCATCTGGTGGCGCATGTCCGACCACTTGCCGCTGATCGCGGAGTTCAAGGTATAGGAAGCTGGGAGCTCATGTCGCACGCTTCCGCTTTCCCGCGTGGCGGCCATCGGCTGCAGCTGCTGCAAGGCAGCCGCGAACTGTTTCCTGCGCTGGTGGAGGCGATCGACGCCGCCCGGCACGAAGTGCGGCTGGAAACCTACATCTTCGACTTCACCGGGCAGAGCGTGGAGGTCGCCTATGCCTTGGAGCGGGCGGCACGGCGCGCGGTCAGCGTGATGGTGGTAGTCGACGGTTTCGGCAGCGCGCCTTTGCCTCCATCCTGGCGCGAACGGTTCGCGCAAGCCGGCGTGGACTGGCGCGTGTACGCGCCGCTGGGATGGCTGGGCATCCTGTGGCTCGGGAGCTGGCGCCGGCTTCACCGCAAGCTGTGCGTCGTGGACGGCCAGGTCGCCTTCTGCGGCGGCGTCAACATCCTGGACGATTTTCACGACCCCAACCACGGGCCGCTGGAAGCGCCGCGCCTGGATTTCTCGGTGCGCGTGACCGGGCCCCTGGTGGCGCAAGTCCACGCGACCATGGCGCAGCTGTGGCTGCGCATGCAGGCGATGCGCGACGTGCGGCACGTGCGGCTGGCCGGAGCGCTGGAATCGCTGCGGGCATCCGGTATCGAACGGCGCAGGAGCGCGAGGGCGGCCGGCCAGCCGCTGTCGCGCGCCGCCCTGGTACTGCGCGACAACCTGCGCAACCGCGCCCGCATCGAGCGCTCCTATCGGCGCGCCATCGGCCGCGCCCGCGAGGAAATCATCATCGCCAACGCCTATTTCGTGCCGGGGCACAAGATGCGAAAGGCGCTGGTTTCGGCGGCCAAGCGGGGCGTGAAGGTCCGGCTGCTGCTGCAGGGCCGCTACGAATACTTCATGCAGTACTACGCGGCGCGGCCGATCTACAGTGCGCTGCTGCGCGCGGGCGCGCAAATCTACGAGTATTCGGCCAGTTTCCTGCACGCCAAGGTGGCCGTGATCGACGGCCGCTGGGCCACGGTGGGGTCGTCCAACCTCGATCCACTGAGCCTGCTGCTGGCGCGTGAAGCCAATGTGGTCGTGGAAGATCGGGACTTCGCGGCCCAGCTGCGCGGCTGCCTCGTCCAGGCCATGCGCCCAGACCAGGCGATGAACGCCGACGAATTCCGCCAGCGGCCGCTGCGCCAGCGCTTCATGGAGGGCGTCGCGCACGCTCTCATGCGGCTGGCGCTGGCGATCCAGGGGAAAAAATACCTCTAGGACGCCCGACGAGGCCGCAGCCATGACCGGCGCCATCGACGACAGTCGGAACCGCGATCTGGTAGTCCAGCGGCCGGAGGGCCTTTATTGCCCCCCCGGCGATTTCTTCATCGATCCCTGGCGGCCGGTCGCCCGTGCAGTGATCACGCATGCCCATTCGGATCACGCGCGAGCCGGCCACGCCCATTACCTGGCGGCGCGGCCGTCCGAAGCGGTGATGCGAACGCGGCTGGGCGAGATCGACCTGCAGACCCTGCCGTACGGCGAGCGCATCGTCCACAACGGCGTGACGCTGTCCTTGCATCCGGCCGGCCACGTGCTGGGGTCGGCGCAGATCCGCCTGGAGCACGGCGGCCAGGTCTGGGTAGCCAGCGGCGACTACAAGGTGGCGCCCGACCGCACTTGCGCGCCCTTCGAGCCGGTGCGCTGCGACGTGTTCATCACCGAGTCCACCTTCGGCCTGCCGATCTACCGCTGGTGCGCCGACGACGAAATCTTCGCCGGCATCAACGGCTGGTGGGGGCGCAACGTGATCGCCGGGCGCGCCAGCGTGCTCACCTGCTACAGCTTCGGCAAGGCCCAGCGCATCCTCTCCGGCGTCGACCTTTCGATCGGGCCGATCATCGTGCATGGCGCGGTGGAGCCGCTCAACCAGGCGTACCGCGCCGCCGGCGTCGACCTGCCGCAAACCAGCATGGTGACCGCGATCAAGGACAAAGCGGACATCAGGCGCGCGCTGGTCGTCTGCCCGCCCAGCGCCGCCGCCAGCCCCTGGATGCGGCGCTTCGGCGACGCCAGCACCGCCTTCGCCAGCGGCTGGATGCAGGTGCGCGGCAACCGCAGGCGCGGCGGCTGGGACCGCGGCTTCGTTCTGTCGGACCATGCCGACTGGCCCGGCCTCTTGGGGACCATCGCTGCGACCGGCGCGCGCCGGATCATCGTCACGCACGGCAGCGTGCCCGTGATGGTGCGCTACCTCACCGAGCACGGCCTGCAGGCCGAGGGGTTCGACACCGAGTACGGCGGCGACGCGGTCGAGGCGGATCTGCAGGCACCTGATGTGCCGGCACCCGAAAGCACGTGAAACGCTTCGCCGCCCTGTTCGCCGAGCTGGACGCCACGACCTCGACCAACGCGAAGGTCGAAGCGCTGCAGCGCTACTTCGAGCAGGCGCCGGCGCGCGATGCCGCCTGGGCGGTGTACTTCCTGGCCGGCGGCAAGCCGCGGCAAGTGGTGCCGATGGGGCATCTGGCGCTGCTGGCCTGCGAGCTGGCAGGCGTCGCCCCGTGGCTGTTCGACGAGTGCTACCAGGCCGTGGGCGACCTGGCCGAAACCATCGCGCTGGTGCTGCCGCCGGGCAACGAAGCGACCGACGTCCCGCTGGCCGAGTGGGTGGAGGAACGCCTGCTGCCGTTGCGCGGTTCGGGCGAGGCGGAGATCGCCGAGCGCGTCAAATCTTATTGGAATGAGCTCGATACGCAGGAGCGCTTTCTGCTCACCAAGCTGGTCGGGGGCGGATTTCGGGTCGGCGTGAGCAAGCTGCTCGTGCAGCGCGCTTTGGCCGCCTATGCCGAGGTGGACGCCAAACGGGTGGCGCAGCGCATGATGGGCTACACCGACGGCAAGGTCATGCCCTCGGTCGAGCGGTTCCAGGCGCTGGTCGCAAAACACGAGGAAGGCCCGGCACTGCTGCAGGACGAGGGCCAGCCTTATCCCTTCTTTCTGGCGCACCAGCTCGATGGGCCACCGGAGGTGTTTGCCTCCAGGCTGGGGCCGGTCACCGACTGGCAGGTCG
The DNA here is from genome assembly GCA_035571795.1 of Ramlibacter sp. Taxonomy (GTDB): domain Bacteria; phylum Pseudomonadota; class Gammaproteobacteria; order Burkholderiales; family Burkholderiaceae_C; genus Ramlibacter. The sequence goes on from DATNBX010000205.1 coordinate 5,215, forward strand.
AGTGGAAGTACGACGGCATCCGCGGCCAGGTCGTCAAGCGTTCGGGCCGGGTCTGGATCTGGTCGCGCGGCGAGGAACTGGTCACCGAGCGCTTTCCGGAGATCGTGGAGCTGGCGCAAAGGCTGCCCGACGGAACGGTGCTGGATGGTGAAGTCTTGGTGTGGAAGAGCCCTCGCCCGGAGAAAGAGGGGGCGGATACGGGCGGCGCGGGCGGACCGGCGCCGTTCTCGCTGCTGCAGCAGCGCATCGGCCGCAAGACCCTCACAAAAAAGGTGCTGGCCGACGCGCCGGTAACGTTCGTGGCTTATGACCTGCTGGAGCAGGACCGGCGCGACATTCGCAGCCTGCCCCAGCGCGAGCGGCGCGCCCGGCTCGAAGCACTGCTCCACGGCACGCGATTCGAGGTTTCGCCGGTCGAAACCGATTCGTCCTGGCTGGAGTTCGCCCGGCGGCGCGAGCAGTCGCGCGAGCGCGGCGTGGAAGGCTTCATGCTCAAGCGACTCGATGCCGCCTACGGCTCTGGCCGCACCAAGGCGGAGGGCCTGTGGTGGAAGTGGAAGATCGATCCGATGACGATCGACTGCGTGCTGATCTATGCCCAGGCCGGCCACGGCCGCCGCGCCTCCGTCTATACCGACTACACCTTCGCCGTCTGGAATCGCCCGCCGCGCGGCAGGCAGGAGGCCGAGGCGGCGCTGCAAGCCATGGCGCAGCGCGAGCCACCGCAGCCCGATTCGCTTCACCTGGTAGCGTTCGCCAAGGCCTATTCGGGTCTCACCGACGAGGAGTTCCGGCAGGTCGATGCCATCATCCGCAGGACCACGCTCGAGAAGTTCGGCCCGGTTCGCAGCGTCAAGCCGTCGCTGGTCTTCGAGCTCGGCTTCGAGGGCATCAACCGCAGCCCCCGCCATAAAAGCGGCATCGCGGTGCGCTTTCCCCGGATGCTGCGCATCCGGCGCGACAAGCCGCTGCCAGAGGCCAACACGCTGCAGGACCTCGAAGCGCTACTGAAACAATAGCATTGTCGCGGGCCGGACAAGGGCCGGTGCCCCAAACACCTTGTCAAACCTGCGGAAAGCAGGCAGTGTTACGATTTCGCGATGCTCATGAATGATCAACTGAAAGTGAAAGCAGCCGAACTCGATACCGGTACGCCGGTCTCGGTGAAGATCCGCGAGCGCATCGAGGCGGCGCGCAAGCGCTTCCATTCGAACGACAACATCGCCGACTTCATCCAGCCGGGCGAGCTCGAGCGGCTGCTGGACGAGGTCGAGGTCAAGATGCAGGCCGTGCTCGACAGCATGGTGATCGACACCACCAGCGATCACAACACCAACGACACCGCGCGGCGAGTGGCCAAGATGTACATCAGCGAGGTATTCAAGGGCCGCTACACCAAGCAGCCGCCCATCACTGAATTTCCCAACGCCGAGCATCTGAACGAGCTGATGATCGTGGGCCCGATCACCGTGCGCAGCGCCTGCAGCCACCACTTCTGTCCCGTCATCGGCAAGATCTGGGTCGGCGTCATGCCCAACGAGCACACCAACGTGATCGGGCTATCCAAGTACGCGCGGCTGGCCGAGTGGGTGATGGGCCGCCCGCAGATCCAGGAAGAAGCGGTGGTCCAGCTGGCTGACCTGATCACGGAAAAGACCCAGCCCGACGGCCTCGCGATCGTGATGGAAGCCAGCCACTATTGCATGGCCTGGCGCGGCGTCAAGGACATGGACGCCAAGATGATCAACTCGGTCATGCGAGGCGTATTCTTGAAGGACTCGGCGCTGCGGCGCGAATTCCTCGCCCTCATCCCCGGGAAAAACTAGTCATGTTAGTCAGACTTCTCTATGCCAGCCGGGCGGTGGACATCACCCCGGAGGCGATCGAATCCATCCTGGCGCAATCCCGCCAGCACAATCCGACTTGCGGCATCACCGGCATCCTGTGCTACGGCGGCGGCATCTTCCTGCAGGCCATCGAAGGCGGCCGCATGCAGGTCAGCGACCTGTTCGGCCACATCATGAAGGACCCGCGCCACCGCG
>DATNBX010000206.1:0-23941 GCA_035571795.1 Ramlibacter sp.
CGGACCCCGCTGATAGAATCGTCGTCTTCGGATCGTTCCATACGGTGGGGGGCGTTCTGAAGGACGGAGTACCCCGCCTTCAGGCCTAGCTGGACTCACGTTTCACCCGCGCTTCATGGCCTTTTTCAAGTTCTCCAAAGCTGGCGATGAGCCGCCGGCGGCCCGCCGCCCGCCTGAAAGCATCGAGGCCATGCGCAAGCGTGCCAGGCATCGCCTCATCGGCGCGGGCGTGCTGGTGCTGGCTGCCGTGATCGGCTTTCCGCTGCTGTTCGACACCCAGCCGCGGCCCATCGCGGTGGACATCCCCATCGAGATTCCCGACCGCAACAAGGTCAAGCCGCTGCCGCTCCCGGCGCAGCCGGCCACGCAGGCACCGGCGGTGTCCGGACCGGTAACGGCGGCGCCTGCGCCAGCCGCGTCCGAAAAGGTCGCGGCCGCCGCGCCGCCGGTCGCCGCGAGTCCCGCTGAAGCGCCGCCGCCGCCCGCCGCCGAAGCCAAACCGCAGCCCGAGCGTGCACCGACCAAGGCAGCCGCGGCAGCAACAGCGGCGCCCAAGAGCGAAGATGGCGCGAAAGCCAAGGCCCTGCTCGAAGACAAGCCGGTGCCGGTTGCCGCCGCCTCCGCAGATGGCCGTTTCGTCGTCCAGGTCGGAGCGTTCGCCGATCCCGCCAAGGCGCGCGCAGCCCGGCTGAAAGTGGAGCGCGCGGGGCTCAAGACCTATACCAATGTCGCGGAAACCAAGGACGGCAAGCGGGTGCGCGTGCGGGTGGGCCCGTTCGCCAACCGGGCCGAAGCCGACAAGGCGGCGGCCAAGATCAAGGGACTGGATTTGCCGGCCGCCATCCTCACCTTGTAAGTGGCAACACTCGACTGGATATTCCTGTCCGTGCTGGGCGCTTCGTTCCTGCTGGGCGTGTGGCGCGGGCTGGTTTACGAGGTCTTGTCGGTGCTGAGCTGGATCGCGGCGTTCGTCGTTGCGCAATGGCTGGCTCCCGACGCCGCGGCCTTGCTGCCGGTCCAGCGGGCGCCCGAGGCCGGCCGGTATGCGGTTGGTTTCGTGGTGGTGTTCATTGCCGTGGTTTTCGCCGGCGCGTTGCTGGCCTGGATCACGAAGAAGCTGGTGCAGTCCGTGGGCCTGCGACCGGTGGACCGCACGCTGGGCGCCGCGTTCGGCCTGCTGCGCGGCGCGGTGCTGGTGCTGGCCGTGGCGGTGGTGATCAACATGTCGCCGGCCCGGCGCGCGGCCTGGTGGATCGAATCGAAAGGCGCCGAGGTGTCGCTGGTGGTCCTCAAGAGTTTGAAACCTTCGTTGCCCGAGCGTTTCGGGCAATATCTGCCCTAGCTACGAGATCTGCCCTAGCCTTAGCAACGAGAGCATCAACATGTGTGGAATCGTCGGCGTTGTCAGCAGCGCCCCAGTCAACCAGCTGATCTACGACGCTTTGCTGCTGCTGCAGCACCGCGGCCAGGACGCGGCGGGCATCGTGACGCAGCAGGAGCGCAAGTTCTTCATGCACAAGGCCAAGGGCATGGTGCGCGACGTCTTTCGCACCCGCAACATGCGCGGCCTGCCCGGCACCGCGGGCCTGGGCCAGGTGCGTTACCCGACGGCCGGCAATGCCTACAACGAGGAAGAAGCGCAGCCGTTCTACGTGAACGCACCGTTCGGCATCGTGCTGGTGCACAACGGCAACCTGACCAATGCGCAGGCGCTGAAGGCCGAGCTGTTCTCGGCCGATCACCGCCACATCAATACCGACAGCGACTCGGAAGTGCTGCTCAACGTCTTCGCCCATGAACTCGAGAAGGCGACCCGGGGCGTGCAGCTGCGCGCGCAGGAAGTGTTCACCGCCGTGCGCAACGTTCACCGCCGGGTGCGCGGCTCGTACGCGGTCATCGTGCTGATCGCCGGCCATGGGGTGGTGGCGTTTCGCGATCCGTTCGGCATCCGGCCGCTGTCGATGGGCCGCGGCAAGGACGGTGCGGTGATGCTGGCCAGCGAGTCGGTCGCCCTGGAGGGAACCGGCCACACCTTCGAGCGCCACATCGCGCCCGGCGAGGCCGTGTTCATCGACCTGCAGGGCAATGTCCACGCGCAGCAATGCGCCGATGCGCCCAAGCTCTACCCCTGCATTTTCGAATTCGTCTACCTGGCGCGGCCGGACTCGGTGCTGGACGGTATCTCGGTCTATCAGGCGCGGCTGAACCTGGGTGAGACGCTCGCCAAGCGCGTGGTCTCCACAGTGCCGCCCAACGAGATCGACGTCGTCATCCCGATCCCGGAATCGAGCCGGCCCAGCGCGATGCAGCTGGCGCAGCTGCTGGGCATTCCTTACCGTGAAGGCTTCGTGAAGAACCGCTACGTGGGCCGCACCTTCATCATGCCGGGGCAGGGCGTGCGCAAGAAGTCGGTGCGCCAGAAGCTGAACGTGATCGCGAGCGAATTCAAGGGCCGCAACGTGCTGCTGGTGGACGACTCCATCGTGCGCGGCACGACCAGCCAGGAGATCGTGCAGATGGCGCGTGACGCGGGCGCCCGCAAGGTGTATATGGCCAGCGCGGCGCCGCCGGTGCGCTTTCCCAATGTCTACGGCATCGACATGCCCACTCCGAGCGAACTGGTGGCCTACGGGCACAGTGTCGAAGAGGTGCGCGACATCATCGGCTGCGACGCGCTGATTTACCAGGACGTGGAAGGAATGAAGCGGGCGGTGCTGCAGGCCGCGCCCACCACGCCGGGGTCGCCGCGCCTGGACGGCTTCGACGCCTCGTGCTTCGACGGCGTCTACGTGACCGGCGACATCAACGTCGACGACATCGCGCGAATCAATGCCGCGCGCGTCGGCCAGGATGAGGCGTCCGAGGATGACACGTCGCGCCTGGCCCTGCCCAATCCCGAAGAAGCCTGAAGACAATGCCTGGCCAGAATCGCGTCCGCACCCGCTTCGCCCCGTCGCCGACGGGCTTCATCCACCTCGGCAACATCCGCTCGGCGCTGTATCCCTGGGCGTTCGCGCGTTCGACCGGCGGGGACTTCATCCTGCGCATCGAGGACACCGACCTGGAGCGCTCCTCGCAGGCCGCGGTGGACGTGATCCTGGAAAGCATGTCCTGGCTCGGCCTCGACCCGGACGAGGGCCCGTACTACCAGATGCAGCGCATGGATCGCTACAAGGAAGTGCTGGCGCAAATGAAGGCCGCCGGGCTCGTGTATCCCTGCTACATGAGCGTCGCCGAACTCGACGCGCTGCGCGAGCGGCAGATGGCCGCCAAGGAAAAGCCGCGCTATGACGGCACCTGGCGGCCCGAGCCGGGCAAGGTTTTGCCGGCGGTGCCCGACGGCGTGCAACCGGTGCTGCGCTTCATGAACCCGGCCACGGGCGTCGTCGCCTGGGACGACAAGGTCAAGGGCCGCATCGAGATCAGCAACCACGAACTCGACGACCTGGTGATCGCGCGGCCGGATGGAACGCCCACCTACAACTTCTGCGTGGTGGTGGACGACATCGACATGCGCATCACGCACGTGATCCGCGGCGACGACCATGTGAACAACACGCCGCGCCAGATCAACATCTTCCGCGCGCTGGGCAAGGAGCCGCCGGTCTACGCCCATCTGCCCACCGTGCTGAACGAGCAGGGCGAGAAGATGAGCAAGCGCAACGGCGCCAAGCCCGTCACGCAGTATCGCGAGGAGGGTTTCCTCGCCGACGCGATGGTCAACTACCTCGCGCGCCTGGGCTGGTCGCACGGCGACGCGGAGATCTTCAGCCGCGAGCAGTTCCTGCAGTGGTTCAACCTCGACCACCTGGGCCGCAGCGCCGCGCAATTCGACGAGGCCAAGCTGCGTTGGGTGAATGCCCAGCACCTGAAGGCGATGGGCGACGAGGCGCTGGCGCTGCTGGTGGCGCAGCAGCTGGAAAAACGCGGGATCGCCGTGCACTTCGAAGATCATCTCGCGCGCATCTGCGCCCTGTTCAAGGACCGCTGCGACACCACTGTGGCGTTGGCCGATTGGGCCGCGAGGTTCTACCGGCCGGTACAGCCCAACCCGGAAGAACTCGCCAGGCATGTGGTCGACGGCGTGCGGCCGGCGATCGGCATGTTGGCGCGCATGCTGGAGGGCTGCCCCTGGCAGAAAGCCGCGATCGGCGAAGCGATCAAGGAAGTGCTGCGCGCCACCGGAATGAAGATGCCGCAACTGGCGATGCCGGTGCGCGTATTGGTGATGGGAACGGCGCAGACACCGTCGCTGGATGCGGTGCTCGAACTGTGCGATCGCGACACCGTTCTCGAGCGGCTCAGGGCGGCTTGAAGGCGCCAACGACCGTCACAACCGGCCGGACTGCGAGGAAACCCGGCTATAATCGACGGCTCGGCATCTGCGGGGGTATAGCTCAGCTGGGAGAGCGCTTGCATGGCATGCAAGAGGTCAGCGGTTCGATCCCGCTTACCTCCACCACAGAAGTCGAATTGGTCCGAGGATTTGACCCTATCGTCTAGAGGCCTAGGACATTACCCTTTCACGGTAAGTACCGGGGTTCGAATCCCCGTAGGGTCGCCAAGTTTTGCCGCACTTGACTCGTTAAGGGTGAACGCGGCAACCGACGCGGAGTGGTAGTTCAGTTGGTTAGAATACCGGCCTGTCACGCCGGGGGTCGCGGGTTCGAGTCCCGTCCACTCCGCCACTATCCATGGGGCCTCGCTGCTATGAAAATAGTAGCGAGGCTTTCTTGTGAGATGACAGCGAAGCGCTGCGGCCCGCCTGGGCCCGGCGCCCCCTCAGCCACCTGCCTGCAGTCTTGAATGACCACGAGTGCCATCGCGCTGCGGCTATCAATCAAGGATTCCGATGTTTCAAGGTATCGCGGTGCAGGTGGTCACGCCATGAGTGCGGCACGCAAGCCGATGACCTTGCATCGCCTGCGTGCGATGCACGCGGCCGGCGAGAAAATCGCGATGTTGACGTGCTACGACGCCAGCTTTGCTCGATTGCTCGACGAGGCCGGCGTCGATGTGATGCTGGTCGGCGATTCGCTCGGGATGGTCGTCCAGGGCCACGACAGCACTGTACCGGTGTCGCTCGACGAGATGGCGTATCACACGCAATGCGTCGCGCGCGGCAATCGCAATGCCTGGATCGTCGGTGACCTGCCCTACGGCAGCTATCACGAGTCCAGCGGGCAGGCGCTGCGCAGCGCGGCGCGCCTGATGCAAAGCGGGGCGCACATGGTCAAGCTCGAAGGCGGCGGCTGGACGGCGGAGACCGTGCGTTTTCTGGTCGAGCGCGGCATCCCCGTGTGCGCCCATCTGGGCCTGACGCCGCAATCGGTGCACGCGCTGGGCGGCTACCGGGTGCAGGGGCGCGACGAGCAGGGCGCCCAGACGCTGCTGCGGCAGGCGCGGGAACTGGCCGAGGCGGGCGTTTCCATGCTGGTAGTCGAGCTGATTCCGGCGGTCCTTGCCGGCGAACTCACGGCCGCCTTGCCGATCCCCGTCATCGGCATCGGCGCCGGTGCGCTATGCAGCGGCCAGGTCCTGGTCCTGCACGACATGCTGGGCCTCACGCGAGGCAAGCTGCCGCGCTTCGTGCGCAACTTCATGAGCGAGGGCGGCAGCATCGAGGCGTCGCTGCGCCAATATGTGCAGGCCGTCAGGGACGGCAGCTTTCCGGTCGAATCGACTCACACCTACTGAACCCTTCATCATTCCCACCATGCGCATCGTCCACACCATCGCTGAATTGCGGCAAGCCCTGGCCGGGGCTGCAGGCACCGCTTTCGTGCCCACCATGGGCAACCTGCACGCTGGCCACCTCTCATTGATCGAGCGCGCCAAGGGGGGCGCCGGCGGCCCCGTGGTGGCGAGCATCTTCGTCAACCGCCTGCAGTTCGCGCCGCACGAGGATTTCGATACCTACCCGCGCACCTTCGAGCGCGACTGCGACCTGCTGCGCGGCGCGGGTTGCAACCTGGTCTTTGCGCCCGATGAGGCGGAGCTCTATCCCGAAGCCCAGGCGTTCAAGGTGGAACCTCCGGCCGAGCTCGCCAACATCCTCGAAGGACACTTCCGTCCGGGCTTTTTTACCGGTGTGTGCACGGTGGTCCTCAAGCTCTTCAACTGCGTGCAGCCGCGAGTCGCGGTGTTCGGCAAGAAGGACTACCAGCAGCTGATGGTGATTCGCCGGATGGTGCGGCAGCTGGCCCTGCCGATCGACGTTGTCGCAGGTGAAACAACGCGTGCCGAAGACGGGCTGGCGCTGTCGTCGCGTAACGGCTACCTGGACGCGGCGCAGCGGCTGGAAGCGGTCTGCTTGTCGCGCGAGCTGAATGGCGTGGCCATCGAGGTGCGGCGCGGACGGCGTGACTGGACGGCCATGGAAGAAGCGGCGATGCAGTCCCTGGCCGCGCGCGGATGGCAGCCCGACTACGTAGCGATTCGCCGGCGCGCCGACCTGGCGGTGCCGGTCAACGGCGATCCACTGGTCGTGCTGGCAGCGGCAAGGCTCGGCTCGACGAGATTGATCGACAACCTCGAACTTGATTGCCCAGCGTAATTGGGCATCCGAGGCGGGCCGGCGGACGCGGCCGAAAGCGCGTCCGCGCGTTGCACCGTCCTGCCTGTCACCTCAAGCCGGCGGACCAGCCACTTCATGCGCCGCCATCGTCTCCAGTGCCTTGACCAGCGCCGAATGATCGAGCTGGTCCCAGCCATTGGCCGCGCACACTTGCATCAATTGCGCGGCCGAGGCGGTCTGCGGCAAGGCGACGCCGATCGCCTTGGCGCCGGCCAACGCCAGGCCCAGGTCCTTCTGGTGCAGCGCGATGCGAAAGCCCGGGTTGAACGTGCGCTTGATCATGCGTTCGCCATGCACTTCCAGGATGCGCGACGCGGCGAAGCCCCCCATCAGTGCCTGGCGCACCTTGGCCGGATCGGCGCCCGCCTTGGAGGCGAAGAGCAGCGCTTCGCCGACGGCGGCGATGTTCAATGCGACGATGATCTGGTTGGCGACCTTGGTGGTCTGGCCGTCGCCGTTGCCGCCGACCAGCGTGATGTTCTTGCCCATGCGCTCGAACAATGGCTTGATGCGTTCGAAGACCGCTTCGGGTCCGCCGACCATGATGGTCAGGCTGGCGGCCTTCGCCCCCACCTCGCCGCCGGAGACCGGCGCGTCGAGATAGTCGCAGCCAAGGTCGTTGATCGCCTTGGCGAAGCGCTTGGTTTCGATCGGCGAGATCGAGCTCATGTCGACGACGGTCTTGCCCTTCGCGAGGCCCGCCGCGACGCCATTCTTGCCGAACAGCACCAGTTCGACATCCGGGGTGTCGGGCAGCATGAGGAACACCACCTCTGACGCCTGCGCCACTGCCGCGCCGGTGGCGCAGACGGTTGCCGACTGCAGTGCTTCGGGCACCTTGCTGCGCGTGTGAACGAACAATTCGTGGCCCGCAGCAAGGAGATGCTGCGCCATGGGAGAGCCCATGATGCCCAGGCCGATGAATCCGATCTTCATTTCAGTGTCACTCCTTTGAACTGGTCAATAGGTCGCGCCGCCGGCCTTTTCAACCTGGCCGGCCCGCATCTTCGCCAACACTTGCTGTGCACCGGCCGCGATCAACCGCGCGTCCGAACTGACGGTGACGAACTGGAAGCCCTTGGCGATTCGCTTGAGCGCCGATTCGGGGCCGGTGTTGTGGATGCCCGCCACCAGGCCGTGCGCCTTGGCGCGCTCGAGGATGTGGTCGACGGCCTGCGCGGTCTTGGGTGCGAGGTCGTCCATAGCGGGTGCGCAGCCCAGCGAGATCGAGAGGTCCGAAGGGCCGATATAGACGGCGTCGAGCCCTTCCACGGACAGGATGTCGTCGAGGTTGTCCAGCGCCTGGGCCGTCTCGATCATGGCGAACGTGACGATGGTGTCGTTGGCATGCTGCGCATAGTCCGCGCCGCCATATAACGTGGCCCGAACCGGGCCGAAACTGCGCGTTCCGCGCGGCGCGTAGTGCGTCCAGGCAACGAGCTTTTGCGCGTCCTCCCGCGTGTTGACCATCGGGCAGATGACGGCGTAGGCGCCCGCATCCAGCGCCTTCATGAGCGAGGCCGGCTCGAGCCAGGGCACGCGCACCACCGGCACTGTGTCGGTGGTCGAGACGGCCTGCAGCATCGTGACCATCGCCTGATAGTCCACCACGCCGTGCTGCATGTCCACGGTGAGCGTGTCCCATCCCTGATGGGCCATGGTTTCGGCGGCAAAGCTGTTGGGAATGGCGAGCCAGCCGTTGACGGCGGCGCCGCCGGACTTCCAGATGGTGCGAAGACGGTTTTCTCTCATAACTCAATCCTTCCAGGACACTATCGGTCGAGCGCCGGGCGCTTCGGGTTGAATTTCCAGCCGGGAATCAGGTATTGCATCGCTATCGCGTCGTCCCGCGCGCCCAGGCCGTGCTGCTGGTAGAGCTGGTGAGCTTTTTCGATTTCGGCCATGTCGAGCTCGATGCCCAGGCCCGGCCGCTTCGGCACTTCGATCATGCCGCCGGTGATTTTCAACGGGTCGCGCGTGAGCCGCTGGCCGTCTTGCCAGATCCAGTGGGTGTCGATCGCGGTGACGCGGCCCGGCGCGGCCGCCGCCACCTGCGTGAACATGGCCAGCGAAACGTCGAAGTGGTTGTTCGAGTGCGAGCCCCAGGTCAGGCCCCAGTCGCGGCAGGTCTGCGCCACGCGCACCGAGCCGGCCATGGTCCAGAAGTGCGGGTCGGCCAGGGGGATGTCGACCGATTGCAGCGACAGCGCGTGTGCGAGCTGGCGCCAGTCGGTCGCCACCATGTTGGTCGCCGTGGGCAGGCCGGTGGCACGCCGGAACTCGGCCATCACTTCGCGTCCGGAGAATCCGTCCTCGGCGCCGCAGGGATCTTCTGCGTAGGCGACGACACCGCGCATGTCGCGCATCAGGCGCACCGCATCCTTCAGGAGCCAGCCGCCGTTCGGGTCCAGCGTCACACGCGCCTGGGGAAAGCGCTCGTGCAGCGCGCGGAGCGCTTCGACCTCCTGCTCGCCGCTGAGCACGCCGCCCTTGAGCTTGAAGTCCTGGAAGCCGTAGCGGTTCTGCGCTGCCACGGCCAATCGCACGACCGCCTCCGGTGTCAACGCTTCCTCGTGGCGCAGGCGCAGCCAGTCGTCTTTCGCGTCCGGCTCGCTGGCATAGGGCAGATCGGTCTTGCCTCGATCGCCGACAAAGAAGAGATAGCCGAGCACCTGCACGGCGTCGCGCTGCTGGCCCTCGCCCAGCAGCGCCGCGACCGGCAGTTCCATGTGCTGGCCCTGCAGGTCGAGCAGTGCGGATTCGACCGCAGTGACGGCATGGATCGTCGTGCGCAAGTCGAATGTCTGCAACCCGCGCCCGCCCGCGTCGCGGTCTGCGAATCGGCTGCGCATCGAATTGAGAATGGCCTGCAGGTTGCCGATGGGCTGGTTCTCGACGAGTTCGCGGGCTTCGTCCAGCGTCTGGCGGATCTTCTCGCCTCCAGGCACCTCGCCGACGCCGGTGTGGCCGGCGTTGTCGGTGACGATGACGATGTTGCGGGTGAAGAAGGGCGCGTGCGCGCCCGAGAGATTCAGCAGCATGCCATCGCGTCCCGCGACCGGGATCACGCGCATGCTTTGAACGATGGGAGCAGGTGACATCATCTCTCGCGACAAGGCTTTCAGGTCACGGGCGCCGGGTTGAACAGCACCAGTGCGTTGTGCAGGTTCCATTGCTCGGCCCAGGTGTGCCGGCGGCCACTGGCCACCTCGAGCATGGCGCGAAACAGCTCCCAGCCGACGTCCTCGACGGTGGCTTCCCCGTCGGCGATCCGGCCGGCGTTGACGTCGATCAGGTCGTGCCAGCGGCGCGACAGCTCCGTACGGGTGCCGACCTTGATCACCGGCACCTCAGCCAGCCCGTACGGCGTGCCCCGTCCCGTGGTGAACACGTGCAGGTTCATGCCGGCGGCGAGCTGCAGCGTGCCGCAGATGAAGTCGCTCGCCGGCGTGGCGGCGAAGATCAAGCCGCGCTGGCCCGGCCGCAGCTTGTCGCCCGGCTTGAGTACGCCGGAAATCGGCGCAGTGCCCGACTTGACGATCGAGCCCATCGCCTTCTCGACGATGTTCGACAGGCCGCCCTTCTTGTTGCCGGGTGTGGTGTTGGCGCTGCGGTCCACGCTCCCGCGCTTCAGGTATTCGTCGTACCAGGCCATTTCCTGCCGAATCCGGCCGGCGACGTCGGCGTCTGCCGCGCGCGCGGTGAGCTGGTCGACGGCATCGCGCACTTCCGTGACTTCGGAAAAGATCACCGTGGCCCCGGCACGCACGAGCAAGTCAGTGCAGAAGCCGACGGCGGGATTCGCCGTCACGCCGGAGAAGGCATCGCTGCCGCCGCATTGCACGCCGACCACGAGTTCGCTCGCGGGCACGGTGATGCGCCGGCGGCGATTCAGCCGCTCGAGGTGCGGCCGCGCCTGCTGCACGATCGATTCCAGCATCGACATCAGGCCGACATGCTGTTCGTCCTGAAGGCACACGACGTCCAGCTCCGGCGCACCATCGGTGGTCGCGAGGGGGATCGTGCCGGGCGGCAGCAGGCGTTCGGGCTGCAGTTTCTCGCAGCCGAGGCTGATCACCATCACCTCGCCGCCGAAGTTCGGGTTGAGCGTGATGTTGCGCAACGTGCGGATAGGGATTGCCGCATCCGGCGCGTCGATCGCGACGCCGCAGCCGTAGGTGTGCTCCAGCGCCACCACGCCATCGACGTTGGGATACTGCGGCAGCAATTCGTTGCGGATGCGCTCGGCCGCAAGCCGCGCGATTCCGGAAACGCATTGCACGGTCTGCGTGATCGCGAGCAGGTTGCGCGTTCCGACCGAGCCGTCCGCGTTGCGGTAGCCCTCGAACGTGTGCCCCTCGAGAGGCGCTGCGGCCGCCGCCTTGCGGGTCGCGATCGGCAGGTCCGACAGCGTCATCGCCTCCGGCATTGCCAGCAAACGCTCGTGCACCCAGCTGCCGGCCGGGATGTTGCGCGCGGCATAGCCGATGGTCACGCCATAGCGCCGCACCGCGCCGCCCTCCGGGATGTCGGCCAGAGCGACCTTGTGCGCCTGCGGCACCTTGTCGCGCAGCACGACCCCGCCGGGCAGCTCGGTGCCGGCGGCAAGGCCGCCGTCGTTTGCGACGATGGCGACGTTGTCCGCGGCATGCATGCCGATCAGGCGGGGGCGGGCGATCTCGGCCATGGTGGCGTTAGGGCCTGTTCACGCTATCTTCCCGAGTGAAGGCCCTAGTCGGCCGTGATCTTGCGCGTTTCGATCAGCTGTTTCCAGCGGGCGTACTCGATGGCCTGGAATTTGGCGAATTGCTCGGGCGTGTTGGCCACGATCTCGAAGCCCTGCGCCACCAGCTTGTCCTTGACCGATGGCTCGTTCAGCGATGCGACGATCGCACCATGCAGCTTGGCCTTGATGTCGGCCGGTAGTCCCTTTGGCGCGGCGACGGCCTGCCACGACTGGACTTCCGCGCCCTTCACGCCTTGCTCGGCCAGCGTCGGCAGGTCAGGCAGCAGCGGGTTGCGCTTTTCGGAAGCGACGCCCAGCGCGCGCACCTTGCCGGACTTGATGTGCTGGATGATGCTGTTGATGTTGACGAAAGCGGCGTCCACCTGGCCGCCAAGCAAGTCGTTGATGGCCGGGCCGCCCCCCTTGTACGGGACGTGCAGGCCCTGGGTGCCGGTCTGCTGCCAGAACAGTTCGGCCGACAGGTGGTCCGAGGAGCCGTTGCCCGAAGAAGCGAAGCTGATCTTGCCCGGCGTCTTCTTCAGCGCGGCCAGCATGTCGGCCACGTTCTTGAGGGGCGATTTCTCGGGCACGACCAGTACGTTGGGCGCTTGCACGGCAACCGTGATCGGGTCGAAGTCCTTCAGCGCGTCGTACTGCACGGCCTTGATGAGGTGCGGCGCGATCACGAAGGGGCCGAGCGAGGACACGAACAACGTGTAGCCGTCGGGCGGCGCGCGCTTGACGAATGCGGCGCCGATGGTGCCCGTGGCGCCGGCCTTGTTATCGATCACCCAGGAGCCGCCCAACTTTTCCTGGAGCTTCTGCGACAGCACGCGGGCGATCGCGTCGGTGGAGCCGCCCGGCGGGAACGGCACCACGATGGTGACGGGCTTTTCAGGGTAGGCGGCGAACGCGCTCGTGCTCGCGGCGAGGGCCAGGACCATGCCCAGCAGAATCTTCTTCACGTGGACTCCTTTTGAATGGACAAACAAGAAGCGAGGCGCCAGGGCGGCACAGGCGCGGGTACGCGCGTCCCAAGCCATCTTCGGCGAAAAACTGTTCAAAGAGATAAGACATCATACAACAGTGAGGTGATGCCAGGCTACTCAATTTCCCGCCGATGCTTCGGGTTTTTTCAGTGACTCGTCAGTCGGAATGGCTGCAGCCGTTGGTGCGCAGCCGCTGGCGGGCCCTCGGCAGTTTCGGCGATCCGTCCTGTGCACGCGACCGGCGCGCGAGCGCCACATTGGCAGATGTTGTACTACGTCTTATCACCGCGGCCCCGGGCTGATCGTCGAAAAACAGGAACGCGTATGCTGGCGCGGATGACTGCGCGCCAAAGACGACACCGCGCCAACGGGGCAGACGGGACAACCCATGCGTCATAGAGAACGTCACCGATCGGACCGCATCGGGTGGCTTAGAGCCGCTGTCCTGGGGGCCAACGACGGCATCGTTTCGACGGCCAGCCTCATCCTCGGGGTCGCCGCGGGAGGCGCCGCGCGAAGTGCGATCGTGATCGCCGGCATTGCCGGCCTTGTCGCCGGCGCGATGTCGATGGCTGCCGGCGAATTTGTCTCCGTGAGTTCGCAGTCGGACACGGAGGAGGCCGACCTGGCGGTCGAGCGCCACGAACTGGCGACCCAGAACGCCGCCGAACACGATGAGTTGGCGCGCATCTATATGGCCAGGGGGGTCGATCGTGCGCTCGCCGCCAAGGTGGCCGAGCAATTGATGGCTCACGATGCGCTCGAGGCGCACGCGCGCGATGAATTGGGCATCTACAGCTTGATGCGCGCACGTCCCGTGCAAGCGGCGCTGGCGTCGGCCGGGTCCTTCTCGGCGGGAGCGGCGATTCCGTTGCTGGTCGTGTTCCTGGCACCCGCCAGCGCGCTCACCGCCGCGGTGACCGCAACCTCCTTGCTGTTGCTCGTGATCCTCGGCGGTCTCGCCGCGGGCGCGGGTGGGGCGCCGCAGGCAATTGGCGCGCTGCGGGTAGGGTTCTGGGGCGCCCTCGCAATGGCCATCACCTATGGCGTGGGGGCATTTT
Source organism: Ramlibacter sp. (assembly GCA_035571795.1). Taxonomy (GTDB): domain Bacteria; phylum Pseudomonadota; class Gammaproteobacteria; order Burkholderiales; family Burkholderiaceae_C; genus Ramlibacter. The sequence goes on from DATNBX010000206.1 coordinate 13,354, forward strand.
TCGGCGCCGTCGTCTGACGATCTGCCGGGCCAGACCCATCGAGAGTCATTCAGTTCGGCCAGCGCTGAATCTTGAATGCCTCGGCCAGATAGTCGATCAACAGCCGGACCTTCGGCAAGACATGCTTGCGGGTCGGGTACATCGCGTAGATGCCGATTTCAACCGAACGGTACTCGGGCAGCACCTCGACCAGCTGGCCCGAGCGGAGATCTTCGGCGATCATGAACGTGGGTTGCAGGATCAGCCCCTGGTGTCCCAGTGCCACGGAGCGGCAAGTGTCGCCGCTGTTGGTGTGCATTCTCGGCGCGACCTTCACCGAGACGTGGCCTTGCGGGCCGTCGAACTCCCACGATTCGCCTGTCGACAGGAGCGTGTAGGCCAGCACCTGGTGGCGGGTCAGCTCCGCAGGCTCTCGAGGTGTCCCGTGTTCCTTCAGATACTGCGGCGTCGCGCACAACACCATGCGTGTAGACGAAAGCTGCCGGCTGACCAGCGAGGAACTGGGCAGGCGCGCAATGCGCACCGCGACATCGAAACCCTCTTCGACCAGGTCCACTATCCGGTCGGACAATGTCAGATCGAGCGCCACGTCCGGATTCGCCGCCATGAATCCGGCCCACAACGAGGCCAGGTGCAACAGGCCGAATGAAACCGGTGCGCTGACTTTGAGCGTGCCGACGGCGTGTCCGCTGCGCGCCGTGACTTCGGCCTCCGCTTCCTCGAGGCCGCCCAGCAGTTCCCGGCAACGTGCGTAGAAGACCTCGCCTTCCTGCGTCAGCGAAAGCGTGCGGGTCGTTCGATGGAGCAAGCGCACGCCCAGCCTGGTTTCCAGGTCCGCGACCTGCCGCGATACCGCGGCCTTGGACACCGCCAGGGCGTCGGATGCGCGAACGAAACTGCCAGCGTCCACGACGGCAGTGAAGGCTTGCATTTCCTGGAATTTGTCCATTTTGTCCCGATTTTTAAGACAATCAATTTCACTTTCAGTAGTTTATCTCTTCGACCGGGACATTTAAAGTGCAGTCGTGGCGCGAAAAAACTCCCTTGAACGCGCGCTCCTCCAACATTTCACCTTTCTAACCGTCAAAGGAATCGTCATGAAGATCACCGTCATCGGCTCAGGCAACATGGGCTCCGCATTCGTCAAGCAATTGCGCGCCGCCGGCCACCAGGTCCGTGTGACGGGCCGCAACCTGGCCAAAGCCACTGAACTGGCTCGCCAGAACCCGGGCGTCGAAGCCATCGCGCTGCCAGGTGCGGCGGAAGGTGCCGACGCGATCATCGTCGCCACACCGTACGAAGCCGCCGCGGACTCCTTGCGCTCTCTGGGAGACCTGAACGGCAAGGTAGTCCTCGATATCACGAACCCGCTGACTCCCGACTACATGGGCCTGACCGTCGGCCACGATACCTCAGCCTCCGAGCAGATTGCGAAAGCAGTGCCGGGCGCGCAAGTGGTCAAGGGCTTCAACACGCTGTTCGCGCAGGTGCTGGCCGCGGGGCCGGACTTCGGCAACGGGCGCAAGGCCACCGTGTTCCTGGCCAGCGACAGCGATCGCGCCAAGCAGACCGCGCGGGCGCTGGCGGAAAGCATGGGCTTCGAGACCATGGATGCGGGCCCGCTGAAAAACGCCCGTTACCTGGAACCAGTTGCCGGGCTGAATATTTACTTCGGCTACGGCGCCGGGTTGGGCACGGCCGTCGCTCCGGCGTGGCTGCGCAAGTCTTGACACGTTCGAGAAACATCACTTGGGCGCTTGCCCTGCACGAAGATTGACCACCATGGAACGCTTGCCTTCCCTCTTCATTTCCCACGGCGCGCCGACCTATGCGTTGGAACCCGGCCTGGCCGGTGCCCAACTCAATCAGCTGGGAAGCGTCCTGCCGCGGCCGGCGGCGGTCCTGGTCGTGTCGCCGCACTGGATGACACGCCAGCCCGAGGCCACCAGTTCGCCACGCCCTCGCACGATTCACGACTTCGGCGGCTTCGATCCCGCACTCTACGATATGAGTTATCCGGCCGCCGGCCACCCTGAACTGGCGGCGCGTGCCATCGAGTTGATCCGGGCCGCAGGTTGGCAGTCGCCGGCGCTCAATGCCGGCCGCGGCCTGGACCACGGCGCCTGGGTACCGCTGATGCATCTCTATCCGCAGCACGATGTGCCGGTGTTCCAGGTGTCCCTGCCACACAGCCTGGACTCGCGGTCCGCGTTCGAGTATGGCCGCGCGCTCGCGCCGCTGGGCGAAGAAGGTGTGCTGGTCGTGGGCTCGGGCAGCCTCACCCACAACCTGTTCGAGTTTCGTGAGCAACACGCAGGCGAGGCCGAGTACGCGCAGGTGTTCACGACCTGGATTCGCGAAGCCGTGCAGGCGGGCGATGCTACGCGTGTGATTCAGGCGTTGGAGCAGGCCCCGCACGCCGCTCGCGCCCATCCCACCGCGGAGCATTTCCTCCCGCTGCTGGTGGCCCTCGGAGCGGCACGGTCCGTCCTGCCGGCGACGGTACTTTCAGGCGGCATCGTGCACGGTGTGCTGTCCATGGAATCCTATGTGTTCGGCCAGGCAGTGCCGCTGGAAACGCAGCGGCAGCAGGCGGCCGAACATGCATGATTCGGTGGTGGTCCAGCGCCCACAGGGGCAACCCCGCGAGCTGGTCCTGCTGTTCCACGGTGTCGGGTCTTCCGCCGCCGATCTCGTGCCCTTGGCCCAGGTGGCCGCACAAGCTTTGCCTGAGGCGATGGTCGTCAGCGTGAATGCCCCGAATAAGTCCACACTCGGTCGAGGACGCGAGTGGTTTTCGGTGGTGGGTGTCACGGAGCAGAGCCGCCCGCCGCGCGTGGAGCAGGCAATGCCGGCGTTCCTGGCGGCGATCGCCCATTGGCAGCACGAGAGCGGCTTGACCCCGTCGCGCACCACGCTGATAGGGTTCTCGCAAGGCGCCATCATGGCACTCGAAGCGACACAGATCGCGCAAGCGCCGCTGCCGATGGTGCGAGTCGTCGCCATTGCCGGACGATTCGCGCTTCCTCCTCGCCGGGCACCGGCATCGGTTGCGTATCACCTCATTCATGGCGAGGCGGACGCAGTCATGCCGGCGCAACATAGCATCCAGGCGGCCAAGCAGCTTGCCGGCATGGGTGCCTCCGTGACGGTGGACCTGGTGCCCGGGCTCGGGCATAGCATCGACGCACGAGTCGGTGCGCTCTTGCGCAAGCGGCTGACGTCAGCCGAATAGGGCAAGCCCCGGGCGGCGCTCAGCCTTTCTTCAGGCACTCGCTCATGAACGCCTTGCGCTCGTCGCCCTTTTTGCCCTTCGCCTCGGCGTTGCAAGCCTTCATCTTGACCTGCTGGGGCGTTTCCTTCTTCGCGCTCAGGCAGTCCTTCATGAAGGCCTTGCGTTCATCGCCCTTCTTGTCGCCGGCTTCCTTGTTGCATGTCGCCATCTTGGTCTGTTGCTTGGTTTCGGCCGCCTGGGCTGCCCCGAACGCCAGGCTCAGACCGACGAGCGCAGCAAATAGAACTTGTTTCATGGCAGATCCTTCGAGGTTATTGATTGAAACGGCATTGCAGCACAGCATCCGGCGCCCGGCAAGCGCGCAAACGCAGACCGGCTCATCATGAAAACAAGGTCGTCCTCGGACTCATCGCGAGGTTCATTGGCCCATCACGCGTTCACCAGCGCCCGATCCAATGCCGCGGCCACCAGTGGCGCATTCCGCCCGAGCATGTCCAGGTGGCCGCCAGGCACCTCGACCACCGTCAGCCCGCCACGCACGACGCTCTGCCAGAACGGCAGCGGGTCGAAATATCCCCCGATCTGATCTTCGGCGCGGATGTACAGGACCGGGCCGCCGTCATACGGCTGCGGCCGGTAGGCCCCCATCGCTGCCATCATCTTGTCGTAAACCTGCAGCGGCGCGGGCGGCGGCGCGGCATCGGTGGCTTGCGGCTGGCGCAGCCGTTCGATGTGCGACTTCAACGTATCGGTGACCCTGCCGGCCAGGTAGCCGGGAAGTTGCGACGCCGGCAGTTTGCCGAGCTTGCGCCAGGCGCGGTTGCACCAATGCATCATCCACGCGCTCCAGGGCCGGTCCTGCTCGACATACGTGTCGAGCAGGACGAGGCAGCTGGTCTGCTCGCCGGCGCGCTGCAGCTGTTGCGCCATTTCAAACGCTACCAGTCCGCCGAACGAGAATCCGGCGATCTCGTAAGGCCCCGTGACCTGAACTTTGCGCATCTGTTCGACATAGCTCGCCGCGATTTCCTCCACGCGCTGCAGCGGCGGCCGCTCGCCGTCCAGGCCCTGTGCCTGCAGCGCATAAACCGGCCGCTGGCTGTTGAGCGCCCCGACCAGCGACCAGCACTCCATCACCGAGCCGCTCAGGCCATGCACGAGAAAGATGGGAGTGCCGGTGCCGGCCCGGATGGGGACGGGCATCGCCAGCGACGGCAGTTGCGCACTGTCGGCGATGGCCGCTGCCAGCCGCCGTATCGTGGGCGCGACCAGCAGAATGGCCAACGGAAGCGCCCGCCCGGTCAACTGCTGTACCTGGGCGAGCAGGCGGGCCCCCAGCAGCGAATTGCCGCCCAGCTCGAAGAAGTTGTCCTCACGGCCGATCGGCGCGAAGCCGAACAGGCTCTCCCACTGCTGCTGCAAGCAGGCTTCGATTTGTTCGCGCGATTCGATGCTGGCCGGCAAGGCGTTCGTCTCGTCGCGCAGCCCCGGATGGTTGCGGATCGCCTCCAGGCAGGCGGGATTGCGCAGCGAGGCCGCATTGACGATCTGCACGCCATTGACCGCGTTGCGCGCGGCGGATTCGGACAGCTTGCCGTTATGCGTTGCCGGTAACCCGTCGACGGCGATGATGCGGTCGGGGACGTGCGCCGGAGACAGGCGCCGCGCCAGCTCGCGGCGCACGTGGGCCACCAGTTCCGCCGTCAGCGCGGCGCCCTCGCGCATCACCAGCAGCAGCACGATGCGCTGCGTGAATCTCTCCGACGGCTTGCCGTTGGACGAGCCCTGGCGTACACGTTGCTCGACCGCCATCGCCTCCTGGATCTGCGGCATCGTCTTGATCACGCGGTAGATCTCGGCCGGAGCGACCTTGATGCCGCCCACATTCAATACACCATCCGAGCGGCCATGCATCCGGGCCGATCCTTGCGGCGAAAACTCGATCAGGTCGCCATGCGTCCAGGCGCCCGGGTTCTGGGAGAAATAAGCGCGGTGGAAGCCGCTGCCGTCCGCGTCCCCGAAAAATCCGAGCGGCCGCGACGGGAACGGATTGGTGCATACCAGTTCACCGACGCCAGTCGCGCGCTTGCCGTCTTTCCAGGCCTGCACATCCATGGCCAGGCTCTTGCATTGCGCTTCGCCCGGATAGACCGGCAGGTTCGGGTTGCCCAGAACAAAGCAGCCGATGATGTCGGTGCCGCCCGAGATCGACTGCAGCGGCAAAGGCTTGACGTGGTCCCGGACCCACTCGAACTGCTCGTCGTAGAGCACCGAGCCGGTCGAGAGCATCGCCCGCAGCGCGCCAAGGTCGAGCTGCCGGCCGGGCTGAAGGCCCGCGTCCTCGCACATCCTGAGGTAAGCGGGACTGGTGCCGAACACGGTCACGCCCTCGTCGGCGACGAGCCGCCACAATTTGTCGACCGTGGAGATCGGGCCATCGTAGGTCACGATCTCGACCCCGGACGCCAGCGCCGACAGCTGCCAGTTCCACATCATCCAGGCGCAGCTGGTGTGGAAGTACATCCGGTCGCCCGGCCGCAGGTCGGTGTGCAGCCGGTGCTCCTTCAGGTGCTCGAGCAGGGTGCCGCCGGCGCCGTGCACGATGCACTTCGGTTTGCCCGTGGTGCCCGAGGAGAACATGACGAAGAGCGGATGGTTGAACGCGAAGCGCCGCCACGCAAAGGGCCCGGCCTGGCCGGCCGCCATCAGCTCATCCATCGCATGGACCGGCAGCTTGACCGCCGCCGGCAAGGCTCCCGCGTCGAGCCGGATCACCGCCTGCAGCGACGGCAGCGCTGCGGCCAGTTCCGCCGCATTGGCCGCCAGCGAGATGCCGCTGTCGAAGGCACGCGGCTGGACGTGCGCGAGCAGCAGCCGTGGCGCGAGCGGTGCGAACCGGTCGAGCAGCGCCTCCACGCCCATCTCGGGCGCCGCGGTCGACAGGGTTGCACCCAGCGCCGTGACGGCAAGCGCGGCAATTACCGCCCGGTCGTCGTTGCGCATGACGCCGACCACCCGGTCTCCCTCGCGCAGTCCCAGCGCCGCCAGCGCCTGCGCCAATCGCGCTACATGCTCGCGCAGTTCGCCCCGGGTCCAGCGCACCCGCTGTCCATCCGCGTGGCAGGCGGTGAGCGCAGGTGCGCTGGCCGCCGCCACTGAAAGATTGAGCAGGTTGTCGGCATAGTTCAACTGCAGTTGCGGGAAGAAGCGCGCATGTTCGCAGTCGTCGCCCACGCAGGCTGGTTCGGCGCTGCCGTGCCAGTCGATGGTGGCCCTCGTCCAGTCAAGCAGGCAGCGCCAGAACGTCGGGTACTCGCGCACCGAGAAATCGTGCAGCGTCGCATAGTCGTGGAATATCCGGCCTGCGTACTTCTGCAGTTCGGCGGTAAACGCCGTCATTTGCGAGGCCGCGCTGCTTCCCGGTGGTCCCGAAAATATAGGAACGCGTTCAGCCTCCCCGCTCGTTTTCGCGCGGGCCAACGCAGCCCGTGCGGGGTCGATCACCCCTTGCGGATGACTTGGTGAGTTGGGACGATGCAAAGGTCGCGCATTGAATCCGGGCGTGGGAACGAGACCTGGTAATGAGCGCGAATCGCGAAGACCTTTGTTTTCGCCGTTGAACTGCACGAGTTGCCTCCGAACACGTGCAACACACTGTATCGACGCCCCCGGCGCGGCACCATAGCGCGTTCGGACTATGCGGCGCCTTCCTACAAACGGTCGGACGCCGCTGTCCGCTGATGTTCGCCGCCCGCTCCAGGCGTGAAGCGATGACCTCGAGCCTAAAGCGAACTCAAGCGTTGTACTGCTTGCCGCTTGCCCAAACTCCTCAATGCGGCGATGGCCTGCAGCTGACTTGCCCGTGGCCGCGACTTGCCCTGCTCCCAGTGATAGACGCTCTGCGCCGACACGCCGAGCAGGGCGCCCAGTTCACGGGCGGACAATCCGAGCCGCTGCCTGCGTGCGGCCAGCCCCTTGGCGCTGAACCGGACGCGCCGCTCGGTTTCTCCCTCGTCGGGAACCGACTCCGCGGCCCCGGACTTGAGCTGCCTTTTCAGCTGCCGTTCGACGTCTGCCAGGCGCTTCTTCAATGCCGCGATATCACTGCGATATTGGGCGCCATGTTTTTTGAGTGGCTGCGTCTCTCCCCTGACTTCCTTGCGCGCGATCCGCGCTATTTCACTTTTCAGGACGGTGCCGATATTTGCCATTTTGTGGATTTCATTAAAGAAGAGCACAGATAGTATCCGATGATGCCCACCGCCCGGGCGCCAGCGTCAGGAAGCAGGGGTGAGACAGGCAAGCGTCACCATGCAGCCTGGCGGTGCGCTCACGGGAATGATGCGCGCGCCTGAATAGGGCGCGGCGCCCGTCTCGAGCAGTATGTCGAAGGTGCCCGAGCGGTTCCTGGCGCAGCGGATGCGCGGATTGCCGGACGCGAGCCCCGTCCCGGCCGCCTTCCAGAACGCTTCCAGCGCAGTCCAATAGAAAAAAAATTGGCGCGCAGGATCATTTCCAAGTTCGGCTTCGCGGCGCCTGGCTTCCGGCAGCGCCACGAAGCGGGCAAGCAGGTCGAAATCGGCCGCGGCCGCGTCGATCGATGCCACGTCGATGCCGATGGGACCGGCCTGAGAGACGGCGACGGCCACGGCCTCGCGGCAGCGCGAGTGGCTGAAGCATATGGCGTCTGCCGCCCGCCCTGCCAGGACGGGTTTGCCGCTGGCCTCATGGGATATGACGATCTCAGGAGGAGCGAGGGCCAATGCCTGAGCGAGTGCCGCGCGTCGCAGTGCATGTGCCAGCACGAAGGCGCGGCAGTCCGCCGCCATCCGGAATTGCCGCGACCGGCGCTGTTCCGTCTCGTCTAGCAACGGCGCGAGTTGCGCCCACTGCGACTCTCGCAGCTGGGCCGGCTGCGCTGTCCAGACCTGCACGCCGTACTCTTTCATTTCAGCGATGCGCGCCGCCGCGAGCGCGGTTTGCACAGCAGCGCCGGGCGATGGGGCCGTCATCATTGGCCGAGTGTGCCATGCGGTGCCGGACTCCTGTTCCACGAATGGCTGGCTCACGCTCGAGTCCATGCGGTGCTACGCTGTGCGAATGAAGCGCCGCACCTTGCTCTTGCGCTTGCTGCCCGCCGTCGGCGCAGCCGGTGCGCTTGCGCAAAACGCCCCCGTAGCGCGGCCGCTGACCAAACCGATTCCCTCGTCGAACGAACAGATTCCACTGGTCGGGCTGGGGAGCTGGATCACATTCAACGTGGGCAACGACCGGCCGGCGCGCGAACAGTGCGTCGAAGTCATGCGCGGCTTCTTCGCGGCAGGCGGCCGCCTGATCGACTCGTCGCCGATGTACGGATCGTCCCAGGGGGTGATCGGCGAAGGATTGCAAAAGCTGGGCGCCCAGCGGCAGGTTTTTTCGGCCGACAAGGTGTGGACCTCGTCCAGGGGCTCGCCGCAGATCGAGGCATCGCGCCATTTCTGGCAGATCGCTCGATTCGATCTGCTGCAGATCCACAACCTGCTGGCCTGGCAGGAACAATTGCCGCTGCTGCAGGAGATGAAGGCCGCAGGCCGGCTGCGTTACGTGGGGATCACGACTTCGGAAGGCCGGCGGCACCGCGATATGGAACAGATCATGCGCAGCCATCGCATCGACTTCGTCCAGCTGACCTATAACCTGGTGGACCGCGAGGCCGAGCAGCGGCTGCTGCCGCTGGCGCAAGAGCGTGGCATCGCCGTGCTGGCGAACCGGCCGTTCCGCGAAGGTGCGCTGCTGCGCGAATTGCAGCGGCGTCCGCTGCCGGCCTGGGCGGCCGAGATTGCCTGCACCAGCTGGGCGCAGATCGCGCTGAAATTCATCGTTTCGCATCCGGCGTTGACCTGCGCCATACCGGCCACCAGCAGCGTCGCCCACGTGCGTGAGAACATGGCGGCAGCGTCGGGACCGATGCCCGACGAGGCTTTGCGCCGGCGCATGGCGGCCGAGGCCGAGAAATCCTGATGACGGAGTGGTGGACCTACCGGCTCTCCAGTTTCCTGCTGTTCTCTCCCAGGATCTACTGGCGCCTGGTCGAGTCGTACAACCGCGACATCTGGCCGGCGCAAGCCGTTGCGCTTGGCGCAGGACTCGTGCTGCTGTGGCTGGCCGCGGTTCCACGTTACGGCGGAGCGCGGATCGTCGCAGCCATCCTCGCCCTCGCGTGGTCGTCGGTCGGCTGGGCCTTCCATTGGCAGCGTTACGCCACCATCAACTGGGCGGCCACCTATTTTGCCGTGGCGTTCTGGGTCGAGGCGTTGCTGCTGATCTTGCTTGGAGTTTTTCGGCCCGGTCGTCCCGCACCGGAGCCCAGCCGGCGCCAACGGATCCTCGGGTTGACGTTGGCCGTTTGCGGCCTGCTGCTGTACCCGCTGGCCGGTCTGCCCGCCGGACGTCCCTGGGCCCAGGCCGAAGTGTTCGGCGCGATGCCAGAGCCGACCGGCTTGGCAACACTTGGCCTTCTGCTCGCCGGCGGCCGGCCCCATGCCAAATGGCTGTGCGTCCTGCCGGTGCTGTCGCTGGCGCTCGGGATGGCGACGCTGTGGCTGCTTTCGAGCTGAGGCGCGTGCAGGTCCTCAGTCGAGCAACGCGCGCCTGATCGGTTCCACCCAGGTGTTGGTTTCGGGCGAATACATGCCGAAGTCCGCAGCGAAGTCCCAATAGGCCCAGCCAATGCCGCGCCGCTCGGCCTCATCGCGGACGAAGCGGGCGTAGTTTTCCCTCGACGCCAGGTCGGCCGCGTTGTATGTGCCGAATTCGCCCAGGTGCAGCGGGTAGCCGTTTTCCTGGCTCCACCGGCGCGCCGCATCGAGGGCATCGGTGATTTCCTTGCGCTGGCCGGCATCGCAGCAGGTGGTGCCGGTGGGAAAAGGATTCGGCAAGTGCATGACGCCCTGATGAGTGAACGGGAACGGATCGTAGTTGTGGATCGCGACGATGACGTTGCGGTCGGGCGGCAGGCGCAATTTGGGCAGGTCGCGCACGCTGTTCCAGTAGCCCGGCCCGATGAGGACGGCGCGCGTGGGATTGCTCTCCCTCACGACGGCCAGCGTCCGCGCGGCGAGCGCGTTCCAGGCCTGGCCGTCCAGCCGTTCGTGCGGTTCGTTGAGCAGCTCGAACAGCAGCTTGGGCGAGCGGTCCTTGTAGCGCACCGCGATCTGCCGCCACATGTTTACCAGCCGCGTCTCCAGCACGGCGGGGTCGACGGCGAATTCATTGGGGTGGAGGCGGTCGCCGGAAAGCTGGCTGTAGTGGTGCACGTCCACGATCACGTACACGCCCTTGGCCAGCAGCGCGTCGATCGCCTTGTCCACG
>DATNBX010000207.1:0-3994 GCA_035571795.1 Ramlibacter sp.
GCGGTGGTCGGGGGCCTGATATTTTCCCAGGCGATCACCCTGTACATCACCCCGGTGATCTACCTGGCGCTGGATCGCTTCAGCGGCACCGGACCGATCGTGACGCCCGAAATGGCCCGCACGTAGGACCCGGCGGAGACCGTCGCTCAAAAGGCCCTCGGGTACTGGGCCATAGGAGGGCGCCTACAGTCAGCAGCAGCCAACACCCACAACGTGCCTGCCGGCACAGCGGTAGAGTGCTGGACAACTGATCGCAAGTCCATGACCAGGCAAGACACCGCACGCCGGAGACGCCGTCTTCATGACCCTTTCCCAGTTCATCACCGAGAACATCGAAGCGATCGTGGCGGAGTGGCAATCCTTCGCCATGACGATGGAGCCTGCTGCTTTGACGATGAGCACACGAGCGCTGCGCGATCATGCCAAGCCGATCCTGCTGGCCATCGCCAAGGACTTGGAATCCGAACAAACCGTCCTCGAGCAATCGGAAAAATCCAAAGGCCTTGCACCGATGCAGTTGGGACGCGAGACGGCTGCCGCAACGCACGGGGCGCTGCGACAGTTGAGCGGGTTCGACGTGAAGCAGCTGGGCGCCGAATACCGCGCCCTTCGCGCCAGTGTGATCCGTCTGTGGACGAAGCAGCAGCCATCCGCCATGGACACGGCGGTTGTCGAAGACATGATTCGTTTCAACGAGGCCGTAGACCAGGCAGTTGCCGAATCGACCGCGCGCTTCGCAGCGGAACTCGCCTTGTCGCGTGACACTTTCATGGCGATCCTGGCACACGATCTGCGCAGCCCGTTGAGCGCGATCGACATGCTGAGCTACCTGCTGGAAACCAGCGCGACCACGGATAGCGCCCGTTTGCAGGCCGGGCAGATCAAGCGCAGCGCCGGTGAAATGAAGGACATGATCCGCGAGCTGCTGGAGTACACCAGAACGCATTTGGGCAAGGGCATTCCGGTCACGCCTGCGGCTTGCTCCATCGCGGCGATCTGCCGCGACGCCGTGCGGGAGGTGCGCTCAAGCCGGCCTGAACGGGAGTTTCTCGTGGACGTTCCTGATGACCTGGTGGGCCATGTCGACAAGGCGCGGCTGCGCCAGGCACTTTCCAATTTGCTCAACAACGCGGTGCGCCACGGGGATCCCGGCGCCCCGGTTTCCCTGATCGTTCGCGAGGAAGCCCCCGACATCGCGATCCAGGTGATCAACCAGGGTGAGCCGATACCACCGGAATCGCTGCAGGTGATTTTCGATCCGTTGGTGCAGCTTTCCACGCGTTCGGCGGTGAAGCCGGAGCAGCCCTCGACCAGCCTCGGCCTTGGCCTTTTCATTGCTCGAGAAGTGGCCCTCGGCCATCAAGGCTCCATTGATGTCACGTCGGATCGGGAAAAAGGGACGATATTCACCATCCGCCTGCCGATGGGTTCGCCGCTGAGCTGATGGTGAGCCGGGCTGGTTGCGCCCGCTTACCGACTTGTAATGGCGATGCCTTTCAACTGGCCAGCCATCGGCGCTGCAGTCGGGCGCGGGTAAGCGGCGGGATCGAGGCGGTGCAACATCTCCGCTTCCCGCGCCCGTGCCAAGGCAACATTGGCGATCTTCACGTGGCCGAAGCCGCGCATCGACAGCGGCAGCGCTGCGATCTCGGTCGCCAGCTTCAGCCGCTTGGCGTCGAGCAGCGGCAACAGCGATTCGATACGGCGGGTGTAGTCCTCGATCAGGCGCCGCTCGAGACGGCGTTCTTCGGTCCGGCCGAACAGGTCGAGCGCCGTGCCGCGCAAAACGCGACCATGCGCCAGTAACTTCATCGCCGGCAGCAGCCAGCCCCCGAGACGAATTTTTTTCGGCGGCTGGCCGTTCTTGCCTCGGGAAAGGAACGGCGGAGCCATGTAGAACTCCAGGTCGAAATCGCCCTCGAACTGCTGGCCCAGGCTCTCCTTGAACCTGCCGTTCGTGTACAGGCGCGCCACCTCGTATTCGTCCTTGTACGCCATCAGCTTGAGCAGGCTGCGCGCCACCGCGCGGGTGAACGGCAGTGCGGGATCTGCGATGAGCTGCCGTTCGTGCTCGCGCACCATCCCGACGAAATCGGCATAGCGCCTCGCGTAGGCGGCGTTCTGGTAGCCGGTCAGATGGGTCACGCCGTGTTGCAGCAGCCGATCGAGCGCTTCGGTCTGGGGGTCGTCTGCCGCGGGAGCCAGCAACTGATCCAGCGCGGCCGGGTCGGCCGCGGCCATGCGACCCAGCGAGAAAGCCAGCTTGTTGTCCGGTACGGCCACGGCGTTCAGTTCGATGGCGCGAAGCAAGGACTGAAGGCCGACCGGGATCACGCCGCACTGCCACGCGTAGCCCAGGCAGACGATGTTCGATGCAATGGAGTCGCCGAGGAAGGATTCAGCCAGCGCTTGCGCGTCCAGCGTCTCCATGCTCACGGCGCCCGAAGCGAACCGCAATTTCTCCAGCAGCTGGGGCTTCTTCAGGCTGGCGTCGGGGTTGTGCAGCGATTCGGCCACGGGGATCTCGTGGGTGTTGGCCACGATCCGTGTGCGGCCGCGACGCACCGTCTGCAGCGCATCCGCCGACGCGGCGACGACCAGGTCGCAGGCCAGCATGGCGTCGGCTTGCTGCGCGTCGATGCGCACCTGGTTCAGCCTCGACGGGATATCCGCCAGGCGCACGAACGACAACACGGAACCGCCCTTCTGGGCGAAGCCCATGAAATCGAGCACGCTCGCCGACTTGCCCTCCAGGTGCGCGGCCATCGCGATCAAGGCGCCCACCGTCACCACGCCGGTGCCGCCGACGCCGGTCACGAGCAGATCGTAAGGTCCGGTCCAGGTGTGCGCGGCGGCCCGCGGCAGCGCATCGACGTGGCGGGTGAATTCGTCCACGCCGCCCGCCAGCGCACCGGCCTGCTTGCGCGGCTTGCCGCCCAGCACGCCGACGAAGCTCGGACAGAAGCCCTTGGCGCAGGAGTAGTCCTTGTTGCAGGCGCTCTGGTCGATCTTGCGCTTGCGGCCCAGTTCGGTTTCCAGCGGCAGCACGGCGACGCAGTTGGACTGCACCGAGCAATCGCCGCAGCCTTCGCACACCTGCTCGTTGATGTACAGCCGGCGGGCCGGCTCGGCCAGCTGTCCCTTCTTGCGGCGGCGCCGCTTCTCGGCGGCGCAGGTCTGTTCGTAGATCAGGATGGTGACGCCGGGCATCTCGCGCAGCCGGCGCTGCACCGCGTCGAGTTCAGCGCGGTCGTGAAACTCGGTGCCGGCCGGAAAGCGGTCGTGGACGCGGTCGTACTTGCCGATATCGTCGCTCAGCACGACGACCTTCCTGGCGCCTTCGGCCTCGACCTGGCGCGCAATTCCGTCGACGCTGATGATTCCGTCCACCGGCTGGCCGCCGGTCATCGCGACCGCATCGTTGTAGAGGATCTTGTAGGTGATGTTGGTTCCGGCCGCGATGGCCTGGCGGATCGCGAGATAGCCCGAGTGGTAGTAGGTGCCGTCGCCCAGGTTCTGGAATACGTGCGGCGTCTTCGTGAACATCGCGTGCGAGATCCAGTCCACGCCCTCGCCGCCCATCTGGATCAGGCCGGCGGTGCTGCGGTCCATCCAGTTGGCCATGAAGTGGCAGCCGATGCCGGCGCGCGCGGTCGAGCCTTCGGGCACTTTCGTGCTGGTGTTGTGCGGGCAGCCGGCGCAGAAGTACGGCACGCGCTTGACGGCGTCGCTGGCGTTGGAGAGCAGCTCCGGTGGCGTGAAGTCGCGCACGTGCTGCAGGTGGTCGCCGAGCGTCTGGTTGTTCGGGAAGTGGCGTGCGATCCAGTGCGCGACGATCTCGATCAGCCGCGACGGCCGCACCTCGCCCAGCGCCGACACCAGCGGCGCGCCCTGCGCGTCGCGCTTGCCGACGATCACCGGGCGCGAGTGCGCCGGCGCGTTGTAGAACAGCTCGCGCATCTGCGTCTCGACGATCGCGCCCTTCTCCTCGATC
>DATNBX010000208.1:0-30138 GCA_035571795.1 Ramlibacter sp.
GCGCATCCTGCGCCAGGGTGGGGACCTGCGGGTGCTCTGGGGCAGCGCGTGGACCCCGCCGATGACCGCGTGCCCGGCAATCATTTCGCCGCGGGTCGCGTTCGTCAGCGTGGCGCAGCCCGTGACCAATGTGCAGTTCGTGCAGCTGCGCGCCTGCTGGAACCCGGTGCCGACCGCGGGCCGGGCCGATCCCGATCTGCACACGCTCCTGCCAAACGCGCCAGACTACATCATCACCTTCAAGGCGGGCGTGGATGGCACGAGCGAGATCGCCCGGCTGCAAGCCGTGTACGGGATCGCCGCAATGGCCGCGAGTACGCGCGGGTTTGCCGCGAACCTGCCGCCCGCAGTCCTGGCGCAGATGCGCTGCGAAAGCGCGATCAAGTACATCGACCACGTGCGCGCAGCGACTGGTGGATAGCATGCCTCGGCACGGTGCTGCGCTGAAGCGACCCGGAGCGAGCCTATCGGTCCCGGCTCGATTCCTCCAGTTCCCGCCATCGCTCCATGCCAAGCCAGTCGCGGAAGGCGACCGCTCCCCGCGGGGTAAGCTCCAGCGCCCGCGTCTTGGGCATCGGCAGCAGCCAGCCCATTTGCAGACAGTGCGAGCAAAGCAAAGCGCCGAGCCGACCGGCCAAGTGCGTGCGTCGCTCGCCCCAGTCCAGGCACGGGCGGCAAGTCGGCCGCTTGCCCGGACCTCGGGCGTTAACCAATTCGGCGCGCAGGCCTAGCTGCTCCAGGGCCGCTCCCGCGCTATCGGTTACCACCGCGGAGTCTTCTTCGATGATGACCGCGCCGCCTTCGATCAACCGTTCGGCCATCGCCACTGCGATACGGCCGGCCAGGTGGTCATAACACGTGCGCGCGAGTCGCATCGCGGCATCGCGCGGCCCGGTCGCCATGCGTTGTACGCCGGGGGCGGACTGTGCGGCCAATTGCATGATTCCCTCCAGCACTCGCGCCACATCGCCGGAGGCGATCCGATGGTAGCGGTGCCGTCCCTGACGCTGCACACGCAGGAGCCCGGCTTCAGCCAGCAGTTGCAAGTGTCGGCTGGCAGTGGCGGGCGAGACGTGACCCGCTGTCGCCAGCTCATGCGCCGTGAGCGCGCGGCCGTCCATCAATGCCACCAGCATTCCCGTCCGGGCGGGCTCGCCTGCCAGCGCGGCAATGCGAGCTATCTGGTTGGTGTTCATGTGCCAAGTGTGCAGCAGTCTGAAGGGTCATGCTTCGCTCGGCAGCGAAGCATCGGGTCGTGAGAGCGCAACATGATCGCCGTGATCCGCACAACCAGCAGCTCGAACTCAACGTATGCAACATCCACTTGACGACCCGATCTGGAGCGCCCTTTCAGGACCGAACGCCAGATTCGCAATTGGTAATGGCAAAGCTTTGCACTTTCGAAGGGACGTCGCGCCCTTCTCGGCAATTTCGGAAGCCTCCGACGAGGCATATGCAGACCTCGCGGTTCAGCTCCCCGCCGGCGCTTTGGTTCGGATGTTCCGTCCAGGCATCGAGCCTTTGCCTGTTGGCTGGGAACACGTGGAAGACTTTCCGCTGCTACAAATGGTCGCCGTTCCTCAGGCTCCCAACCGAGCAACCGGATCAAGTCAAATTTCTGTCTTGCAGGCCAAGGATTGGGCCGAAATGCTCGAACTGGTTTCGCTTACGGAGCCAGGGCCGTTCGAGCAAAGAACCCCCGAACTCGGACTTTACGTGGGCATCCGGCAAGGCGGTTGTCTAACGGCGATGGCCGGGGAGCGCATGCGAGTCCCGGGGTACGTCGAACTGAGTGCAATTTGCACCCTGCCACAGGCCCGCGGCCGCGGCCTCGCTGCATTGCTTGTGCGGCGGCTTATGCACGACGCTTTTGAACGTGGAGAGACACCATTTCTGCACGTGGTGCCAACCAACATTGCCGCAGTCTCCCTGTACGAAAAGCTGGGCTTTGCTGTTCGGAAACAGTTGCACGTGTTGCGCCGGAGACCATTACCCAGGTGAGATTGACTGGGGACGGTGTGAGGCAACTGCCTATTCCGCTTTCACGTTTGCCGACTTCACGATCGCCGCATACTTGGCGATCTCCGACCTGATCAGACTCTCGAACTCGGCCGGGCTGTTACCGGCGGGCTCCAGTCCCATGGAGATAAGCTTGTCCCTGGTTTCGGGCTGGGCGAGCATGCGCAGCAGTTCAGCGTTGAGCTTGTCCACGGCCGTCTTGGGCGTGCCGCGCGGCACCACAATGCCGTACCAGGTGCCGGTTTCGAAGCCGGGCAACACCGACTCCGCGAGCGTCGGCACATCCGGCAGTGCAGCCACCCGCCTGGTGGACGATACCGCCAAAGCACGCAGCTTGCCACTCTTGACGAACGGCACAAGAGTCACCAGGTTGTCGAACTGGGCATCGAAGACGCCGCCAAGCAGGTCGTTTGTCGCCGGCGCGCTGCCCTTGTAGGGAACGTGGGTCACATCGATCCCCGCTGCCATTGCGAAACTCACGCCGCCCAGATGCTGCGCCGTACCCGTTCCACCATTGCCGATCGTTACCTTGGCGGGCGAGCGCTTGGCGAGGTCGATGAGCTCACGGGTGTTTTGGGCGAGGACCTTGGGATTGACGACAAGCAGCAGCGGCGCCTTCACCAGCAGCGCCACGGGCTGAAAATCATTTGCCGAGTCGTAGTTCAACTTGGGGTAAATGGACGGATTCACCGCCATGAACCCGGCCGCCGCAAGCGTGAGGGTGTACCCGTCGGGCGGAGCCTTCGCACCAGCTTCCGCTCCGATGTTGCCGCCGGCTCCGGCACGGTTTTCCACGATGGCTGGTTGGCCCCAGGCTTGTGAGAGATGCTGGGCAACCATCCTGCCCAGCGTGTCCGAGGCGCCGCCTGCCGGGAAGGGAACAATGACGCGCAGGCCCTTGTTGGGGTAGGCGCTCTGGGCGGCTGCCGGAGCCGCGAGGCACGCCGCGCTAGCGATGGCCGCGCAGAGAAGGCGTGCGAAAGAGGATGTTTTCATGGTTTGTCTTTCAAAAAGGAGATCGGAGCCGGCTCATGCCGCCACGGTGTGGCTCTCCACGAAGTCATGTCTGATCGTGACGCCCAGGCCGGGCCGGTCGGGGATCTCGATCATTCCATCGCGGACGGTGAACTGTTCCTGCGCGAGTTCCTGCAGCAGCGGATTGGCCCCAACCGAATATTCGAGCAACCAACCGGCCGGGGAGGCGCTTGCCACGTGCATTCCCGCGGCAAATGCCAGCGCGCCGGTCCACAGGTGCGGTGCGAGCTTGATGTTCCAGGCCGACGCGATTGCACCGATGCGCATCGCTTCGGATATCCCGCCACAGATCGCCAGGTCTGGCTGGAACACGTCAACGGCCCGCAGTTCGGCGAGGTCGCGGAAGTCGAAGCGATTGAACTCGCTTTCACCGGCTGCGATCGGAATGGCGGTTGCCGCACGAACCTCCGCCATGCCGCGCTTGTCGTCCGCTGTCACCGGCTCTTCGAACCAAAGCAGGTTGCAGTCCTCGACCAGCCGGCAGAAGCGCTTGGCTTCGGCCACCGTGTAGGTCCCGTGTGCATCGCACGCCAGCCCGATCGCGGGTCCAAGGGCCTTGCGCGCTGCGACCACGCGCTTTGCCGAGTTGATCGGGTCGCCGTCAATGACGCCGACCCGCATTTTCACGGCCTTGAATCCGCCTCGCGCCAGGTAACCCAGTAGTTGCTCGCCGATATGATCGGCATCGGCCCATCCTCCAGAGGCGTACGCAGCCATGCGTTCGGCCTTGCGGCCGCCCAGCAGGCGCCACACGGGCGCGTTCAGATGCTTGCCGAGCAGGTCCCACAGGGCCATGTCGATGCCGCTGATGGCCGAGACCGACACCCCTCTTCGGCCCAGGATGGGGAAGACGTGGCCGTGCGAGAGCGCATAGTGGCCGCGGCAGCCGCTGTACATCAGTTCCCAGAGCCGATTGATGTCTCTTGGGTCCTCTCCGATCAATGTGGGGCCAAGTTTCTGGTTGATGATCGAAACGAGTCCGTGGCTGTTGCCTTCGCTGCCCACTTCTTCTTTCGCTTCGCCCCAGCCCACGAGCCCGCACGCGGTTTCGACGCGCACCAGCACCGAGTCGAAGGAAGCGATGCGGCCGAAATCCGAGAGGTGCTGCTTTTCGGCAGGAATGGGTACGTGCAGCCAGCGGGCGGAAACACTCTTGATCTTCATGAGGTTGAGTTCAGATTGGACCAGCGTTCGAGAATGAGCTCTCGCGCTTCGCGGTTGACGAAATGGCGGGGGAGGCGCCCCTCCAGCATTTCCAGCACCTGGGCGGCTGCCAGTTCGCTCATGCGACGCATACTTTCTTGCGTGATTCCGGCCAGGTGCGGCGAAAGCAGGACGTTCGGCAGCTCTCGAAGGGGTGAATCGGCGGGAAGAGGCTGAACCGAGAACACGTCAAGGGCGGCACCGGCGAGCTGTTTTGTCGTCAGTGCGGCAATCAGTGCATCCTCGTCGACCACGGCCCCCCGCGAGACGTTGACAAGCCGGGCTCCCGTCTTCATCAAAGCGAGTTGCGGCGCACCGATCAGTCCACGGGTGCTTTCATCAAGAGGACATGCAAGCACGAGGTAGTCCGCCTGCGGCAGCGCGTCGTTCAGGCTGGTGTGCCGGACCATTTCGGTGTCCGCCTGCTGTGTCCGGCGCACGCCAAGTACGCGCATGCCGAATCCCAAGGCGCAGATTCGCGTGACAGCCTGGCCGACGGCCCCCATACCTACGATTACTACCGTCTTGCCTTGCAGTTCCTCGCCACAGTCCGCGAGCGCTCGTGCGCCGTTCCAGGAGGACTTGCGAACCTGCGCATCGATGCGGGGCAGTTGGCGCGCGAGGGCGACCATCTGGCCGACCGCGTATTCCGCGACGCTCGCGGCGTTCACCGCGGGCACGTTGGCAACGGCCACCCCGTGCCGGCTGGCCTGATCCACGGGAATCATGTCCAGGCCGGCACCATGCCTGACGACACCCCTCAACCGCGTGGCCCGGCCGAACAAATCCGCGGGCAGCGGCGCACGCACGATGATGAAGCTGGCATCAATCGCTTCCTTCTTGAGGGTCTCGGGGTCGGGGGAGCTGGCCAGGCGAACCTGCAAGCGCTGCGCGAGCTGCGAGGACACCTGATCGTCGATGGGGTTGGTGAGCAGAACAAACGGCGAGGTCACGATGGCTGCCCCGATTTCAAGCGGCCTTATAGGCAGAGCCGATATAGAGTTTTGCCATCCTGTCGTCGGCGAGCAGGTCCACCGCGGCCCCCGCAAGTACCGCCCGTCCCTGATCAAGGATGCAACCGCGCTGGCTGACGGCCAGCGCCTGTCGGGCGCGCTGCTCAACCATGAGGACGGCAACTCCTTGCGACGGCAGCTGGATCACCAAGTCGAATACCTGCTGGACCAACGATGGTGCCAGAGCTGCAGTGGGCTCATCGAGTACGACCAGGTGCGGCTGCCGCAATAGCGCCCGTGCGAACGCCAGCTGCTGGCGTTCGCCCCCGGACAAGGTACCCGCGCGCTGTCGAAGTCGCAACTTCAAGGTTGGAAAAAAATCGAGTTGGCGCGCTATCTGCTGCGTCGCGTCACTGACTTTTGGAACCACCTTCAGATTCTCCAGCACCGTGAGGGAAGGAAAGACATTGGCAACTTGTGGGACGTAGCCCAAGCCGGCGGCTATGCGATCCTCGACCGCCAACCCGGCCAAGTCCTTGCCGGCGAACTCGATGCGACCGCTGACCCTTGGCAACAATCCGACGACCGCCTTGGCAAGAGTCGACTTGCCGGCCCCGTTGGTGCCTGCGATCGTGACGATCTCGCGCTCATCCACATTCAGGCTGATGTCGTGCAAGATATCGACGGCGCCATAGCCACCCGCCACGTTTGCGAGCTCCAGCAACATCAGATCACACCGCCCATGTATGCCTCGAGCACGTGCGGTTCCGCCAGAACAATGGCGGGCTCACCGTCGGCGATGATCCGGCCCTGGTCCATCACGTACATATGCCGCACGAGCGCTTTGAGCGCATCGAGATGATGCTCGATGATGACAAAGGCGATACCTTTGGTGCTGTTGACCTCGCGGATCCGCGAGGAGATTTCCTCGACCAGGACCGGATTGACACCGGCGAAGGGCTCGTCCAGCAAAATACATCTGGGTTCGAGCATGAGCATACGGCCCAACTCGAGCAGTTTCTTCTGGCCGCCCGAAAGCATTCCCGCGGCCTTGCCGGCAACGCCCTTCAAGTTCAGAAATTCGATCCACTCCTCGGCTCGCTCGAGCAGAATTCGTTCTTCCCGTCGAACACGATTCCATCCGATGAAAACCGAGAGCAGCGTCTCACCAAACTCACGCCGAGCGGCGACCAGAAGATTTTCCCGCACGGTGAGGTGTGGGAACTCACGCGGCACTTGAAAAGTGCGGCCGAGCCCTAGCTGTGCGCGCCGCACGGGCCTCAAAGCGGTGATATTGGCGTCATTGAAAGTGACGCTTCCCTGATCGGCCTCGTGCTGACCGCAAACGACGGCGAACAAGGTACTCTTGCCTGCACCATTCGTTCCCACGATTCCTGTCAGACCCCGCTCCGGGACACTGAACGAAACGTTGTCCAGCACTTTGAAGCCATCGAAACTCTTGGAGACCCCCTCCGCTGCGAGAAGCGCGCCTGCATTCATTCTCGCGCTCCCATGAGCCCTTGCGGTCGATAGAGCGTGAAAAGTATCAGCCCGAGCCCGACAAGCGCCAGTCTTACACTCGCCATCTGCACTTCCGACACACCAGGAATCCAATCGCGGGCAAACCGGGACCCCTCGAGAAACACCATGAGGATGAGGCTGCCGGCGACTGCGCCTGCAGTGCGGCCGGTTCCTCCGATAATCATGGCGATCCATACGTAGAAGGTCACCAGCGGCAGGAACTGTTCCGGCGATATGTAGGTGATGTAGTGCGCATAGAACGCTCCGGCAAGACCCGCCAGCGCGGAGCCGAGCATGAGCACCTGCACCTTCAGCCGGCGCGGGTCTTTGCCCACCGCCCCCACAGCAATCTCGTCGTCCCTGATGGCCTGAATAAGGCGCCCGTAAGGACTGTGCACCAGATGGCGCATCAGGCCGATCGCCGCTACGGTGCATGCGAGGAGAGCGGCCAGCGTCGCCAGCTCAGCGTAGTTGCCGACGCCCCAACTCTGAAATATTCGCGGTATTCCCGGCAGGCCCTGCACTCCCTTTGTGAGCCACCGCTCTTCCTGGATTACAAGCCGGACCACTTCGGAAAATCCCAGCGTTACCACGGCCAGGTAATCGTCTGACAGCCGCAAAGACAACAGGCCGATGGGATAGGCAGCGACAGCCGAGACGCCCATGGCGACGAGGAAGGCCGGCACCATGGGCCAGCCGCGAAGCGTCAGCAGAGCAGACCCATACGCGCCTATCGCGAAGAACGCGACAACTCCGAAATTAGTGAGTCCGGTATAGCCGTACTGCAGGTTGAGGCCGATCGTCAGAAGCATGTAGATCAGCGCGACGATCCCGACGGCAACCAGATAGGCGGTCATGGGCTACCTGGCGACGACCGGTTTGCCGAAAAGTCCGCGCGGACGCAACAGCAGAACTGCAAGCAACAATGCAAATGCCACGGCTATCTTGTAAGAGGGACCTACGAAAGAGACTGACAGCTCCGAGGCGATACCCAGAAGCACGGCCCCGACGACGGCCCCGACGGGACTTCCGATGCCGCCCAAGATCATTGCGGCAAACGAGGGGATCAAGAGCTCCCAACCGAGCTCCGGCATCACGACGGCTTTCACGCCGAACATCATGCCACCCAGCGCGCACAAGCCGCCGACTACCGCCCATAGCGCCAGCAATACCCGCTCGGAGCGAATGCCGCAGACGCGAGCCAGCTCCGCGTTGTCGGCAATGGCGCGCATCTGGCGGCCCAAGGGGGTCAAGTGCAAAAGCGAAAACAGCA
The DNA here is from genome assembly GCA_035571795.1 of Ramlibacter sp. Classification (GTDB taxonomy): domain Bacteria; phylum Pseudomonadota; class Gammaproteobacteria; order Burkholderiales; family Burkholderiaceae_C; genus Ramlibacter. Next base: position 8,005 of record DATNBX010000208.1, read on the forward strand.
TCAACATCGCCGTCAATGAAATGGCAGCGAGGTACAGGTCGGTCGGCAACAATCGAATGCCGCCAAAATTCCAGGCCCGCACCAGCGGGATCTCAAACGTCTGCTGATCGTGGCCCACGAACGTCGTCAGCACGGAACGCGCCAAGAAGGCAATCCCGATCGAAGCCACCAGGCTGGCTACCGGGGCGCGTTTGCGCAGCGCGCGAAAGACCCACAGATAGAAGATGACCGAAACCGCGACGGCTGCCGCCACTGCACCGAGACCCGCCAGCATGATCGACGCTCCACCCAGCGCCTGTACCCCGATGCCCGCATAAGCAGCCACCGTCATATAGTCACCGGTCGCGGCATTCGGAAAGCGTGCGACGCCCATCACCAGCGTGAGCGCAAGCGCAGGCAGGGCGATCAATAACCCGTCTATAGTTCCATTGATCAGGACATTGCCGACATCGACCAGTGTCATTGCAAAGGCGCTGCGAACTTCAGATCGAGATCACGTCGCGTCGAACGAGTTGCCCCTTTTCGACGACATACATCCCGAAATCGGGCGTCACATCACCATACTGGTCGAAGTCCAGCCGGCTGGAGGCTCCTTCGAAATTGATCTTCTTCTTGTCAGCAAGAAGTTTCTTGCCTTCGGCGAAAGAAAACACCTTGGTTCCGCCCGGATTCGATACTTCCCGAATCTTGGCGTTCGCTTGTTTCACCGTCGCTTTCGGGCCGGCGGCCTCGATGGCGAGCGCCAGGCAGACCACCATATCGTAGGTCATCGCCGCATAGACATTGGTTGACAGGGCTTTGCCGGTGGCCTTCTGGTAGGCGGCGTCCAGCGTCTTGTAGCTCGAGGCGTTTTCGTTGGAAACGCTGTCCACCGAAATCAGGCCTTCAACCACTTCATTGCCCAGCGCTTTCACCAGATCGGGATTTGCAGCCCAGCCCGGCATGATCCATTTGACGTCCTGCCCCGACTGGAACCACTCGCGCAAGATGATGGTCGAGTCCGCCAGATAGGAACCAGTCACGATGACGTCGGGCTTCTGTGCAAGGATCTGCTGCAATTCAGTGCGATAGCTCGGCCGGTTCGGCTCATAGACAACGCTGCCGACGATCTTGCCGCCCTTTTTTTCCCAGGCTTTCCTGAAGCCCTCGGCATTTCCTATGCCTGAGGCATTGTTGAAAGCCATCGTGGCCGGTCGCTTGAACCCGCGCTTCTCGGAGATTACCGCGAAGGCCTGGCCAAAGCGATCGTTGGTGGCCTGGAAGCGCCACACCAAGTCCTTGGTGTCCAGTGTCGAGATGGCCGGCGCGCCCGAGCAGTTCATCTGGATGATCTCAGCCGCGTCTGTCAGGGGCATGACAGCCAGTGTGACCCCGGAAGACCATGTGCCGATAAGGGCCTGCACCTTGTTGACTTCGATCAGCTTCTTGGCGGCGAGCACCGCAGCATCAGGCTTGGTCTGGCCATCCTCCGAAATCAGCTCCAGCTTCATGCCACCGGCACCCCCGGCACCATTGACCTCGGCTACAGCGATCTCGATGGCTTTTTGCATGCCACTCCCGAAAGTGGCGCCGGCGCCGGTAATTGGGCAAAGTGAGCCGATCCTGAATGTTGCAGGGGCCTGTGCAAAGGCCAGCCCCGGAAGGGAGGACGCCGCGGCGATGCTGGCAACGGTGGCGAGCAGCTCGCGGCGATCCATTGGTTGGGACATGGAAACTCTCCTTATCGGGGGTGGTTGAAGGCAGGAATCAGTGCAAGGAACCGGTCGCCGGTCGAATGGCAAGCTCGTCTTTGTAGAGCTTTCCGGCCTTCATGATCAATGGCAGGTGCTGTCCCTGTTGCTGCAGGAGCGCAAGGTTATCCAGAGGGTTGCCATCGACGACAATGAGGTCAGCGAGGGCGCCCTGCGCTATGACACCAAGCTCACCGGCCCGGCCCATCAGTTCGGCGTTCACGCAAGTGGCGCTGCGCAACATCTCCGCAGTGGACATTGCAGGTGCCCGCAATGAGAACTCGAGCGATTGGTCGGCATGCATCTCTCCCAGAAGATCGGTGCCATAACCGATCTTCACCCCGGCAGACTGCGCGATCCGGATTGCCTCGACGCCCTGTTGCCGGACGATCTCCAGCTTGGCCATCATCTCCGCGCTCCAGCCAAGCCGGGCCCCATTGCGGTAAAGCGCGTCATAGGTGGCCAATGTGGGAACGAGATAAGCACCGTGCTCAGCCATCACTGCTGCTGTCTGGGCATCGATCAGGTTGCCGTGCTCGATTGAGCGAACTCCGCATCGGATAGCACGAACAATCGATTCCGGCGAATAGGCGTGGGCCATGACGTAGGTTCGCGCGGCCCGGGCTTCCTCGACGATTGCAGTCATCTCCTCGATGGAATATTGGGTGCCATCGAGCGGGTCGCTGGGAGACGCGACGCCCCCGCCCGCCATCACCTTGATGTGGTGAGCACCGTTGCGTATCTCTTCTCTCGCAGCGCGGCGCACCCCGCCGACCCCATCAGCGATACTGCCCAGAATTCCGGCGGCACCGCAGCTCACGCAGCCGTAGTGGCCCTGGAAAAAAGCGGGGCGGGAATCACCGTGACCGCCGGTCTGGGTAATCGCACGCCCCGCGATGAACAGGCGGGGCCCGATAAAGTGTCCGAGTTCGACTGCTTTGACCAGTCCGATGTCGGCGCCCCCGGCATCACGCACTGTCGTGAAACCTCGCATCAGCATGGCGGCGAGTATGTCCTTGGCTTGCGCCGCAATCAGCGACTGGGGCAGCAGCGTAAGGCGAAAAAAATCAGGAATTGTCGCCGTCACATGCACGTGCGCATCGATGAGGCCCGGCAGCAGGGTCTTGCCGTCGAGGTCAATGACACGCGCGCCGCTGGCACGAACAGCGGTTCCATATCCAACTTCGGCAATCCGGTCGCCCACAACCGTAACGGTGGCGTTCGGCCGGAGCTGGCCGCTTGGGCTGTCGAACACTGTGGCGTTGTGAAATACGGTAGACAACGTCATGCGTTGATCTTTCCCGAGATGCAATGCGAGCCTGGAGCGGTACGTCTCATTCCATCTCGACTATACACCGTGCACAATGCACTCACTGGCAGCATTTCGTGTATCGCCGAAACCCGAGGAGCCCTTGGAATGCAGAAGATTCGAATTAGCGATTGTGTTTTTAATGTCGCCGTGGACGGTCCGGTCAGCGGTCCACCACTGCTGCTGTCGAACTCCCTGAGTTGCGACTTGTCGATGTGGGACGAACAGGTTGCCGTCCTTTGCCGTGAGTTTCGGGTCATCCGGTACGACCAGCGCGGACATGGCGACAGTGAGGCTCCCACAGGCCCATACACCATCGACCAACTCGGTCGCGACGCAGTTGGGGTGCTGGACAGCTTCGGAATTTCCCGCGCTGATTTCTGCGGGCTGTCGCTGGGCGGCATGGTCGGCATGTGGCTGTTGACCCATGCGCCCGGGCGGATAGGCCGTGCGGTTCTCGCCAATACATCTGCGTACATGGGTCCGCTCGATCTGTGGAACGACCGCATAGCACTGGCGCGGCAAGGAGGGATGGAGGCGACTGTGGAACCAACTGTCAAGCGCTGGTTTCCCGCCTCGTTCCACGCGAATTCGCCGGCATCGGTCGAGCGCATGCGCACCATGATCCGGCGCACATCTCTTGCGGGTTATATCGGATGTTGCGAAGCAATCAGGGATATGGACCAGCGCGAAACAATACGCGGGATTCACAACCCGACGATGATACTTATCGGATCCAAAGATCCGGCGACGACACCCGAGGTCGGACTCGCCATTCATTCGGCGATCTCGGGCTCCGTGGTCAAGTACATCGACGCAGCCCATATCTCCAATGTGGAGCAACCTGCAGCGTTCACTCAGGCCGTGGAAGGCTTCCTGAAGGGGTAGCGGCGCGGGTCGCTCAAGGGCGTTTCGGCCACCGCTCACTCCACGGATGCAGACGAGGCCAATCGCCGAATCTTCATGTCCGGAAATCTTCGTCCATCAACTCGACCCGCACGGGCTGTGTGATCACCAGTTCGCCAACCTCGGCGATCACGGAGTGCCCCGCTTCGTCGAAGGCGGGCGAGTTCAGGTCTGGCGTCCAAGCCTCTTACTTGGCGTACTTGCGGAAGTCGGGCTTGCGCTTTTCTTTCAGCGCACTGACGCCCTCGCGCGATTCCTCGGTGTCGTAGTACAGCTTGAGTGCGTACATGCCCAGGCCCGCGATACCGGCCTGGTGCGCGGTGTCGGCGTTGAAGCTGCGCTTGGCGATGGCGATGGCCGTAGGGCTGCGCTCGCAAATCTCTTCGGCCCACTTCTGCACTTCGGCGTCAAGTTGGTCGTGCGGTACGACGGCGTTGGCCAGGCCCATGGCCACGGCTTCGGCGCCGGAGTAGCGGCGGTTCAGATACCAGATTTCGCGAGCCTTCTTTTCGCCAACCACGCGGGCCAGGAAGGCGGTCCCGTAGCCAGGGTCCACCGAGCCCATCTTGGGACCGACCTGGCCGAACACGGCCTTTTCGGACGCGATGGTCAAGTCACAGATGGTGCACAGCACGTTGCCGCCACCGATGGCGAATCCCTGCACGCGCGCGATGACGGGCTTGGGCACATCGCGGATCGCGGTGTGCAGCTCTTCCATGGGCAGGCCGATGGTGCCGCGGCCGTCATAGTTGCCGTTGTGGGCGGATTGGTCGCCGCCGGTGCAGAACGCCCGGTCGCCGGCACCGGCCAGCACGATGGCGCCGACGCTGCGGTCGTAGCCCGCCTTGTTCAGGGCCTTGATGAGTTCGTCGCAAGTCTGGCCGCGGAACGAGTTCATCTTCTCGGGCCGGTTGATGGTGATCCAGGCCACGCCGTTGCGCACTTCGTACAAGAGGTCTTCGAATTCCATGGGGGTCTCCTTCAGGGGTTAGAGGTGAGAGGTTAGCCGTTCATCGTCAAGCCGCCAGATACGCTGAGCACCTGGCCGGTCACGAAGCTCGCGTCGCCGTATTGCCAGCATGTTCGCCATGCGCCATCATCGGATCACTTTACGTCAGGGAGCGCCCGTGGACCGACGTCAATTCAACTTCGCGAGTGTTACTGCTGTTGGTTTGCTCGCAGTAACTGCGCCGGGCGAGGGCCAGGCGCTGGGTCTGGCCGATTTGAGCAACGCCGAGGCAAACCAGGGCCTCAAAACGGCGTTGGAACAAGGCGCGCTTGCAGCCGTTGGATCGCTTGGCAAGCCGGACGGATTCCTGAACAACCCGAAGGTGCGCATTCCTTTGCCCGGGTTCCTGGCCGACGCGGCAAGGCTGCTGAAGACTCTGGGCCAGGGCAAACAAGTGGAGGAGCTGGAAGTCGCCATGAACCGCGCGGCCGAATCTGCTGTTCCAATGGCCAAAGACCTGCTGGTCAAAGCCGTCAAATCGATGACAGTGACGGACGCCAAGAACATCCTGACGGGCGGCGCCACCTCGGTCACGTCATTTTTCGCGGAGCGCACGCGCTCGCCCCTCGAGGTCCGGTTCCTGCCCGTGGTGACGGGCGCGACCAGGAAAGTCGGGCTCGCGGAAAAGTACAACCGTGTGGCCGGCAAGGCCGCCGGAATGGGCTTGGTCAATAGAGATGACGCGACCATCGAGCAGTACGTGACCCGCAAGTCGCTCGACGGCCTTTACTTCATGATCGGCGAGGAAGAGAAAAAGATCAGACAGGACCCGGCAGGCAGCGGGAAGGCGATTCTGAGCAAGGTGTTCGGCGCGCTGAAGTGAGTGCCTCTGGTGGCCGCGCAGCGAAGCGTCCGAAATTTCAGCGGCAGGCTTGCAGGCGCGCAGCCGTTCTCGCCTGTCTCAGACGCCGGCTCCGCGCTGGCCGCCAAGAAGCCGCTCGAGTGCCGCCAGGCCGGAACCCAAAGTGTCATCGGCATCCTGCGGCACGTCGCCTGCGGGCGTGAGATGGTTCACCACCTGCGGCAGGATATCGGCCAGCCCACTCGCAACCTGCTCGTGAGGTACGCCGAGCTGCTGTGACAGTCGCGACAATTCTTCCGTGCCGATCACATCGCTCACGGCTTGCGCATCCACCGGTTGGTTCTCGCCCGTGGAGACCCACGAAGCTGCTTGCTGGCTATAGCCTTGCTGCTTGAAGCGGTCCAGCACCGCACCGATGCCACCATTGCGTTGCACCCATTGCATGGCCAGCGGAAGCAGCATCGTCAAGAGCGCGCCCTTTCCGCCAAGCGGCGAAGAATCGCGTGCGCCGCCGTCCTCCTGATCGGAGCCGCGCCCGAAGACGCTGCCCAGCACGCCGCCGAGTCCACCGCCGAGGCCGCCGCCCAGTCCACTGCCCAGTCCGCCGCCCAGTCCACCCAGGCCCCCGGGCAGTCCTTGCTGGCCGCCAGTGGCATTGCCAAGAACACTGCTCAAGATCTGCCCAATCAAGTCGTTCGACATCGGATGCTCCTTTAGGGGGAATCGATCATAGACCGCATCCCCGCAGCTCTAGCACAAGGGGCGCATCCATCTGGTCGCCAGCCGCATAACACACGCGCAGACACTCCCTAGAACCGCACTTCCACCAGGCCGATTCCGGCCAGCTGCGCCTGCACATGGGCGCCCTCCGGCGCGAACAGCATGCCGGTGCACGAGCCGGTGGTGATGACCTGGCCCTTGCGCAGTGGCTGGCCGCGTTCGGTGCAATGGCGCGCCAGCCAGCCGAGCAGGCGCCAGATGTCGCCCGCGGGGTTGGCGCCATGCGTGCTCGCAACGGGCTGGCCGTCGAAGGCCAGATAGGCGTCGACACTGCGCAAGTCCAGGTCATGCGGGTTCAGCGCCGACGGCTCGCCGACGACGAGGCCGCCGTGACTTTGAAGGTCGGCCAGCTGCGCCAGCGGCGCGCTGTCGCGCCAATCGGCCAGCCGCGTTTCGACCACTTCGATGACCGGCAACACGCACTCGATCGCGTCGCGTAGCGTGGCCGCGCCAAGCTCGCCGTCGGCTGCGATGAGGTCGCGGCCCAGGCGCACCGCTACTTCGACTTCGATGCCGCGCATGCGCCAGGGGGGACCGAGCAGCGCCGCACCGCTCGCGATCAGGCCGCCGGCGGGCAGCGGCGCACAAGCCGGTTCCATTGCCGGGCCCTTGGCGCCGACTTTCCAGCCGCCGACGGGCCCGAGCCCGCGCATGGTTTCGTCCTGCACTGCGTACGCGGCGGCTGCGTCGGGCGGAGCCACCTGCGCGTGCGGCAGGGCCACGGCGCCGTTGTGCGCCCGAACGAGATGTCGCGCGACGGCCGCGGGCTGAAAAGCGGCGCGGCTCAACCGCGCAGCCTGGCGTCCAGCGTGATCTCGGGGACGGCGGCCAGCGCCTTGGACAGCGGGCAGCCCTTCTTCGCCCCCTGCGCCAGTTCCTGGAATTTCGCGTTGTCGATGCCCGGCACCGTCGCCTGCAGCGTGAGTGCGATGCGATCGATCTTGAAGCCTTCGCCATCCTTGACGATGCGCACGGCGGCCGTCGTATCGATGGCGCCGGGCGCGAGGCCGGCCTTTTCGCAGGCGAAAGCAAAGGCCATGGTGAAGCAGGCCGCATGCGCCGCGCCGAGGATCTCCTCGGGGTTGGTGCCCTTGCGGTCGTCCCCGAAGCGGCTGCCGGCGCCGTAGGGGTAGCCCTTCAGTGCTCCGGTTTCCGTGCTGACCTGGCCGGCGCCGGTCTTGCCGGCACCGTCCCAGTGAACGCTTGCTTTTCTCTCGAACATGGTGGACTCCTGAGTGCGGGAGCGCCCGAGTTTGCGCGAAGGCCGCGGGCGCATCTGTAGGACGGTGCCGCCATCAGGTGCGTCGCCAACGCGACCGGGCCTGGGGCCAATCCTGTTGCGAGCCGATAGCGCCCCCGCTAGGCTCCCCTGTCCCAGGAGTTTCAATGCCGCGCCCTCATCACAAGTTCTGGCCCAAGCGCCTGCCGCACTCGCTCACCCCACCGGCGACTTCGCTGTGGGACAACCTCGACATCAGCGCCCGGCGCTACCCGGACAAGGCCGCGCTGGTTTTCTTCGGCCGTGTCTACAGCTACAAGGAGCTGCGCCTGGCGGCCGAGCGGCTGGCGGCGCAACTGCACGCACTCGGGGTGCGCAAGGGCGACCGGGTCATGCTCGACATGCAGAACTGTCCGCAGTTCGTCATCGCCTATTTCGCGATCCTGCGCGCCAACGCCGCGGTCGTCCCGGTCAACCCGATGAACCGAGCGGAGGAGCTCAAGCACTACATCGAGGACCCCGACGCGAAGGTTGCGATCACCACCGCCGACCTGGCGCAGGAGATCGCTAAGGCCAGCAATGCACTGCCCGCAGGCCGACGGCTGGCGCACCTGATCGTGAGCCACTTCACCGATGCGTTCGACCCGCAGGCGAGCGGCGCCGATGCCATGCCCGATGCGTGGCGCGACTGGCTGCTCACGCGGCATCCGTTGCCGCAGCTGGCTGGCGGCGAAGTGATGAGCTGGCAGGCCGCGCTCGACAATGCCGCGCCGGTCCCGCCGTTGCTGGTGGGGCCGCAGGATCTGGCCGTGCTGCCCTACACCAGCGGCACCACCGGCCTGCCCAAAGGCTGCATGCACCCGCATTCCAGCATCATGCACAACGCGGTTTCCAGTTCAGTCTGGGGCAACGCGACGGCCGAGAACGTGACGCTGCTGGTGGTGCCGATGTTCCATGTCACCGGAATGATCAGCACCATGCTTTCCAACATCTACACCGGTGCGACGCTGGTGATGATGCCGCGCTGGGACCGCGAGCTGGCCGGCCGGTTGATCTCGCGCTGGAAAGTGACGAGCTGGACCAACATCCCGACCATGGTGATCGACCTGATGGCCAGCCCGAACTTCGACCAGTACGACCTCTCCAGCCTGATCCATATCGGCGGCGGCGGCGCGGCCATGCCGCAGGCCGTCGCGCAGCGGCTGCTCGAGCAGTTCGGGTTGCGTTATGTCGAGGGCTACGGCCTGACCGAGACCGCGGCGCCGTCACACAGCAACCCGCCCGACGATCCCAAGCAGCAATGCCTGGGCATCCCGTTCATGAGCTGCGATGCGCGCGTGGTCGATCCCGAAACGCTGCAGGAAATGCCAGCGGGCGAGCAGGGGGAAATCATCATCCACGGCCCGATGGTGTTCGCGGGCTACTGGAAGCGGCCCGAGGCCACCGCGGCGGCCTTCATCGAATTCGAGGGCAAGAAGTTCTTCCGCTCCGGCGACCTCGGCCGCATGGATGAGGACGGCTATTTCTTCCTGACCGATCGCCTCAAGCGGATGATCAACGCCTCAGGCTTCAAGGTCTGGCCGGCCGAGGTCGAGGCGCTGATGTTCCGCCATCCCGCCATCCAGGAGGCCTGCATCATTGCCGCCAGCGACAGCTATCGCGGCGAAACGGTCAAGGCCGTTGTTGTGCTGCGCGCCAGCCATAAGGGGCGGGTGAGCGAGCAGGACATCATCGACTGGTGCCGCGAGAACATGGCCGTGTACAAGGTGCCGCGGATCGTGCAGTTCGCCGATGCGCTGCCCAAGAGCGGCAGCGGCAAGGTGATGTGGCGCACGCTGCAGGAGGTGGAGCGCAAGACCGGCTCCGAATGAAATCGCAAACGCGTAGACTGTCAGCCCCACACGACCAAGCGAGGGTTGGCAATGAGCAGTGTCCCTGCGCCCAGCACAGGCTGGCAGGAAAAGATCGCTCCCGACGAGCAGCAGCGCTACGCGGTGTACGCGCAGCAGTTCGCCCAGCTGCAGGCCCGCAAATCGGCGCGCTGGGGCGCCGGAAGGGCCCTGCACCGCAAGCAGTTGACGGCGGCGCAGGGCACGCTCGAAGTCCTGGACGGATTGCCCGCCTACACGCGCCACGGCCTGTTTGCCAAGCCGCAATTCCACGATGTATGGGTGCGGCTTTCCAATGGCGGACCCGACCGGGCGCCTGACCAGGCGCCGGACGTCCGGGGCTTCTCGCTGCGGGTGTTCGGGGTCGAAGGCGCGTCGGCCCTGGGCAATGGCGACGCGAAAAGCCAGGACTTCACGCTCATCAACCAGGAGGTATTCGCCTTTCGCACGAGTGACGAGTTCGTGGCCTTCGTGGTCGCGGCATCGCAGGGCAAAGGCGACATGGTGAAGTACATATTCAAGCGCTACGGCCTGCTCGGCGGGCCGCGCCAGCTGGGGAAGCTGCTGAGGGTCGCCGGCAAGCCGTTCAGCGGCTTCGCGACCGAACCGCTGTTCAGCGCCGTGCCGATGGCCAACGGTCCCTATGCGGTGCGGGTGCGGCTGCTGCCGGCCGATTCCAATGGCGCCGCGGCGGCCGGCGCCAGCCGGGACTGGGCCGATGACTTTTGCTCGCGGCTCGCGCGTCACCCGCTGCACTGGGACTTGCAGCTGCAGTTTTTCACGAGTGAGACGCTCACGCCGATCGAGAACGCGTCGGTCAACTGGGCCACGCCGTACAGCACCGTGGCGCGCCTGATGTTGCCGCAACAGGACTGCGCGTCGGCCGAGGGCAAGGCGCTGGCCGAACAGATGGAGCGCACGGTGATCGATCCGTGGCAGGCGCTCGCGGCACATCGGCCCCTGGGCGACGTGCAGCGTGCGCGCAAGGTCGTCTACTACCAAAGCCAGAAGGGCCGTGGCGCGGCGTGATGAAGATCAGGTCGGTCGAGCCCTTCATCCTGCACGTGCCCGTCACCGGCTCGCAGATCGCCGACAGCACCCACAGCATCACGCATTGGGGCGTGGTCGGCGCCCGCATCGACACGGAGGAGGGCCTGACCGGCTTCGGCTTCACCGGCACCCATGCCTGGCTGCCGGGCGACCGGCTGATCACGCAATGCATCGCCACCTGCCATGCGCCGCTGCTGATCGGCGAGGATGCGGCCGACGTGCAGCGGCTGTGGCTCAAGCTCGCGCGCAACCCGGCCCTGCAGTGGATCGGCCGCGCCGGCATCACGTCGCTGTCGCATGCAGCGATCGACATCGCGCTGTGGGACCTGAAGGCCAAGCAGGCCGGCGTACCGCTATGGAAGCTGCTGGGCGGCCAGGTCCGCGACAAGGTCAGGGCCTACAACACCGACATCGGCTGGCTCAGCATCGATGACGGCAAGCTTGTGGAAGGCGCGCTGCGCGCGGTCGCCGATGGATTCACCGGCATCAAGATCAAGGTCGGCTCGACCGTGGAGCGCGACCTGCGCCGGCTGGAGGCGGTGCGGCGCGCCATCGGTGGCGATGTCACGCTCGCGATCGACGGCAACGGCAAGTGGGATCTGCCCACCTGCCTGCGTTTTTGCCGCGCGGCCGAGGCGCTGGATGTCTACTGGTTCGAGGAGCCGCTCTGGTACGACGACGTGAAAAGCCACGCCGAACTGGCGCGCGCCACGCGCATTCCGCTGGCCCTGGGCGAGCAGCTGTACACGCACGACGCGTTCGCGGAATTCTTCCACCAGCGCGCCGTGCACTGGGTCCAGCCCGATGTCACGCGGCTGGCCGGTGTGACGGAGGTGTGGCGGGTTTGCGAGGCGGCGCACGCGTACCGGCTGCCGGTCGCGCCGCACGCGGGCGACATGAGCCAGGTCCATGTGCACCTGAGCTACGCGCATCCGGCCTGTGCCGTGCTCGAGTACATCCCGTGGATCAAGGACTGCTTCACCGAGCCGGCCGAAGTGGTGGACGGCAGCTTCCGCTTGCCTCAGCAGCCCGGCGCCGGCACCACACCCACGCGCGACGCGTGGGAGAAGTTTCGCCGGCCGGCGGGCTGAGGCGCCGAGATGGCGATGACGGGCCGTCGCCCGCGGCAGCCCGGCAGTGTGTAGCTGAGCCGCGGAGACACTAGGGAAAACAACGAAGCAGCGAGTGGATGCTTGCGCTAGTGTTCGCCTCCTTTCAACCGACTGGAGACTTCCATGCGCAAGCTTCTTTTCACGTTGGCGGCCCTATTCCTGATGGCCGGGTCGGCCTGGGCCAATCACTGTCCTGTCCTGATGAAGGAGATCGACGACAAGCTGGCCACCCATCCCACGCTATCCAAGGACGTTTCCGACAAGGTCACCAAGCTGCGCGCGGACGGCGAGGCTCAGCACAAGGCGGGCAAGCACGAGGAATCCGTGAAGTCGCTGGACGAAGCCAAGAAATTGCTCGGCATCTGAGCGCCAGACGAGCTGCGTCAGTGGCTCACGGACGCGATGACGGCATCGTTGATCCGGCCGAGCCACTCCAGTTGCAAGGCGGTGGGCACGCCCAGCGCCGACACCCGTGCCGCCGCCGCGTCTCCGGCGGCGCGGTCGTTGGCCATCATCGCGTCGCGCTCGGCCTGCGTCAGCACATGGACCGCGGTGGCGCGGAAGATCGGGATGGCGCCGGCCGACGGAACGCCGATGGTCGTGGCCGCAACATAGGGCTGCATGGTGCTGGCCGAATAAGGAACGATCGACGGCGCCTTGTACACCGCGATCGAGGCAGCGTGGTAGACCGCGATGCTGCCGTCGGAGCATCCGGTGTAGCCGTTCACGTTGACCAAGGTCGCTGAGCCGGAGCATGAATAGTACGAACCGCATGACCCATGCCCGCTCGCATCGAACGTGACCGCGGTCGACGGGCAGGAATAGCCCGTGGCGCTGGCGTCCAGGCTGGTCGTCTTGGGCAGCGGCGACGTCCACGTCGGCGGGAAATAGGCCTTGATGTCGGAGGCCACGTACACCGGAATGATCTTCGCCTCGTACTTCTCGACGACGGTGCCGGCGCTGAAATGCGCATCCAGGTATCTCGGCCGCCAGCCCGCGCTGGTGCCCGAGAAAGTCACGGCGAACGCCTTCAGGAATTCGCTGGTACCCGCACCGGCGGTCAGCGCGGCACCATTCAGCATGACCTGCTGCGACAGGGTCCTGCCGTCGAAGACGCCGTCCGAGAAATCCTGGGTCAGGCTTGCGAAGATGGCATCGGGATTCGCCGGCGACAGGCGCTTGCCCAGTGTGTCCAACGCGCCGAGGACCAGGGCCAGATGCACGCCCTCGGGATCCGTCTGGGCGGCCGACACGTCGAATTTCGGAATGATCCGGCTTGCGGCCGTCTTCAAGCCGAACTGCGCGCCCACCCACATTTCCGCCGTATCGAGCGAAGCGGCCAGCGTGTTGCGCTCCGCGATATAGGAGCGGGTCAGCGCCGTTGTCATGTCCGTCAGTGGATTCACGGAGACGTTGGCCTCGCCCGACGCCGACACACTACGCAGCATGGCGCTCATCTTGGACTGCGAAGCGATGGTGCTGCCGTCGTAGGCGCTCGAGTAACTGCCGCCGCTGACCTCGAGCAACACCGGTCCCGCCGGCTGGGCGGGCAGCACGACGGAAAAACGGCCCGTGCCGTCGGCGGCGGTGGAACCACTCGCCAGCAAGCCGCCCTTGCTGCCATCGCCGTTCATGTTGAACACCGCCACGCTGGCGCTGTTCAACAAGCCTTTGGCGGCGACACCGGACAGTACCGGGCAGTTTTCGGGGTACACGTTGCAGGCGAAATCGGCGATCGTGCCCACTGGCACGATTCCAGGGCCCAGCAGGCCCAGGACCACGACCGTCTGGCCTTCCAGGCCCAGGTACACGCCACTGCCGTAGTAACGGTAAACGTAGGGCCCAAAGACCTGGTTGGGCTGGTGTGACGGGAAAAATTGCGGATAGGCGCGCTCGGCCCAGTCCATCAGGCCGGTCGCGTCGACAGCGCGGGCGGCGGCCAGCGCCTTGACCGGCGGGCTTGCTGCCGCGGCGGCAGCGCGGGGAGTGGGCGCTGGACCATTGGCCAGCACGTCATCAGACATGGTTCCGCCACCGCATGAGACGAGCATGGCCGTGACACCGGCCGCGAACACAGCGCGCAAGTACTTTCGCAACATTGATCCTCCTCCGTATCGTTGCGAAATGTATGAACAAGCTACGAGGCGATCAATCCCGAGTTCATGTGATGCCTGCAAACACCAAAGGCGGCAGAACTTCCAGGCGCGCGTGCCGCCGAATTGAAACGAGCCGGCCAGGCCCTAAGCGATGTCCGCTCCGCGCTGCGCCAGCAGTTCGCGCAGCACGGAGCGGTGGCAATGGTTCTCGTCCTCGCAATAGCAGCCGAGCGAAAACGAGGTCTGGTGCGATAGCGCGGCCAGCAGGTCGAGCAGGTGGCTGGCCTCGGGCTGCTTCATTTCGGCGTGGAACTTGCGCTTGAACGCGGCCCATGATTTCTCGTCCTGCGCGGCCTGGCCCTCGGCCATCAGCGGGGCGCTGGGCGAGAGGTTGGGCAGCCAGGTGTCGTAGAAGTCGCGTTTGCCGAATTCGGATTTGGGCACACCGCGCGGCGGTCGCCGGACGGTGCCCAGACGCAGGCCTTCGGCCTGAGTGCGCGGTGTGCCGAGTCGGACGATGCGAATGCCCATGTCGCGCTCCAGTGGTTCGAAAGTGCGGCCAGCGTAACGCGTTTTCAGGCCTGCACTGCGTTTTTCATCCCGAGGACTTCGATGCGTTCGATGCTGGCCGGTGCGGTCAGCAACTCCACGGCCGGTCCCATGAGCGCCTTCGCTATCGGGCCGGTCAGGTGATTCTGCACACCGGTCTCATCGTAGAACGCGTCGAAGACGCCGAACGTGGTTGGGCCGAGGCGCAAGGCGAACCAGATTGGCGTTGTCGCCTCCTGGTTGGCCATCTGCAGGCCTTGCTGAAGAAAGGCGGCGACATCGGCTTGCCTGCCGGGCTTTGCTTCGAGGCGGGCGAACAGGGCGTACTTGATCATGTGATTCTCCTGATGTGGTGCGCTTGAGGAAGGCGCCGAGCGAACCGGGCGGCGCGATCGAAATTTAGGCCGGATGCGGCCGGATTTGAATTGTCAAGATTGACATCTTTGATATCATTCCTGCCATGAAGATCAATGTCCTCGTGCTCGACGGCGTATTCGACACCGGCCTGGCGACGGTAATGGATGCGTTCTCGACCGCCAACGAGCTCGCGCAAATGCAGGGGTTGAATTCATTGCGTTTCGACGTCACCGCTGTCGGCGTACGGCGCCGCGTGAAAACGTCGCAAGGCCTCGCCGTGCCGGTTCAGCGGCCCGAACGTGCGCCGCTGCCCGATTGGGTCGTGGTGCCGGCGATCGGCTACAAGATGCCGGGCCCATTGGAGCAGGCGCTGCGCCGGCCGGACATCGCCGACGGCGTCGACGCGCTGCAGGCATGGTTCGGCGCGGGCGCCAACGTGGCCGCGGCCTGCATCGGCACATTCGTGCTGGCCGAGTCCGGCTTGCTGCAGGGCCATACGGCAACTACGACCTGGTGGCTGGCGCCGCTGTTTCGCCGGCGCTACCCCGGCGTCGCTCTGGAAGAGGCACGGATGATCGTGGCCTCCGGGCGGTTCATCACTGCCGGTGCGGCGCTCAGCCATGTCGACATGGCGCTGACGCTGGTGCGCCACGCCAGCCCCGAGCTGGCCGCCATGACGGCGCGGTATCTGATCGTCGACTCGCGCCCCTCGCAGTCGGCCTACGCGATTTCCGAGAACCTGGCGCATTCCGATCCGATGGTGCAGCGCTTCGAGCGCTGGGCGCGCGGCCGGCTGGCCGACGGCTTCTCGCTCGACGAGGCGGCGGCTGCCCTCGCCACCAGCAAGCGCACGCTGGCACGGCGCGTCGGTGAAGTCCTGGGCAAGACGCCGCTGTCGTATGTGCAGGACCTGCGCGTCGAGACCGCCGTTCACCTGCTCAAGACCAGCAGCCACAACCTGGAACATATCGCGACATTGGTGGGCTACGCCGACGGCGTTACTTTGCGCGCCTTGCTGCGCCGGCGACTGGGGCGCGGCGTGCGCGAAATCCGGGCGAGCTAACTACAGATCGGCGCGGACCGCGACGTCGGCCACCACGCGCGCGTAGCGCTGCTTGCTCCAATAGGCCGACGCCCAGTCGATCATCACCACGATGCGGTTGCGAAAGCCGATCAGGAAATAGATGTGTGCGAACAGCCAGAACAGCCACGCCGGGTAGCCGCTGAACATGATGCGGCGCCCCGCCGGCAACACCAGGTCCACCACCGCGGCGTTGCGGCCGATCGTCGCCAGGGTGCCGTAGTCGCGATAGCGGAACGGGCGCGCCGGCCGGCCTTCCAGGCGGCGCAACAGATTGGCCGCCGCCGCCCGGCCCATCTGCTTGGCGGCGGGCGAGACGCCGGGCACCGGCTGCGGCGCGCGGCCGTCAACATGGCTGCTCGCCGCGGCCAGGTCGCCGATGACACTGATCTCGGGATGGCCCGGCACGCTGAGGTCGGGCTCCACCAGCAACCGGCCGGCGCGGTCGCACTGCGCGCCCGTGGCTTGCGCCAGCTGCCGTCCCAACGGCGATGCCGCCACGCCGGCGGCCCAGATCACGCAGCGGCTGCCGATGGTGTAGCTTGGCGCGCTGGCGCCGTCCGGTCCCGGGCCGGGCTTCACCTCGACGCTCGAGCTGTCGATAGCGGTCACCTGCGCATGCAGCCGCACCTGCACGCCCAGTTTTTCCAGCTGTTCCTGCGCGTGCCGGCTCAGGTCTTCGGGCATGGCCTGCAGCACGCGCGCGCCGCCTTCGAGCAGCAGGATGCGAGCGCTGGCCGGGTCGATGTGACGGAACTCGCCGGCCAGCGTCTGGCGCGCGATCTCGGCGAGCTGGCCGGCCATCTCGACACCGGTGGGACCGCCGCCGATCACCACGAACGTGAGCCATTGCTCCCGCCGGGCAGCGTCGCTTTCCTTCTCGGCGGCCTCGAACGCGAGCAGGATGCGCCGGCGAATTTCGAACGCATCGTCCAGCGTCTTCAGGCCCGGCGCGTGACGCGCCCACTCGTCATGGCCGAAGTAGCTGTGGGCGGCGCCGCACGCCACGATGAGATGGTCGTAGGGCAGGGCGGTGCCGTCTTCCAGCAGCACCTCGCGGCGCGCCGGCTCGATGCCCGTCACTTCGCCGAGCAAGGTCGTGACGTTGCCCTGCTTGCGGAACAGATGGCGCACGGGCGCCGCGATCGCGGGTGCCGACAGCCCGGCCGTGGCAACCTGGTACAGCAGCGGCTGGAACAGGTGGTGGTTGGTCTTGTCGACCAGTGTGATCTGCACCGGCGCATCCTTGAGAGCGCGCGCCGCTTCGAGGCCGCCGAAGCCGCAGCCGATGATGACGACACGGGGTTTGACCTGATTGGCGGAGGCCATTGACCATTATGCGAGCGAGGCACAATGACCGGTCTCAACGGAAGGGGAAACCCATGTTCGACACGGCGATCGCGGGCAGCCTGCCCAAGCCGGGCTGGCTGGCGGAAACCCACAAGCTGTGGCCGCAGTGGAAAGCCACCGGCGACGAGCTGCGCCAGGCCAAGGCCGATGCCACGCTGCTGTGGATCAAGGCCCAGGAGGATGCGGGCCTGGACATCGTGGGCGACGGCGAGCAGTCGCGCCAGCACTTCGTGCACGGCTTTCTCGAGCAAGTCGAGGGCATCGACTTCGAGCACAAGGTCAAGATGGGCATTCGCGACAACCGGTACGACGCGATGGTGCCGCAGGTGGTCGGGCCGCTGAAACTCAAGGGGCGCGTGCATGCCTTCGAGGCGCAGCTGGCGCGGGCCCACACAAAGCGCAAGCTCAAGTTCACCTTGCCCGGCCCGATGACCATTGTCGACACGGTGGCCGACCGGTTCTACTGCGACAAGGTGAAGATGGCGTTCGCGTTTGCCGAGCTTCTCAACCAGGAGGCGCTGGCCTTGCAGGCCGACGGCGTGGACATCATCCAGTTCGACGAACCGGCGTTCAACGTCTACATGAAGGACGCCGCCGGCTGGGGCGTCAAGGCGCTCGAGCGGGCCGCGCAGGGCCTGACTTGCACGACCGCCGTGCACATCTGCTACGGCTACGGCATCAAGGCCAACGTGGAGTGGAAGAACGCGCTGGGCGACGAGTGGCGCCAGTACGAACAGATCTTCCCGGCGCTGGCGGCCAGCTCGATCAAGCAGGTCAGCCTGGAGTGCTATCACTCGCACGTGCCGCCGCAACTGATGAAGTTGCTCGAGGGCAAAGACGTGATGGTCGGCGTGATCGACGTGGCCAGCGACGAGATCGAAACGCCCGAGCAGGTGGCCGACACTATTGGCAAGGCGCTGCAGTTCGTCGCCAAGGACCGCTTGATCGCCTGCACCAACTGCGGCCTCGCGCCGATGGACCGCGAGGTCGCGCTGAAGAAGCTGCAGGCGCTGGGGCGCGGCGCCGAACTGGCGCGGCGGAGGTACGGCTGATGGGCAGCTTGAACCGCAACGCGCTGGCGCGGCTGCGTGCCATCCTGCAATCGCATATCGACAACCGGCGCATCCCGGGCGCGGTTGCAGTGGTTGCGCTGGGCGGCCATGTCGAGCTGTCGGTGGCATTGGGCCAGCAGGATCCGGCCACCGGCAAAGCGATGCAAGACGATTCGGTTTTCCGCATCTACTCGATGACCAAGCCGCTGGTGTCGCTGGCTGCATTGATGCTGGCCGAGGAAGGCCGGCTGCAGTTGGGCGATCCGGTACCCATGTACCTGCCCGAATTCGCCGGCCAGCAAGAGGCGATCGAAGAGGGCGGAACGGTACGGCTGCAGCCGGTGCGCCGCGACGCCACCGTGCATGACCTGCTGCGGCACACGGCCGGCTTCACCTACGAGTTTCTGGGCAGCAGCGCCGTCCAGCGCCAGTACGAAGCGGCCGGCCTCGCCAATCGCTCACGCAGCAACGCCGAATTTTGCAAGGCACTGGCGGCGCTGCCATTGGCGCATCAACCGGGCAGCTCCTGGGAATACAGCCGCGCCACCGACGTGCTGGGCGCGCTGCTCGAGGCTGTGACCGGCCGGCCGCTCGGCGCGCTGCTGCAAGAGCGCATCCTCGGGCCGCTGGGCATGAAGGACACCGCGTTCGCTGTGCCCGAGAAGGATTGGAACCGCATCGCCGAGCCCTTCGCGACCGATCCGGACAACGGAGAGCCCGTCACGATGCTGAACGGGCGCGAGGTGCCGCGGTTCGAATCGGGCGGGGGCGGGCTGTTGTCGACAGCCGGCGACTATGTGCGTTTCATGCAGTTCATGCGCAACCGCGGCATGCTCGAAGGCGTGCGGCTGGCCTCGCGCAAGACGATCGAATGGATGACGTCCGATCATGTCGGCAAGATCCCGATCGAGGGCGATCTGCTGCTGCCGGGCTATGGATTCGGGCTCGGTCTTGCCGTGCGCACGCACACCGGCCTGGCGCCGCAGCCCGGGTCGGTGGGCCAGTACTTCTGGAGCGGCATCGGCGGTACCTCCTTCTTCGTCGATCCAGCCGAAGACCTGTTCGCGATGTTGCTCACGCAGGCGCCGAACCAGCGCATCTACTACCGCAACCTGTTCCGTTATCTGGTCTACGCCGCGCTCGACTGAGCTGCCACTTGTCATTGCGGCCCCGGATCAAGTCCGGGCCCGGGTGACAGGCCTATGGCCCCTCCGGCATGCGGCCAATCGCTGGCAGCGCGGCGCCGTCAGTGCTAGCCTGCGCGGCATGAGTGCGCACGACCATCCATCACATCAGCACGAGCACAGTGAGGGACCGCCAGCGTGGAAGCACGATGGCGTGCGGGTCATCCCCGGCGACCGGCTTGACCCCAACACGGCGCAGACGCCCGGCATGGATCGCAAGGCGGCGATCACCTTTGCGCGGGTCGGCGCGCAGAAACTCTGGGCCGGCACGGTGACGATCCATGCCAATGCCAAGACCGGGGCGCATCACCACGGCCACCTCGAGAGCGTCATCTACATCGTCAAGGGCCGCGCGCGAATGCGCTGGGGCGAGCATCTCGAGTTCACGGCCGAAGCCGGACCGGGCGACTTCATCTACGTGCCTCCGTTCGTGCCGCACCAGGAGATCAACGCCAGTGCCAGCGAGGTGCTCGAATGCGTGCTATGCCGCAGCGACGGCCAGGCTGTGGCGGTCAACCTGGACATCGAGCCGGTCGAAAAGCCCGAGCAGGTGCTGTGGGTCGACCCCACGCATCCCGGGGGCGCGGTTTAGTAGCAGAATCCCATAGCTCGACCTGAGCAATCCGGTTTCACCGATGTCACCTTCGCCTACAGGCGCCTGAGCCTTTTCGCCGTTAAAACAGCCGGAAAGGAAAGGGGATTTCCGGAAATGGTTAGCGATATCGAAATGCAGGCGCCTGGCTCGGCCGGCGCGCCGTTGCTTTGGCGCGAGCGCTTGAACCGCATCGGGACACATGTTCCTACCCTGGCGGTGGTGAGCGTGGTGGTGACGGCGTTGGCTGCAACCGTGATGGTGACGCGACCGGATTGGCAGAACGCCAGCCGCCCCGCCGTCATCTCGAAGTACGGGCAGGCGGTGGTGAAGGCGCCGCCTTTGGTCGTCAAGGCACCGCCTGTGGAGGCAGCACCCGGATCGACTGGGCCGCAGCGCCACGCCGGCGCCGCCAATTCGCGATCGAAGACACTCGGTGCCGGGCCCTCCTGCCGGAACTGCGGCGTGGTGGAGTCGGTGGCTCCGACGCGCCAGTATGGCGCCGTCCAGATGCGCATCCGCATGGACGACGGGACGCTGCGCACTGTCGAGCAGCGCGGCGCCATAGCGGCCGGGTCGCGAGTGCTGCTGGATCGCGGATCGGTGCGGGTGATGCCGGGCTGATGATCCTGCGCGCCAACGCTACGCGTCGGCGATCTGCAGGATCAATTTCCCGAAATTCTGGCCTGTGAATAGCCGGCTCAGGGCCTCCGGGAATGTGTCCAGGCCCTGGACCACGTCTTCCTTGCTCTTGATGCGGCCGTCCTTGAGGTAGCCGGCCAGCTCGGCGATGGCGGCAGGGAAGCGGTCGGCGTAATCGAAAACGACCATGCCTTGCATGCGGGCGCGGTTGACCAGCAGCGACAGGTAATTCTTCGGGCCCTCCACCGGCGTGGTGTTGTTGTACTGGCTGATCGCGCCGCAGATGATGATGCGCGCGCCTCGCGCCAGGCGGGCCAGCACGTCGTCCAGGATCTCGCCGCCGACGTTGTCGAAGTAGATGTCCACGCCCTTGGGGCAATGCTCCTTCAAGCCAGCCTTGACGCTGCCGCCCTTGTAGTCGATGCAGGCGTCGAAACCGAGCTCATTCACCACCCAGTCGCACTTGGCGCGGCCGCCGGCAATGCCCACGACGCGGCAGCCCTTGATCCTGGCCAACTGGCCCACGGTCTGACCCACGGCGCCGGCAGCGCCCGAGACGACGACAGTGTCGCCGGGCCGCGGCTGCCCGATGTCCAGCAATCCGAAATATCCCGTCATGCCGGGAAAGCCCAGCACATTCATCCACTGCCCGACACTGCCCAGCCGCGTGTCGATCTTGAACATGCCGCTGCGCTTGATTTCATCTTGCGCGACTGCGCAATATTCCTGCACGCCGAGGTTCACGGAAACGAGATCACCAGCAGCGAAGCTGGGATTGTTCGAGGCAATGACCTTGCCGATGCCGCCGGCGCGCATGACTTCGCCGATACCCACCGGCGGGATGTAGCTCTTGGCGTCGTTCATCCAGCCGCGCATCGCAGGGTCCAGCGACAGCGCCAATGTCTTGATGAGGACGCCGCCGGCGCCAGGCTCTTGCACGGGCTCGGTCGTGAAGGTCCAGTTGTCGCGGGTCGGCGTGCCGACCGGGCGCTTGGCCAGCCGGATCTGATGGTTGGCGAGGGCGGCAATTGAAGTCATGAGGTCTCCGGGGCAGCGGTTTGAATGGGACACGGATCGTAGCGGCGCAAGGCGCCGGCGCGGGTAGCACAAGTGACACGGATCTCGGGAGCCGCGTCTAGCGTGTGGCGCCGCCGGCGGCTACGCTCACGCACCTTTTTTTTCTTCTTGAGACATTCATGACATCCGTTACCACCCGCGCCGGCACGGCGCTGATCACCGGCGCTTCCTCGGGCATCGGCGAATCCCTGGCCGGCTGCTTCGCGGAAGCCGGCTACGACCTTGTACTGGTCGCTCGCAGCACGGACAAGCTGCAAACGCTTGCGGCCGAGCTGGCGGCGCTGCATGGCGTCAAGGTGTGGGCCGAACCTTGCGACCTCGCCGCCGAAAACGCAGCAGCCGGATTGG
>DATNBX010000209.1:0-2291 GCA_035571795.1 Ramlibacter sp.
CCACGTTCTCCCATCCGGGGCGCGCCGCCACTTTCTCCGGCCTGAATTTCTTGCCGCACCAGGAGCCGATGACGATGTCCGGATTGCGCCGCGCGATCTCGGCGCCGTCGGCAATGATGCGGTCCTTGCCCAGGGCTTGCGCCGCCAGTTCGGCAAAGCAGTCGTCGCCCCCGGCGATGCCGACGAGCTGCGACACCCAGCGGATCGCGCTGATGTGCGGCTCGTCCCATTCCTCGAAGAACACCTTGGGCCGGCGCGGCAGCGCGTGCGCCGCCTGCTCGATCTGCGACAGCCGCTCGCGCATGCCCTGCATCAATTCAAGACCGCGCTGCGCCTGCCCCACCATGGCTGCCACCTGATACAGCATCGAGAAGATTTCCTCGACGCTGCGCTGGTTGAACACCGTGACCTGCACGCCTTTGCGGATCAGCTGCGCCGCAATGTCGGCCTGCAGATCGGAAAAGCCGAACACGCAGTCGGGCCGCAACTGAAGGATCTTGTCGATCTTTGCGTTCAGGAAAGCGCTGACCTTGGGCTTTTCCTCGCGCGCCCGGCGCGGGCGCACTGTATAGCCCGAGATGCCGACGATCCGCGCTTCCTCGCCGAGCAGGTACAGCCACTCGGTCGTCTCCTCCGTCAAGCAGACGATGCGCTGGGGGCCGCGGGGAATGGCGATCTCGGACACGGTGCCGCGCCTTCAGAACTTGATCCGCGCCGCGGCAACGACGGCACGCCCTGGTTCCGGAAAGATGCCACCGGTGGTACCCGCAGTGCAGGTAAAGGCCTGGGTGAAGTACTTCTTGTCGAACAGATTCGTCACGCCCAGCGACAGTTCCACCTGCTGCCATTGGTAGGCGTAGCGGACATCGGCGGTCGTGTAGGCCGGCATGGTGCAGGCATTGTTGAAATCCGGATGCTGCGAGGATACCCAGTTCACGCCGCCGGTCACGCGGTGCCCGGCCGCAGGCGCCCAATCAGCCCGCACCGCCAGGGTCTTGCGCGGCACCAGCGGCAGGTCGCGTCCCGCGTGGGGACCGGAGCGGAAGGTCGCCTCCCGCAGCGCCGCGTTGACGCGCAGGCCCACCGTGCGGGTGAGCGCATGGGACGTGTCCAGTTCCAGCCCCTGCCGGCGGGTCGGATCGAAGTTGATGTTGGCGCCGGGGCCGGCAAAGAAAGGGCCGGGCGTGTCGGGATCGAAGCCGATCTCGTTGGTGAGCTGGCTGCGGTACAGGCGCACCTCCGCCTTGCCCGAGCTGTAGGCCCAGCGCGCGCCCAGTTCCGCATCGCGCGAGGTCTGCGGCTGCAGGATCACGCCCGGCGACGTGAAGCTGAACTCGTCGACGTTGGCCAGCCGGTAGCTGCGGCCGACGCGCCCATACAGCGTCATGGCAGCCGTGAGCGGCTGGCTCAAGCCGATCTCCCAAGCATGCTGGCGGTCCGCCAGCCCGGTCGAGGCGCTGCTGTTTTCCTTGTCGATCTTCTCGGTGCGAAGGCCGGCGCCTACCCGGGTGCCGCCGGCCAGGACGACGTCGTCCTTCGCATACAAGGCACGCGAAGTCTGGGTCGCGCTGGAACCGAAAGCGCCGAGCACATCGCGGGTCCAATGGGCGTAGTCGGTGCCCAGCACCAGCAGGTTCTTTGCGCCGCCCAGGCTGGCCTCGTTGCGCGCGCGCAGCGAGACGTTGTTGGCGGCTATGTCGAAGTCGAAGGGAAAGCCGCTGTTGAGGCTCCTCAGTTTTTTCTCCCGCGTCCCGGCATCGGCGCCGAGCTGCCAGTTGCCCAGCTGTGCTTCGCCGAACACGCTGCCGCGATCATTGTTGATGTGCGCCTTGTCGTTGGGTGTGGTGGTCTGGCGCGGATTCGCCTCGAATTGCGCCAGAGTGAGCGCGCCGGGCAAGCCCGTGTCCAGCGAATCGTGCGCGAGGCGCGCGCCCAGGCGCAGCCAGTCGCTCGACCATTGGCCGGTCACGGAAGCGGCATCGGTTTCGGAGCGGAAGTTGTCGCGGTGGTTGTCGCTGTCGCGCTTTTGCCCTGCGACGTCCAGCGAAAAGCCGCCGCCGGCGACCGTGGCGTTGGCGCGCAGATCGCGCAGCCCGAAGCTGCCGGCGCCGGCGTAGACCGAAGCGGTGTTGCCCCGCTGCCTGCCGGTGCCGGCCTTCGTGGTGACGATGATCACTCCGCCGGTCGCGCCCTCGCCGTACAGCACGGCGCCGCTGCCGCGCAGCACCTCGATGCGCTCCACCGATTCGATCGGAATGCCGGCCAGCCGCGTGCCGCCGAGATCGGCCTCG
>DATNBX010000210.1:0-12192 GCA_035571795.1 Ramlibacter sp.
CCAGCCACACGCCGTATCAAAGCGTAGCGAGCCTGGCCACAGCCAACTGCGACAGCTGCCACAAGGCTGGCTACACCGCCTGGACCCCGGCCAAGCTGCACGCCAGTGTCACCGTCACAGCTCAGTGCGCGACCTGCCACGCCAGCATCAAGCCAACCACTGCGGTGCACAGCGGCCAGACGGTGTGCGAGAACTGCCACAAGTCCACCACCAGCTGGTTGGGCGCCAAGGTCGACCACAGCGGCTTCACCGCAGCCACCAACTGCGCCAGCTGCCACAACGGCAGCGGGGCTACGGGCAAGAGCGCCACCCACATCCCCGTGGGCACGACCAACTGCATTGCCTGCCACAACACGGTTGCCTGGAAGCCCAGCGGCTGGAACCACACGCAGCTCACGGTGACCAACCAGTGCGCCAGCTGCCACACCGGGGCCTTCCCGCCAGCGGACGGCAAGTCCGCGGCCCACACGCCGTACCAACTCGTGGCGAGCCTGGCTGCCAGCAACTGCGACAGCTGCCACAAAGCCGGCTACGCGGCCTGGACTCCGGCCAAGCTGCATGCCAGTGTCACCGTGACCGCGCAATGCGCCACCTGCCACGCCAGCATCAAGCCCACTACGGCGGTGCACGCCGGGCAGACGGTTTGCGAGAACTGCCACAAGTCCACCACGAGTTGGCTGGGGGCGAAGGTGGACCACAGCGGCTTCACCGTGGCCACCAACTGCGCCAGCTGCCACAACGGCAGCGGGGCCACCGGCAAGAGCGCAACGCACATCCCGGTGGGCGCGACCAACTGCTTTGCCTGCCACAACACCATCGCCTGGAAGCCGACCAAGTGGAACCACACGCAAGTGGTCGTGGTCAGCCAGTGCGCGAGCTGCCATACCGGAACCTATCCGCCCGCCGATGGCAAGTCCGCGGCCCACACGCCCTACCAGCTCGTGGCGAGCCTGGCCGCCAGCAACTGCGACAGCTGCCACAAAGCCGGCTATGCGGCCTGGACTCCGGCCAAGCTGCATGCCAGTGTCACCGTGACCGCGCAGTGCGCCACCTGCCACGCCAGCATCAAGCCCACCACTGCGGTGCACAGCGGCCAGACCGTCTGTGAGAACTGCCACAAGTCAACTACCAGCTGGCTGGGCGCCAAGGTCGACCACAGCGGCTTCACCGTGGCCACCAACTGCGCCAGCTGCCACAACGGCAGCGGAGCCACCGGCAAGAGCGCGACCCATATCCCGGTGGGCGCGACCAACTGCTTTGCCTGCCACAACACCATCGCCTGGAAGCCGACCAAGTGGAACCACACGCAAGTGGTCGTGGTCAGCCAGTGCGCGAGCTGCCACACCGGGACCTATCCGCCCGCCGATGGCAAGTCCGCGGCCCACACGCCCTACCAGCTCGTGGCGAGCCTGGCTGCAAGTAACTGCGACAGCTGCCACAAGGCCGGCTACGCGGCCTGGACTCCGGCCAAGCTTCACACGAGTGTCACCGTGGCTGCGCAATGCGCCACTTGTCACGCCAGCATCAAGCCAGCCACTGCGGTGCACAGCGGCCAGACGGTATGCGAGAACTGCCACAAGTCCACTACCAGCTGGCTGGGCGCCAAGGTCGATCACAGCGGCTTCACTGTGGCCACCAATTGCGCGAGCTGCCACAACGGCAGTGCCGCCACCGGCAAGAGCGCCACCCATATCCCGGTGGGCACGACCAACTGCTTTGCCTGCCACAACACCATCGCCTGGAAGCCGACCAAGTGGAATCACACGCAAGTCCCGGTGTTGGACTGTGCCAGTTGCCACAGCGGGGCCTACCCGCCGGCGGATGGCAAACCGGCCGGGCACGTGCCGTACCAGACGATCACGGGCCTTGCGGCCACCAATTGCAGCACTTGCCACAAGGCAGGCTATGCGAGTTGGGCCGGGGGCAAGCTGCATGCCTACGTCACCGTTGCGGGGCAGTGCAAGACCTGCCACAGCGGCAGCTACACGTCGCAGGGTGCGCAAACCAAACCGGCCAACCACATCCCGGAAAGCCAACTCCTCAACGGCGCTGCAATGGAGTGCAATGCCTGCCACACAGCGACAACCGTCTGGACGACCCTGCGCATGAACCACAACGCCAGCATGGGCAGCGGCGCGGGCTGGTGCAAGTCCTGCCACGCCAGCGGCACCAGCTACCTCGGCAGCATGACCCGGATGTCACTCACGCACCAGACCAGGACCCCGGTACCCACCGACTGCTCCACCTCGGGCTGCCACCGCCCGCTCGGCTCCCGGGGGACTGCTTACACCAGGTGGAACTGATCTGATGGCAGCGCCCAAGGGGAAGCCAGCCGCACGCAATACATTCCCCTCCAAAGAAAAAAGAACCGTGAAGTCCGTTTCGAAATCCATACCGCGCCTGACCGCTCTCGCGTTGTCCCTGCTTGCCGCCGCTGTTCAGGCCCAACTTGTCGACGAGGTGGAGCTGCGCCGCGTCGGCAATGATGCGGTCCTGCAGGTCCGCTTCGTTACGCCGGTCCAGTACCTGCGGACGCAGGCGGCCAGAAGCGGCGACCTGGGTCAGGTCTATTACGACGTCCTGCCGACACCTGAAACGCTCAGGTTCATCACTTCCGAACGCCGCGTGGCGGCGGCCTCCGGCGCGTCATTCCTGTTGCTTACCGACGAGGCGACGGGTTCGGCCGAACGCAGCCGAAAACTGGTTCTGAGGTTTGCCGGCAATACGCCTTTCGAGGCCCGCGCGGGCAGCGGCAACCGGACGATCGAGATCGTCCTGCGCGGCAAGGGTGCCATCGTCGCAAGCGCAGCGCCTGTCACCCGGCAGGGCGCTTTCGGCATCGTGCTGCATCGCGCGGACAGCCCCAATGCGCCGGTTCCGTCGGTGCCGGTGCTGCTGCAGGACTACACGGTCAGCGTGCGTTCGCGAGTGCTTGAAGGAAAGCAGGTGTACGAGACGGTGGTTTCGGGCATCGAGAGCCTGCGGACTGCGCAGACCCTGCTGGCATCGCTGCGTGCACGCTTCCCGCAAGCCGCCCTGGACGAACCGCCTGTGTCCGGGCCGCTGGCGGCCGTGCCTGCGGCTCCGCCCGGGGCCGCGCCGGGCGCTGCGCCTGGCATTGCCGTCCCGCCCTCGGAGGCCCCGGCGCGCGCGCAGCTCTTGCTCGCCCAGGCCCGGCAGGCGATGGATCAGGCCGACTACACGCTGGCCATCGGCAAGCTGGACGAGTTGCTGGCCCTGCCACTCAATGCCATGAGCCAGGACGCCCAGGAGTTGATCGCGCTCGCGCGGTGGCGGCAAGGCGACCCGGTGCGCGCGCGCGCCGAATTCGAGCTCTACCTCAAGCTCTATCCCGAAGGCCCGGGTGCCCAACGCGTGCGCGAAGCGCTGTTGACGCTGGCCCCGCCGCCCCCAGTCGCGGAAGGTCCCGGCCAGCCGGCGGTGACCACGACGCTCACCGGCTCGGTAGCCACCTTCTATTACGGCGGTCAATCGAAGGTAAGGACCCAGGAATTCCAGGACTCGCCCCTGAGCGGGTTGCCCGAGCTGGTGTCGGATGCTTCCCTGTCAAGCACCGACCAGAAGCAAATATTGTCCAGCGTCGACTTGAACTGGAGGCGCAAGGATGCCGACACCGACCTGCGCCTGGTCGTGCGCGACACCTACAGTGCCGACTTGTTGCACAGTGACAAGAGCAAGAACAAGCTCTCCGCGCTGTACGCCGACTACCGCCTGCAGTCGCCCGGCCTGAGTCTCCGCGCCGGCCGCCAGTCGCCCACCGGCGCGGGCGTGATGGGGCGCTTCGACGGCCTGCAGGTGGGCTTGCGGATCGCGCCCAAATGGCGCGTCAACGCAGTGGCCGGCCAACCGTCGGACAGCCTGCTGTCGAGCAAACGGTATTTCTATGGCACTTCGGTGGATGCGGACGCAATAACCCCCAACATCGGCGGCAGCCTCTACGCGATCGAACAGCGGATCGACGGCCAGATCGACCGGCGAGCAGTGGGCAGCGAACTGCGCTTCCAGCAAGGCAACCTGTCCGCGTCAGCGATCCTGGACCGCGACATCGTGCTGGGCGGCCTGAACATCGCATCGGTGCAGGGCAGCTGGCAGGCACCGGACAACACGGTGGTCAACATGCTCTATGACCGCCGCGCCACCCCGATGCTGATGCTCGGCAACAGCCTGTTCTTCCAGAACCCCGTGCTGACGGCGCAGGCTACGCGGCTGCAGGAACTCCTGGCCAGCCAGAGCCTGGAGGCGCTGCGCCAGCAGGTGCGCGATACCACCGCATACAGCACCCAGGGCATGCTCGGCGTGACCAAGCCCGTGTCGGACAACTGGCAAGTCGGCGGCGACGTGCGGCTGACCAACATCGGCGAGTTGCCGCCGGTGGCCGATATCCTGCCCAACGGGCAACCGGGAACGGGCAATGTCTGGAGCGTGGGCGGCCAGGTGATCGGCAGCAATCTCTATTCCTCGCGCGACACCCACGTGCTGGTGCTCAACCTGCTCAAGGCGCCGACCTACCGGGGTACGCTGGCGTCGTACAACAATTCTTCCGCTTTGTCGGGCTGGCTGCTGGAGCCGTCGTTGCGTTATTACCGGCAAATCGACTCCGATTCGACCCGAACCCGGCGCTGGGCGCCGGGCCTGCGCCTGACCTACCGGCCCACGCCCAAGCTCGCGATCGAGTCCGAACTGAGTACCGAGTTCAGCGATGTCCGGGGCCCGGCCCGAACCGAATCGTCGCGGCGTACCTTCTATTACTTCGGATCGCGCTATGACCTCTAGACGACTTTGGATCGCGGGCGGCTTGTTGTTGCTCGCTGCCGGGGGCACTGCTTATTGGTGGATCGGTGCACCGGCCAAGCCGCCCGCCAGCGAGGCGAGATCCATCGCCGCACCGGCAGCGGCGAACCTGGCGCCCCATCCCCTGGGCAACGACCAGATCACGGCCACGGTGCAGCGCCTGGCGGACCGCCTGAAGGCCCAGCCGGCGGATGCCGAGGGTTGGGCGATGCTGGCCCGCTCCTACGCGAACCTGGGGCGTCATGCCGATGCCCTTTCCGCCTACGCCAAGGCCATCGAATTGCGCCAAAACGATCCGCCCCTGATGGCCGACTACGCCGATGAACTTGCATTGCAGCAGGGCGGCCGTCTCGAAGGCGAGCCCATGCGCTGGGTCGGGCGCGCGTTGGCGCTCGAGCCCGGCCAGCCCAAGGCACTGTTGCTGGCCGGCACCGAGGCTTTCCAGCGCAAGAATTACGGGCAGGCCATCCAGTTTTGGGAGCGGGTCGCGCAGGGCGGCGCGCCGCAGAGCGAACTGGTCAGACAGGCCAAAGCCGGGCTGGACGATGCCCGCCGCCTGGCGGGGATTGGCTCGCAAGCGCGGCCTTGAATTTGCCGGTCGCGCGGCAGGTCCCGCGCGGCCTTTAGACGCTGCCGTGCTTGGTCTGGAATTCGATGCCCGCCTGCCGCAGCATCGGTATGGGCAAGTCCCCGCCCGCACAGACGATGACGGCCTCGTTCGACGTCACCAAAGGCCCTTTGGGAGTGCGCAACCGCACTTCCCGGGGCGTGATCGCTTCGACCTCGCTGTTCAGGTGCAATTCAATACGCTTGGCCTCGATCGCCCGCTGCAGGGCCTTGCGATTGCCGTCCTTGACGCGGCTGAAGGCGGCGCCCCGATACGCCAGGGACACGCGGACGTCGGGCTGCCGGGCCAGTGCCACGGCGGCCTCCAGGGCGCTATCGCCACCGCCGACCACCAGCACCGACATGCCCCGATACTGCCCGGCGTCGACCAGCCGGTACACCACCTTGGGCAGTTCCTCTCCGGGAACTCCCAGGGCGCGCGGCGAGCCGCGGCGGCCGATCGCCAGCAGCACCGATCGCGTGCGGTGAACGCCGGTACTGGTGTGCACGGCGAAACTTCCCCCTTCGCGATCCACCCGCACCATGCGTTCCCCGAAGTGCAGGACCAGGCCGGTCTTCCTGACCACGTCGTTCCAGAACGACAGCAACTTTTCCTTGGACACTTTGGTCATCCGGACCTTGCCGACCAGGGCCAGTTTCACCGGCGCAGTCATCACGATCTTGTTGCGTGGGTAGTGGAAGACCGTGCCGCCCAGCGAAGCCTCCTGCTCGATGATCCGGTAGCGCATCCCGTGCTTCTTGGCCGCCAGCCCAGCGGAAATTCCTGCCGGTCCGGCGCCGACGATGAGAACATCCAGCTCGTCGGCGGCCGCGCGGCGCGTGCGTACCGCTTCGATGGCCTGCCGGCCCTGCTCGGCGGCCTTGCGGATCAGGCCCATGCCGCCCAGTTCCCCCGCGATGAAGATCCCCGGCACATTGCTTTCGAACTGGGGCGAAACCGTCGGGATGTCCACGCCGCGCCGCTCGGTACCGAACACGAGCGTGATCGCCTCGACCGGGCACGCATCCATGCAGGCGCCATGGCCAATGCAGGCCGAGGCATTGACCAGTACGGCGCGGCCATTGACGATGCCCAGCGCCGACTCGGGGCAGGCCCGCACGCAGCCGCCTGACGCGATGCAGCGCGTTGGGTCCACCACGGGGTGCAGTGAGGGAGGTTCGTCCAGGCCGGCCTGCGTTGCGGCCTCGCGCGCTGCCTTCGCCGCGCGCTCGCGGCGGGCGCGCAGGTACACATGCAGCGCGACGCCGGCGGCGGCCAGCGCGCCGTAGATCGCGAGATACTCATTGCGCATCCCGGAATTCTCCTGCTATAAGCATGAGCCTTCCGGAAAGAATTCGAAAAATGCGGCTGCTGCTGGTCGAGGACGACGAAATCCTGGGTGAAGGCATCCGGGATTACCTGCGCATCGAAGGCCATCTGGTCGACTGGTTCACGCGGCTGATCGACGCGCAGACAGTGGTCAGCGAGCCTTATGACGCCCTGCTGGTGGATTGGCAATTGCCCGATGGATCGGGAGTCGATTGGGTCAGGCGGTTGCGCGGCAAGGGGATGACCCTTCCCATCCTGGTGATGACCGCGCGCGACTTGCTCTCCGACCGCGTGACGGGCCTGGACAGCGGCGCTGACGATTACCTGGTCAAGCCATTCGAGACCGAGGAGCTGGCGGCTCGCATTCGCGCCGTGCGCCGGCGGTTCTCGGGTCACGGAACTCCGCGCGTTCGAATCGGTTCCGTCGAGATCGATTCCAATGCGAGAGCCGTGTCCCGCGGCGGCAAGCCGGTCAATCTTACGGCGCGCGAATGGGCGCTGCTCGACGCACTGATCACCCGGTCCGGTCGCGTGGTATCCAAGTCCGACCTGGACGCGCTGCTGACCGGTTTCAAGGGCGAGGCCGCAAGCAATTCGCTGGAGGTCCACGTTTTCAATTTGCGCCGCAAGCTTGGCCGGGAGATCGTGCAGACGGTACGGGGCGTCGGTTACCGCATTCCGTTATGACAGCAAAGGCAAGAGGCCTGCCCTCGTTGCGCAGGGAACTGGTGAGGGCTCTGAGCCTGGTCAGCGTGGCCTGGCTGGCCGCCGTGTTCATCGCCGTTGCGATCGGCGTGCGTCACGAAGTGGATGAACTCATGGACGGTGCCTTGCAGGAAGCCGCCGAGATTCTCTACGGCCTGGTGGCCCTGGGCAACTCCGGCGGGCCGTCGACGGCCGCAGGCAGCATGCTGGCGCCGCCGCACAACGAGGGACTGGTGTGGCAAGTCGTGGACGAGCGCCAGCAAGTGGTGCTGCGGTCCCAACAGGCCCCATCGAGCCCGCTGCTGCCGGCGTTCGCGGCCGGCCTGAGCGACAGTCCGCTCGACTGGCGGGTCTATGCGATGCGCCTACCCGCGGCGGGGCAGGCGTTGTATGTCGGCCAGCCCGTCCGCGATCGCGTCCAGTCCCGCTACAAGGCCACCATTGTCGTAGGGGCGAGCGCCCTGGCCGTCGGAATTCTGTGCGTGGCGTGGCTGAGGCGCCGCATCGTAGAGGCCATGAAACCGCTGCAGGAGCTGTCGCTGCAGGTCAAGCACTACGACCCCATGCGAGCCGAAACCGATCTGCCGGCGCCGTCGCGGGAGGAGTTTCAGGACATCCGGGAAGCCATCCGCGAGCTGGGTCACCGCCTGGCGGGGCGCGTCCAGGGCGAACGGGCGTTCTCCGCGCATGCCGCGCATGCGCTGCGCACGCCATTGGCGGGCATGGAGGCGCAGCTTGCCGTCGCCATGAAGGAGGCCTCGGACAGCGCGCGGCCGCGACTGGAGCGCACCCGCGAGGCGGTCCATCGGCTCAAGCGCGTCGTCACTTCGTTGCTGGCGCTGTTTCGCAGCGCCGAGGAACTCAACCTCGAGGACATCGACGTCGAAGAGCTGATGCTGCTGCTGCCGGTGGAATCACTGGCCGTCCATGTGGATCCCGGCTGCCGGGTGCGCGGTGATGCCAACCTGCTGGCCGCGGCCCTGGCCAACCTGCTCGACAACTCGAGTCGCCATGGGGCCCGCGAGTGTTGGGTGAGTTGCCGTACCGAGGGCGACCGCCAGACGCTGACCCTGACCGATGACGGTCCGGGCGTGACGGAGGCGCAGCGCGCCGCCCTGCAGCTGGGGCTGGACCACGCCACGGACCTGGACGCCGGCGGACTGGGTCTGAAGCTGGCGGCCCTGATTGCCCGCGCCCACCGAGGCAAGCTGGTGATCGAGCCCGCGCCGGCCGGCCGTACCGGCTTGTCCGTGTCGATCGTGCTGTGGGCGGACGGCCCGGAGGAAGCCGGCGCCGGATCGAGTCCGGCGTGACGGCTCCTAGCGGCGGAAGCGGCCGTCCTGGCCGATGATCGACAGGTCGGCGAAGTCCAGGCCGGTGTGGTTGGTGGGGCTGTAGCTTATCTCCAGGCCGCCGAGGTCGAACTTGTTCAGGCTTTCCAGCGCTGCCAGCACCTTCTCGCGCGTCGGATGGGGCGCGGCGCGCCGCAGCGCTTCGACCAGCACCTTGGCGGAGGCGAATCCTTCGAGCATCGCCGGCGAGACCTCGGTCATGCCCTTGGCCTTGGCCAGGGTCAAGGCTTCCTGCACGAAGGCATAGCTGTACGAGCGCTCATAAGGGAACACCTGCGTGATGATCACGCCGCGGCTGGCATCGCCCAGCAGCTTGATGAAGCCGCCCGACGCATTGTTGGAAAGCGTTACCACCTGCGCGGCTGAGCCCGCCTTGCGCAGGGCCTTGATGCCGTCGGTGACCGCCGTGCCGGAGCCGACCCAGATCACGGCCTGGGCGTTCGCCGCAACGAGCGGCGGCACGATCTTGGTGTAGTCGGGCTTGGTGCGGTCGGCCTTGAGCACCGCCGCGGGCTTGATCTTGGCTTTCTCGAAACCCTTGTTCGCGCCCGCCAGCCCGTCCAGCCCGAAGGAGTCGTCCACGTGAACGACGGCGATACGGGTCAGCCCCAGGGTATGCAGGTGATCCACCGCCTTCTGCGCTTCGCGCTGGTAGGTGGACCGGACATTGAAAACGTAGGGCTGCACCGGGTTGTGCATCACCATGGCGCCGGTCGAGGGGCCGACCAGCGCGATCTTGTACTTCGCGAGCAAGGGCAGCAGGGCCTCGGTGTGAGGCGTGCCGCGGTTCATGAACAGCACGACGGCCTTCTTGTCCTCGATCAGGATGCGCGCGTTCTCCACCGTCTGCTTCACGTCGAACTTGTCGTCGAGGGTCACCAGCTGGATCTTCTCGCCCTTGATGCCGCCGTTCGCGTTGACTTTGTCGATGAGCAGCGACGCGCCGGTGGCGGCCTCCTTCACCGTAGCGGCGACGGAGCCGGTGACGCCGACCGTCTGGCCGACCACGATTTGTCCCTGAGCGCTTCCCATGAGGCCTGCGAACGCGAACGCGGCCCCCAAAAAGTGCCAATGATTCATGTCGGTCTCCTCTAACTTGTAACCATGAGTCCCAGGAGGCGAAAGGGCATGCCTGCCCCGTTCGCCGGCGCAATTGCCGCAGCCAGATCACGGCGCCTCCCTGGTGATCCTCGACGACACCGCCGCCGAGGTTGAGCTTTCGCCCCGCGTAATGATCGAGGTCACGATAGTCCCGAGCCAATGCGGCATCCTTGATGCGCATCAAACGCAGCCGTGACGCCCGCGTGCCTGGAGCCAAAAGCTCTCACCGCTGTGGAAAGTACTTAGGCAAAAGACCCCCTGGCAGCAGCTGGTGGCGGCCGATCTCTAGAATATTCGGCCCAACTCCAGAAATAACCCCCGTATGACCCAGGGACTGATTCGAATTCGCGGCGCCAGGCAGCACAACCTCAAGAACCTCGACCTCGACCTGCGTACCGGTCAACTCACGGTGGTCACGGGCCCGAGCGGATCGGGCAAGTCGAGCCTGGTGTTCGATACGCTGTATGCGGAAGGCCAGCGGCGCTACGTCGAGACTTTCTCGGCGTATGCGCGCCAGTTCCTCGATCGCATGGACAAGCCGGCGGTGGACCGCGTCGAGGGCGTGCCGCCCGCCATCGCCATCGACCAGACCAATCCGGTGCGCTCGTCGCGTTCGACCGTGGGCACCATGACCGAGCTCAACGACCACCTGAAGCTGTTGTTCGCGCGGGCCGGGCAACTGTTCGACCGCAAGACGGCGCTGCCGGTGCGGCACGACACGCCCGAGACGATCTACGCGGAGCTGATGGCGCGCACCGCGGCCGGCGACCCGCGGCTCGTGATCACATTTCCGGTGGAGCTTCCCGCGGGAACTTCGGCCGAGGAGCTCGCGCAGTGGCTGGCTGCCAGCGGATTCACCCGGGTGCAGGCCGAACGCGAAGTCGCCACGCCGACCGGGCCTCGCAAAGTGCTCGATGTGGTGGCCGACCGGTTTCGCCTGCATGCCACCGAGAAAGCCCGCGCGGTCGAGGCGATCGAAGTCGCGCTCAAGCGTGGAACGGGGCGCATGAGTGTTTACAAGACTTTGGGGTCAGATCCCAATTCAGGACGCGGATCTGCCGGCGAAGAGGGTGCAACTGCGAAATTGGGCTCTGACCCCAACACGAACCCTCCCTCTTCCCCCCCTGAAATCTGGAAATTCTCCACCGGCCTGCACTGTCCCGACAGCGACCTGCGCTACGCCGATCCGATCCCGTCGATGTTCTCGTTCAACTCCGCGGTCGGCGCGTGCCAAACCTGCCGCGGCTTCGGGCGCGTGATCGGGGTCGACTACGGCCTGGTCATCCCCAACGAAAAGCTCACGCTGCGGGCCGGCGCGATCAAGCCGATCCAGACGCCGGCCTGGTCGGAATGCCAGGATGACCTGATGCGCCACGCCGAAACGGCGGGCATTCCGCGCGACACGCCCTGGTACAAGCTCACGCCCGAGCAGCAGCACTGGGTGATCAACGGCACGCCCAGCTACAAGGAAGGCAACTGGAACAAGCAGTGGTACGGCATCCGGCGCTTCTTCGAATACCTGGAGACCAAGTCGTACAAGATGCACATCCGCGTGCTCCTGTCCAAGTACCGCAGCTACACGCCCTGCGAAACCTGTGGCGGCGCCCGCCTGAAGACCGAAAGCCTGCTCTGGCGCATCGGCACCCGGGAGGATGCCGACGCGGTGCTCGAGCCTTCGAAGCGCTTCATGCCGGCGGGCGTGCAGTGGACCCGCGCGCAGCTGGAGGCGATGCCGGGACTGTGCCTGCATGACCTGATGCTGATGCCGATCGAGCGGCTGCGGCGGTTCTTCGACCGGGTCGAGCCTGCGGCCGAAGCCCATGCCGGGCACGGCGACCTGCAGGCGCTCAAGCTGCTGTTCGAGGAAATCACCACCCGCCTGAAATACCTGGTCGACGTCGGCATCGGCTATCTCACGCTCGACCGGCAAAGCCGCACCTTGTCGGGCGGAGAGGTCCAGCGGATCAACCTGACGACGGCGCTCGGCACTTCGCTCGTGAACACCCTGTTCGTGCTCGACGAGCCCAGCATCGGCCTGCACCCGCGCGACATGAACCGCATCACCGAGGCGATGAAGCGGCTGCGCGATGCCGGCAACACGCTGGTGGTGGTGGAACACGATCCGGCCGTGATGCTGGCCGCCGACCGCATCATCGACATGGGACCGGGGACGGGCGAACGCGGCGGGCAGATCGTGTTCGACGGCGCAGTCGACGACCTGCGCAACGCCGACACGCTCACCGGCGCGTACCTGGGCGCGCGTAAGCACGTGGGCATGGGCTTCAA
>DATNBX010000211.1:0-3868 GCA_035571795.1 Ramlibacter sp.
CATGGCCGACCAGAAAGCAGATCCCGTCTTCCAGATCCAGCGCGTTTACCTCAAGGAAGCGTCGCTCGAGCAGCCCAACTCCCCCGGCATCCTGCTGGAGCCGGAGCAGCCCGCAGTGGACATCCAGCTCGGCGTGGAGGCCGCCCCGGCCGCCGACGGCGTGTTCGAGGTGTCCGTCATGGCCACGGTCACGACCAAGGTCAAGGACAAGACCGTGTTCCTGGTGGAGGTCAAGCAGGCCGGTATTTTCGAGATTCGCAACCTGCCGGACGAACAGATGGGCCCCGTCCTGGGCATCGCCTGCCCGCAGATCGTCTATCCCTACCTGCGGGGCAACGTGGCCGACCTGATCACCCGGGCCGGCTTTCCGCCGGTGCACCTGGCCGAGATCAATTTCCAGGCCATGTACGAGCAGCAGCACGCCCAGCAGCAAGCGGCCGAACCGTCGCCCATCATCACTGCGGCTTGAGGGCAGCGCGGCGTCCGGTCGCACCCTTGCCATGAAGATCACGGTGTTCGGAGCCGGTGCCTGGGGCACCGCTTTGGCCGTGAGCGCGGCGGCGCGGCACGACGTGGCACTGTGGGCTCGCGACCCGGCCCAGGCCCTGGCACTGAAATCGGTGCGTGAGAACCGGCGCTACTTGCCCGGTGTGGCCCTGCCCGCGAATCTTGCCGTGCGAGCCGAGCCGGCCGAACAGATCGCCGCCGAGGCCGGGGCCGGCGAACTGGCGATCATCGCCACCCCGATGGCGGGGCTGCGCCAGATGCTGCAGCAACTGCGCAGCCATCGCGGGCAGGTCGCGTGGCTGTGCAAAGGGTTCGAGGCGCCGATCGGGGGCGATGGGCTGCTCGGCCACGAGATCAAGGCCGAGGTCGCCCCGGCGCTGCCGGCCGGCATGCTGAGCGGACCGAGTTTTGCGCAGGAGGTGGCGCGCGGCCAGCCCACAGCCCTGGTGGCTGCCAGCGAACATGAGGAAGTGCGTGCCGCCCTGGTTGCGGCGTTCCACGGTGAAACCCTGCGCGTCTATGCCAATGATGACCTCGCCGGCGTCGAGGTGGGCGGTGCGGTCAAGAATGTGCTGGCGATTGCAACCGGGCTGTGCGATGGTCTCGGCCTGGGGCTGAATGCGCGCGCCGCACTGATCACTCGAGGTCTGGCCGAGATGACAAGATTGGGCTTGGCGCTGGGTGCGCGGCCGGAGACGTTCATGGGCCTATCCGGGCTGGGCGACCTGGTCCTCACGGCGACCGGCGACTTGAGCCGCAACCGCAAGGTCGGCCTGCTGCTGGCGCAAGGCAAGTCGGCACAACAGGCAACCG
Organism: Ramlibacter sp.; assembly: GCA_035571795.1. GTDB lineage: Bacteria > Pseudomonadota > Gammaproteobacteria > Burkholderiales > Burkholderiaceae_C > Ramlibacter. Next base: position 1,321 of record DATNBX010000211.1, read on the forward strand.
ACTCGCTCGGCCATGTGGCCGAAGGCGCTTACTGCGCTCGCACCGTCGTTCGCCGCGCGCAGCATCTTGGAGTGGACATGCCGATCTCGCGGGCCGTCGTCGCGCTGCTCGACGCCAAGCTCAAACCCGCGGAAGCCGTGTCCGAACTGATGGGTCGTGGGCCGGTGGCAGAGGCTGCGTAAGCCTCCCATCCATTCGGCGTTCAAGCGGCGTCGGGATCGATCCGCAGCAGCGCCTGCCGGATCTGGTCAAGATTGGTGGGCCGCACCACCCGGGTCACCTCCTTGCCGTCGCGCAGGAACACCAGCGTCGGCCACAGCTTCACCCCGAACGATCGGCCCAGCGGCAGCCCGCTGCCATCTTCCACCTTGAGGTGGTGCACCTGGGGGTGCGAAGCGAAAGCGCCCGCGATCAGCGGCTGGGCTGCCCGGCAGTAGCCGCACCACGGCGTTCCGAATTCGACGACGGCCGGCCCGGCAATGGCGTCCACGGCTGCCCGCGATGGTTCAGTTTCAGCGTAAGCAGTGTTCATAAAAGTATTGTCGCCAATACGCTCGCCGCTGGCGTAGGCGTGCGCCGCCGCGGCGGGTCGTCCGTATCCTGGGACGACCGCTCTTGAACAACCGGGCGCGGCGCGCTAGCCTGATCGATCAACAACAAGGAGACGACGATGCACCGTTCGACAGCTTCCATACTTACCGTGGCCGCGGCCGCTACCGCCCTGCTGGCTGCTTTGGCCTATACCGGCGGGGCCGGTGCCCAAGGCAATGCAATGACCTTTTTCGTGACCAGCACCAATCCGGGAAAGGGCGCCGATCTCGGTGGTTTGGCGGGTGCCGACAAGCATTGCCAGACTTTGGCGAGCGCTGCCGGTGCCGGCAGCCGCACATGGCATGCCTATCTCAGCACGACAGCGGCCGGCGGTGGCGCAGCAGTCAATGCCCGTGATCGCATCGGCAAAGGGCCGTGGCAGAACGCCAAGGGTGTGGTGATCGCCGCCAACGTCGACGAATTGCACGGCGACAACAAGCTCAACAAGCAGACGGCGCTGAGCGAGAAGGGCGAGGTGGTCGCCGGCCGCGGCGACCCCGTCAACATGCACGACGTGCTCACCGGATCGATGCCCGACGGGCGCGCGTCCACGGCCGCCGGCGACACAACTTGCGGCAACTGGACCAAGGGCGGCAGCGACGGCGCCGCGATCGTTGGCCATCACGACCGCACTGGGCTGGACGACTCCGCGGCTGCCAAGTCATGGAATTCGTCCCATCCAAGCCGCGGTTGCAGCCCGGAGGCGCTCAAGGGCACCGGCAGCGCCGGCTTCCTGTACTGCTTCGCGGTCAATTAGGAGCCTGCCGCGCAGGCTCCTGGCGCGCCGGCACGAGCACCGCGCCGGCAGCGAAAACCGCGTGCCCGGGATGCCGGTATGCTTGCCTGCATGGCAAGCTTCGATTTCTCACCCGCTGCGGTGGCTGAACTGGCGCGCGCGGACGCTGCCCGCGCGCTCGCGGAAGACATTGGGCCGGGCGACCTGACGGCGGCCCTGGTCGATCCGGCGCGCCGGGCCCGGGCGCGTGTGCTGGCGCGGGAAGCGGCAGTGATTTGCGGCGCGCCATGGGTGGAGGCGGCGTTGCGGCAGATGGATCCCGAGGTTGCGATCCACTGGCTGGTGGCCGAGGGCCGGCCGGCCCTGGCAGACCAGGTCGTGCTGGAGGTCGAAGGCTCGGCTCGCGCTTTACTGACCGCCGAACGCACGGCGCTGAATTTCCTGCAGCTGCTCACCGGCGTGGCGACCAGGACGGCGACCTTCGTGGAAGCGGTGCGCGGCACGCGAGCGCTGATCGTCGATACCCGCAAGACGCTGCCCGGCCTGCGCCTGGCGCAGAAATACGCCGTCCGTGTAGGCGGCGGCACCAATCACCGCATCGGCCTGTACGACGCCGTTCTGATCAAGGAAAACCACATCGCGGCGTCCGGAGGAGTCGCGCAGGTGCTCGCGGCCGCGGCGCGGGTAACCGCCCAAGCGGCGTTTGTGGAGATCGAGGTCGAAACGCTGGTCCAGCTGAAAGAGGCGCTGGCTGCCCGGGCGAAAATGATCCTGCTCGACAACATGGACCTGGCGACGCTGCGCGAAGCCGTTCGCATCAACGATGGCCGCGCTGTCCTGGAAATTTCCGGCGGTGTGACGCTGCAAAGCGTGCGGGCCCTTGCGGAAACCGGTGTGGACCGCATCTCCATAGGAGCCCTCACGAAGGACGTGAAGGCGGCCGATTTTTCGATGCGCCTGAAGGAAATTTAGGGCCTGTTAACACTGTTTTTGACAGATGCGTTGCGAGTCAAAAAGGTCAAGTGCTAGGCGCGGCGGTGCAGCCGCACCTGACGTGCGGCCAGCCGACGTAACAACGCAATTGGCCTTTTTGGCCGCAACCCGGAGGGAACGTGGTTAAAACCGCGCCACTCGTTGTTACGCTCCTAGCCAAGGCGTCCAGCCTTGGCGTCGTCGCGCGCCTAGATTGGCGCGGTTTTAACCACGTTCGCACTGCCAAAA
>DATNBX010000212.1:0-10389 GCA_035571795.1 Ramlibacter sp.
GTCGCGCTGGCAGCTGTTCACCAAGGTGCAGTTGCCCGGCGCACTGCCCTATGTCTTCTCGGGCATGAAGGTGGGCGCGATCCTCGCAGTCGCCGGCGCCATCGTTGGCGAGTTCCTGGGCTCCGACCGCGGCCTCGGCTATCTGATGCTGCAGGTGCAGGTCACGCTCGACACGCCCGCCATGTTCATGGCGGTGATCCTGATCACGCTGCTCGGTGTGCTGCTGTACGGGCTGGTCATGATGCTGGAGCACCTCCTTGTCCCCAAGGACGCCCGCGTCACATGAACCAGCCGTTCATCCACCTGGCCGGCGTCACCAAGGTCTATCGCAGCGGGCGCAAGGAACACCTTGCCATCTCCGACGCGAGCTTCGACGTTGCGCCGGGGGAACTGGTGTCGCTGGTCGGCCCTTCCGGTTGCGGCAAGTCCACCCTGCTGAAAATCCTGGCCGGCCTGCATGGGCACGACGGGGGCACGGTGCGGATCGGCTCGCCATCGCACCCGTTCGACCCGGCGCGCGACGTCGGCATGGTGTTCCAGGCCCCGCTGCTGCTGAAATGGCGCCGCATCCTTCAGAACGTGCTGCTGCCGGCCGAACTGCTCGGGCTGCCCATGGCCGCCGCCACGGAGCGTGCCCGCGACTTGCTGGCGCTCGTCGGCCTCGGTGGCTACGAGGACAAGTATCCCTACGAGCTCTCCGGCGGCATGCAGCAGCGCGCGGCGATCGCGCGGTCGCTGGTCCACGACCCGAAGCTGGTGCTGATGGACGAACCCTTCGGTGCGCTCGATGCGCTGACGCGCGAAAAGATGAACCTGGAGTTGCTGCGCATCTGGAAGGAGGCCGGCAAGACAATCCTGTTCGTGACGCACGGCATTTCGGAAGCGGTGTTCCTCGGCTCTCGCGTGGTGGTGTTCACCGCCGGACCGGCCCGCATGGCCGACAACTTCGACATCGACCTGCCGCATCCGCGCACGCTCGACATGAAGACGTCGGAGGCCTTCGGGGTCTACACGCGCCGCATCTACCGCCTGCTCGGCATGGAATGAGCAGGGCCCATAGGGAAACTCGGGATTGGCGACCGGGCGCAGCAAGGCAATACTGGCCGGTGAACCGGCACCTGTGAACGGACTCCAGCGAGTTGATCGGGGTACGTCAACGAGATCGGACCCCGCGAATTTTTTACGCGTAAACGGAGCACACAACATGAACATCAAGCCATCACTCGTTCTCGCCGCCGCCGCGGCAGCACTGCTTGCATCTGCTTCGGTGCAGGCGCAGCAGAAGATCGATTTCATCCTGAACTGGGTTCCGGGCGGCGACCACGCGCCGTACTACTACGCCCAGAAGATGGGGTGGTATGCCAAGGAAGGCATCGACCTGAACCTTGAGCCCGGCAAAGGCTCTGCACTGGCCACCCAGCGAGTGGGCGCCGGCGCCTCGCCGCTCGGGCTGGCCGACATGGGCGGCGTGCTGGTGGCCAAGGGCAAGGGCGCCGACACGGTAGCGGTATTCAACGTCTATGCCAACTCGCCGCAAGGGATGTACTGGCTCAAGAGCTCGGGCATCAAGGGCGTGAAGGACTTCGCCGGCAAGAAGATCGGCAATCCCGCGGGCGACGGGGCGCGCGTGATGTGGCCCGCCCTGGCCAAGGCCAACAACCTGGATCCGAAATCGGTGACCTGGGTGAACATCGACGCTAATGCAAAGCTCGCGGCGCTGAAAGCCAAGTCCATCGACGTGACGACTTCCTTCTACAACATCCACCACGTCTTCCAGCGCGAGCTGGGCGACGACATGGGTTTCCTGCCCTGGCGCGACGCCGGCCTGAATCCCTATGGCAACTCGATCATCGTCAACGCCAAGTTCCTGGAAGCCAACCGGCCGCTGGTCGGCAAGTTCGTGAAGGTCACCCAGCGGGCATTTGCCGCCTGCGTGAAGGAGGCCAAGCCCTGTGTGCAGGCGCTGGTGGATGCCAACGGCGCCCTCAAGTTCGACAACGAGATGGAGAACTGGGGCCTGGTCGAGAAGCTGATGAGCGACAAGTTCTCTCGTGAGGTCGCGCTGGGCATTCACGATGACGCGCGCATGGCGGCCGATTACGCGCTGGTCAAGGATTACGTGGGGCTGGACAAGCCGTTCGACGTGAAGACCACGTACACGAACGAATTTCTGGATCGCTCGATCAAGATGCCCAAGTAACCTGTCATCCCCGCGCAAGGCGGAGAAGACAGGTCATCCCCGTGCAGGCGGGGATCCAGAGACCGCGATGCCTTCGAAGCGGTCGCGCCCCAGGCTCAGCGCGCGCATCTTCGCGTCGGCGATCGGGCGCTTGAGCATCCAGAAGCCGCAGTCCGGGTGGATGTAGCGCACCCGGCCGGCGCCGAGCACCTTCTCGGCACGCTCGATCGCCCGCGCCACCTGGTCCGCGGTTTCCACGTCGGTGACTTTGATGTCGACCACGCCCAGTCCGAACCCGATCTGCGGCTTCAGCCCGCGAAAGGCCTGCAACTCCTCCGGCGGCCGGTGCGCGCATTCCAATATCACGTGATCGGCATGCAGCGCGTTGAGGTAGTCGATCAACTTGTCCCAGGTACCCTTCTGGACGGTCTGGCCGCCGTAGTTGCCGAAGCAAAGATGCACCGCCGGCGTGCCTTGCACGGCGTCGAGCACGCGGTTCATGGCCGACGCCGCCCATTCCCATTCTTCCGGGTGGCCGGGCAGGTTGGCTTCGTCCAGTTGCACGATATCGGCATCCACGTGGCGGACCTGCGCTGCCAGCGCGTCGGCGATCGCGTGCGCCAGTTCGGGCGTGCCGGCGTAGTGCTTGTTGATCAGCGTCTTGGCCAGCATGTGCGGGCCGGTGACGGTGAACTTGAAGGTGTGCTTGGCAAGCGCCTTGGCGCGGGCGCAGGCCAGCGGCAGGTCGAGGCTGCCGTGGCCGATCGGACCGATCACGGTGCCGGGCGGCCGGGTGCGGAACTTCATGCCGCTCTTTGAACGGTAGGCAATGAGGTCTTCGAACGAGAAGCGCTGCGTGATCCCGTCCATCGGCCGCACGAAGTACTCGATCATGCCGTTGGTTTCCGGGTGATTGATGTCGAAGCGGTACAGCTCGCCGTCGCACACCACGTCGACGCCGGCCTGTTCCTGGGTGGAAATCACCACGCGGGTTGCGTCCATCAGGGCCTGCTCCGAGGGGTTGGCGACGAGCCAGTCGGGAATGGGGTACGAGCCGACGACCGTGGTCCGAATGCGAGGCATGGGCAATTCTCCGTCTAACAGGGCCGCGTCAGATACACCGCTTCGCGTCCGACAATCGCCGCGCGCGCCGGCATGAAGACGGTGCAGTCGTCGCACGGCGCGCGGATTTCATCGGGTCCATCGGTGGCGATCAACTCGCCGTTGGCGAACGTTTCCATGCCCACCAGCGGCCGCACGAAGCGGAAACTTTCGGTCTTGATCAAAGGCGTCGCCAGCAGCTCGAAGCGCCGTTGCGGCCCGGGCGCGGGCGCGGCGCTTTCGCGCTCGACCAGGCCGAAGTGCGCCAGGAAATCGTGCGTCACGGCGATCGCCGTATCGGCCGTGCTGCGCAGGAAATGCTGACCGCATTCGACGACCACTGCGACGCCGGTGCCCTGCTCCTGGCCATGCCGGCCATGCTGGATCAGCGGCGTGCCGGTACGCATGCCTTTGGGCATAAGCAGGTGCACCGACGGCCGCCCGATCGCCAGCGCCGCCGCGGCGTTGCGCCCGTAGCCGGGGTAAACCCAAAAGGGCTCCACCGGCTGGCTGGTGGAGTGGATGTCCAGGATGTGATCGGCGCTGTCGACCACCGGGCGCAGCTCGCGGGCGCGCCGCAGTTCGGGACTGTCTTGAGTGCCGTCGAGCCACTCGGCCGACCAGACGCGATTCAGGTTGTGCACGAGCAGGCGGCTGTCATGCGGCCTTCCGACATCGAAAGACTCGTAGGCCTGCACGTGGGCAAAGCTCACGGTGAGCGTGCCGACCCTGGGGCGTACGCCGGCATCCAGCAGATGCGTCACCGCCACCATGCCGCAGACCTCGTTGCCGTGGGTGAGCGCATTGATCAGCACATGCGGCCCAGGCCGGCCCGACTCGAAGCGGTGCACGTAATCGATGCCGACGTTGCCGGTGCGATAGGCGCTCAGATCGCGCGGCAGCACTTCGAAAATGGTCTGGGGTTCGTTCATGGAGCCTCCTGGGCCGACGATGGCGGCGGCGACAGCGTATACCATCTCGATCCATCATCCCTTCAAATGGAGGCTCCCATGGCCAAAGGTGACCAGCGCAGCAACAAGATGGTGAAGAAACCGAAGAAGGACACTTCGCCGCCCAAACAGCCCGGTACTTCGGACCGCCCCACTCCGCCCGTCACGGCGGTGATCCCGCGCGGCAAGGTCAAGACCAAGTAAGCGGCTTGCATTGGCGAATTTCCCGAAGCGGCCGGCCGGGCTGCTGGGTGACGTGCGCGGCGGCGTTCGCCTGGTGATCGACGGCGTCGGCGGCGTCACCGGCATTGTCGAAGCGATGCATCACCGCATCGCGAGCCGCTCCCCGCCCCTGGGCTTCGTTGCCGACGCGCCCACTCGGGGCATCACCGGCCTGGTGTATCGCAGCATCCGCGGCACGACCGGCCTGGTCGGCAAGACGCTCGACGCGGCATTGGCCGGCGTCGAGGCGCTGCTGCAGGCGTCGCTGCGCGACCTGCCGCAGGACCAGGCGGCGCCGCGCCGCGATGCGGTGGTCGCGGCGCTCAACGGCGTGCTCGGCGATCACTTGGAGCGCACTGGCAATCCGCTGGCCGTCCAGCTCGAGTTGCGGCTCCATGGCGCCTCCGGCGCCAGCGGCGGTTCCGCGACCGGAACACGCCTGCTGCTTTTGGTCCACGGACTGTGCATGAACGACGAGCAATGGCGGCGTCATGGTCATGACCACGGCCAGGCCCTGGCCGATGCGTTGGGCTTCACGCCGGTTTATGCGCGTTACAACAGCGGCCGCCCCATTGGGGCCAACGGCCGCGAGCTGGCTGCGGCCCTCGAGCAGTTCCTGGCGCGGTGGCCGCATCCGGTGCAAAGCCTGGCGATCATCGGCCACAGCATGGGCGGCCTGGTCGCACGCAGCGCGCTGCACCAGGCCGCACAGGCCGGCATGGATTGGCCGGCCAAGGTGCGGCAACTGATATTCCTGGGAACGCCGCATCATGGCGCGCCGCTCGAGCGCGGCGGCAACTGGCTGCACCTGGGACTGGGTATCAGTCCCTATCTCGCGCCGTTCACACGCCTGAGCGGCCTGCGCAGCGCGGGCATCACTGACTTGCGGCACGGCAACCTGCTCGAGCAGGATGGGTCGCCGAGCCGGTTCGAGCAGCGCGACACGCGCAGCGTGGTGCCACTGCCGCACGGCGTGGCGTGTTATGCCATCGCCGGCACGCTCGGCCGGGGCGACCAACTGGGTGATGGGCTGGTGCCGCTGGCGAGCGCCCTGGGCCGGCACGCCAAGCCGACGCGCGACCTGCACATCCCGGCGTCGCACGTCTGGATCGGCCGCGGCATCGATCACCTGGACCTTCTCGGCAGCGCGGCGGTCTACCGGCGGCTGCGGCGCTGGCTGGCGGCCTGAGGCACGGGGGCGCTATTTGCCTGACTCGGTGGACTACTCGGAGTTGCGCCAGACGCTGGCCAGCCAGGGCTGCTGCTCCAGCGGCAGGCCAGCGGGGCGATAGTAGTGTTCCAATTCCACGAAGCCTGCGCCTGCCATATGGCGCCGCCAGCCGGCCAGGTCATGGTAAACGCCGTAGCGCCCGCCACTCCATCCTTCCTCGCCGCGGCCGCGTGGATTCGAGCTGAAGAGCACGCCACCGGGTTTCAGCGTGGCGCGCAATTCTTGCAGCACCCTGGGCAAGTCCGCGACGGGTACGTGGAACAGCACCGCATTGGCGAAGATGCCGTCGAAACGGCCGGCCGGCAGGCCCAGCGCGAGCAGGTTCTGTTGCCAGACCTCGCAGCCGCTCCATTCGCGCGCCATTGCTGCCAAGGCTGCGGCACCCTCGAGGCCGACGACGTGGTGGCCGAGCTGGCTGAAAGTCTTGAGGTCGCGGCCCGGGCCACAGCCCAGGTCGAGCAATTCGAACGGCGGCGGCGCCTCGATGTGCCGCAACAGCGCATCGACGTTCTGGCTCACGTCGTGGTCGCGTGTGCCCTCCCAGAACGCTTGCGCGCGCTGCTCGTAGTACGCCAGCGTCCTGGCGGCAATGTCCTCGCGGTCAACCAAGCACGCCCACAATGATGTCGACGATCAGGTTATTCTGCGACTGCACCAGCACGATGTCGTTGCCCAGGCGCGCGTAGCGATAGCCGTACGGCGGCGGCGGCAACTGGACAATCACAGGCTGCGGCACCGAATAGACCGTGACACCGCGCGGGATCGGCTGGCCAACGGCCCATTTCTTCGCTTGGCCCGGTGGCAGGCAGCCGTTGTGCTTCTTCGCCAGGCCAGGCGGGCAGTTGCGGCCGCTGCTGTAGCGCTCGCGGTAGTAGGAGCGGGCCGCCTCGCGATGATGGTCGCTGAAATAGGCACCGACCTTCACCTCTTCGCGCTCTTGCTTGCGCGCGCGCTTATCGGCCTTTTGTTCCTGCTTCTGCGCGTGCTTTTCAGCCTTTTCCGCCTGCTTCTGGGCGTGCTTTCCGGCTTTGTCGCCATGCTTGTTGCCATGGCCCTCGTCGGGGTCTGCGAATGCAGGGCCCGCAGCGAACGCGGCTACGAACAGTATTGCGAGCAGGCGGTGGGATGGTTTCGACAGGACGCTCATTGTGGACTCCAGCAGATGCAAGACTACACCTGAAACGTCACTGTCAGCTCGGCACATGGCTCTGCCAGGTAGGACGGCGCCCCGAAAGGGCGCCGTATCCTTCGATGAGCCGTTGTGGACGGCCTCCTCCGTTGGGGGTTCAGCGACGCACCGATGGCGGCGGACCGCTGCGGCCGGCGATGTGGCGGAACGTGATGCGGCCCTTGGTCAAGTCGTAGGGCGACATCTCCAGCGACACGTTGTCGCCGGCGATGATGCGGATGTGGTGCTTGCGCATCTTGCCGCCGGTGTAGCAGATCACCTGATGGCCGTTCTCGAGCGTGACGCGAAAGCGCGAGTCCGGCAGCACTTCGTCCACGTGCCCCTTCATTTCAATCAGTTCTTCCTTGGCCATGTCGATCTCCTGTAGGGGTTAGTGCGCGGCGAGGGCGGTGCCCTGGTTGGCCGTGTTGCCGTCGCCGATCCATTGCAGGCCTTCGGCGATGGCATAGCGGACGGCCGCCGGCTTGGTCTGGGACAGGCGTGTGAGGCGCAGCACGCGATCGTGCGCACCGCATCGCGAGCGGATCGAAACCGCGCCGGCGTACCAGCCGTTGTCGAGCCGCTTGGTGATCGGCGATATCAGGTAGGGGCCTGCGGTAATGGAGTCTTTGTCGTTCATCATTGGGTCCAGCGGGCGCAACGGAGCGGCCGCGCTTTTCAGTTCTCATGCTTGCCTGAAGCAAGCGGCGCATATCGAACCCGGTGGTATGTCCTCGCTCGGAGGACCGGGGCTGCGTCTGGAAGAAAGCCCGGCTTCATCGGCCGGTGCAGGGGCTTTGGGTTGCCCTGGGAAGACGCGTGCGCAGTGGGAAGTCTGGCGCGCCGTTGCTGTTGGTGGGAGTTGTTGTCCGGCGCGTTCAATCGCCTGCGCAATCGAAGCTGCTATTGTAACCGCTTCACCCCTTTCGCGCAGGCAGGCGCCGCGCAAAGCCTTACATCGAGCCGACTGCTCACACCGCGGCAAGCGCGGGCGCGATCGCCGCGCGGGACAGGCCAAGCCGCTCGGGCGACAGGTACTGCTGCCGGTACAGCTCGAATGGTATGGTGTCGGCCGCCTCGATGGCGACCTGGTCCTGGACCGACTGCTGGCTGAGAGCCTCGAACCTGGCCTGCTGCGCGCCGCCGAACGGCAGCGCCAGCAATTTGGTCCGGGTCTGCTGGGAGTGCGCTCGCGTGAAGCCGGAGAACGAATTGTCGAAGTCCCGCTCCATCACCGCCAGCACGCGGGCCGAGGGCAACAGGTCGGGCTCTTGCAACAGGGCCTGGGCCGAACGCAGCGAATCGCCGTAATCGGTGGTCTGGTGCGCCGAGTCCAGCGCCGCAGCGATCGGCGCGAACGATTCCATCAGCTCGGCGGCCCACTCGGTGAGCGGCACCTCGCTGCCGCCCCGCTCGAGCAGCAACGCAGGCTCGCGCCCGAAGGCAGCCGTCTTGTGCTGGTTGCGCCCTAGCGCGGCGATCTCCTGCGGCGTGTCGGGCGGGCTGTCCGACAGCAGGCAATGCAGCAGGAAGGTATCCAGAAAGCGGATCGTCTGCGCCGTGATCCCGATGGGAACGAAAGGGTTCAGGTCGAGCAGCCGCACTTCCACGTACTCGACCCCGCGCTCGCGCAACGCGTGCAACGGCCGCTCGCCGGGGCGTATCACCCGCTTGGGCCGGATGGTGCCGTAGAACTCGTTTTCGATCTGCAGCAGGCTGGTGGCGAGCTGGTTGTATTCACCACCCGGGTTCACGATACCCACCGCCTCATAGGCCGGATACGGCTTGCTCATCGCCTCCTGCAGCGACGCCGCGTAACCGGCCAGGCTGTTGTAACTCACCGCCAGGCTGGCCTGCGCATCGCTCTGATAGCCCAGGCGGCCCATGCGCAGCGACGTGCCGTGCGGCATGTACAGGCCGCCTTGCCCGATCGACTGCAATCCATGCTGGCGGCCGGCCACGAAGCTCGAACAAACGGCCGGCGAGGCGCCGAACAGATACAGCAGCAAGAAAGCATGACGGCGGAAATTGCGGATCAGGTCGAAGTACTGTTCGCTGGAAACCCCCGGCAGCGACCAGTTGTAATGGATTCCCGAAATCGTCTGCATGCGCCGCCCGTAGCGATGGGCCAGGCCCATGCGGTACACGCTCTTGGCACGCCCGACGTTGGACGAACCGTAACGGGCGATCGGAATGTTTTCATCGGCCGGCAGGTAGCACGGCATGCTGGACACCCACAGCATTTCATCGCCCAGGGCGCGGTAGGTGAACTGGTGGATCTGCAGCAGCTCCTCCAGGCAGCTCTCGGGGGTCGCGTGCACTCCGGTGATCAGCTCCAGCTGCGCCTCGCTGTAATCGGTGGTGATGTGCGGATGCGTCAACGCCGAGCCCAGGGCTTGCGGATGCGGCGTCATGGCCAGGCTGCCCTCGGGCGTGGTGCGCAGGCTTTCTTTTTCAATGCCGCGGCGTATGCCCTTGAGCCACTCGGGCGAAAGGGCGGCCAGGCGTGCCTGCAGATTGCTCATGTTCGAAAAGGCCGGTCTCATGTAATGGTGGAAGGTAGCACGCCTTCCGATTTCCTGCACCGGAAAGCGCCGGGCGCGAATCCCGCAGCCCTGCGTGCGACCAGGCCGGTTAGGCCTTAGACCTTCGACTCTAGCAAAGTGGCCGGTATTAGGTCGCAGCCACTAGGGCAGCCAGCCAGAATTGGCTCATCAATCCGCAACAGGAGCACTTCATGGACGCCAACTCTTTTTCCACTACCGCCACGGGCTTGCTCGCAAACTTCGGCCATGCCGCCCATCAAGCCATCGGTGTTTACCGCGAAGGCGGCGAACGCCTGGCCGCCACGCTGGAGCAGCGCTGGAAGGCCGCGCTGAAGGAAAGCAGCCCGCAGCTGACGGCTGAAACCCGCCGGAACGCCGCTCGCGCCCAGCAAGCCTTCAGCGCCTACTACGCCAAGGGCTTGGCGCTCTCGGCCGACGGCGCCGAAGTGGTGGTCGACACGCTGGTGGGCGCAGCCGTCGCCGGCGTCGAGCGCGCTGCTGCTTTCGCGCAGCAGGCGCGCACGCACTGACGCCCGCCAGTGCCTCTGCCCGGGTGGCAGAATGGCCCATCGCGCAACAAAGTGAGGAGACCGGCCATGGCCGTGACCGTGAACATCGACCTGGGGTACGAATTCGACGTCAAGGCCAAGGCCGCGGACGTGTTCGAGGTGCTGTCCGACGTGCCCACGTCGGTGTCGCACTTCCCCAAGGTCGATAAGCTCACGGACCTGGGCGACGGCGTGTACAAGTGGGAGATGGAAAAAGTGGGCACCGCACAGGTGAACATCCAGACCGTCTACGCCAGCAAGTACGTTAGCAACAAGGCCAAGGGCACGGTGGTGTGGACGCCCGTGAAGGGTGTCGGCAACGCGCTGGTGGGCGGCAGCTGGAAGATCAAGGACAACAAGCAATCGACCGGCATCGAGCTCAAGATCGAGGGCGCAATCACGCTGCCCCTGCCCGGCCTGATGAAGATGGTGGTCGCGCCGGTG
>DATNBX010000213.1:0-2117 GCA_035571795.1 Ramlibacter sp.
GCCGGCGGCGCCGGTAACGAGCACGCGCTTCATGCCATGGCCTTTGCGGAGCAGGCCGGAAAGCCGAGCGCAGCCAACGCGCGATGGCTGCGCAGGATCGCCGCCTCGGGTTCCGGGTCGATGATTTCGAGCATGCAGGTCCCTGTGTAGCCGATCTTGTCCAGCGCGGCACGCGTTTGCGCAAACGGCACATCGCCGCGGCCCACTTCATCGTGGCGCCAGGCGCTGCGGCTGGTGTCGGACAGGTGCACGATGGTGACGAGGTCGTGGAGCAGCGCCAATCCTTCGGCCGGCGACTCACCGATGAAGTGCGCGTTGGCGGCGTCGTAGCAGACGCTCACGATCGGCGAGTCGACGCTGCGGACAAAGCGACCCAGCGTCTTCGCATCCGGGAAGGAAGCGAAGGGCACGTTCTCCAGCGCCAAGCCGACACCCCGGGCTTCGGCGTAGGGGATCAACGCGTCGAGGCTCTGGCTCATCCAGGCCTCGCGCTGCGCCATCGAGGGCGGCAACAAGGGATTCATCCGGCCGGGCACCGTCACGAGACGTGCGATCCCGAGATCCGAGGCCAGGTCGATGGCCGAGCGAAACACATCGACGGAATACTCGCGCATGCGAGCCATCGGGCTGGCGAGGTTGGTGTCCAGGCTCGGCAGGTTCAGCGAGCGCAGGGCGATCCCCTCGGCCTGCAGCGACGATGCGAGCCGGCGGCGCGCGGCGGCGTCGCTCTCGTCCAGTGCGCAATGCGGAGGGTTCACCACAACCTCGAAGTCGTCGTAGCCCAGGTCGTGCAGGCGCCGCACGCAGTCGGCCATCGGCGTCGACCAAATGTAGCCGTAGGTGTTGACGCCGAGCTTCATGCCACCTCCTCCCGTTCACTATTGGTGACGCGGCGGTGCTGGCGTCGGAGGCCATGGCCGCATTGCGCTGGTCGATCCCCGCAAGCGGGGCCCCTCGCCCTTCGCTTCATGCGGCCACCTCCAGTTCCGGCAGCTCGATCGCATTCGGATGCGTCACACCGAGCAGGCGCTCCTGCAGCGGCACGTCGGCGGCGAGTGTTGCCGCCGGCCCGCCGAAGGCCACCTTGCCGTTGACCAGCACATATGCGCGGTCGGCCATCGCCAGCACGGTCTCGGCATGGTGCTCGACGATGACCAGGCTGGCGCGCGTGGTGAGCTTGGCCACCGCCTCGCGCACCTCCTGCACCACCGCGGGCGCGAGGCCCTCGAAGGGCTCGTCCAGCAGAATCAGCTTGCTCGGGACCATCAACGCGCGCGCGATTGCCACCATCTGCCGCTCGCCGCCCGAAAGCGTCTCGGCGCGCGAGCGCATCAGCACCTTCAGCTTCGGGAACAGCTCGAACACTTCCTCCATGGACGCGCCGCCGGGCCGGCTTGCGAGCTTCAGGTTTTCCGACAAGGTGAGATTCGGGAAAAGGCGGCGGCCCTCCGGCACGATCGACACGCCCAGGCGGTTGATGCGGTCGGGTCGCAGCGCGCCGACGTCCACGCCGTCGAACAACACGCGGCCTGCGATCGGGTGCAGCACGCCCATCATCGTGCGCAGCGCCGTCGTCTTACCCACGCCGTTGCGGCCGAGCAGTGCCACGACCTCGCCGGCGTTCACCGTCAGATCCACGCCGTCGAGTACCGTGCCGCCGCCGTAACCGGCACAAACACTTTCGAATTGCAGCAGCGGCGCCTTCGAGGCAGCCGCAGGCGCCTTGCGCGTGGCACCGATCGGCGTGACGCCGGCCGGCAGCGGCGCTGGCGCATGGGCTGCGTCGCTGCCTTTGCCGAGATAGGCGCTGATGACCTGCGGATCCAGCGCCACTTCGGCCGGCTTGCCGTCGGCGATCAGCCGGCCCTGGTGCAGCACGGTGATGCGGTCGGACAGCGCCAGCACGCGGTCGATGTCGTGCTCGATCAGCAGCACGGCATGCGACTTGGAAAGGCGCTGGATCAGCGCGCTCACGACCTGCCGGTCGGATTCGGCCAGGCCGGCGAGCGGCTCGTCGAGCAGCAGCAGCTTGGCGTCGGTCGCGAGCGAGACGGCGATCTCGAGCAGCCGCTTCTCGCCGTGCGCGAGCAAGGTGCACTGCTCGCCGGCACGGTCGG
>DATNBX010000214.1:0-15323 GCA_035571795.1 Ramlibacter sp.
CTGGCCGGCATCCCGATCTCGTGACGCAGCGAATATTTTTGGTATGCCCGCAAAACGATCATCCACTCCGAACCGCGCCTTCAAGGTGGCCGATCAGATCCAGCGCGATCTGACGGAGCTGATCGCGCGCGAGTTGAAGGATCCGCGGGTCGGCATGGTCACGATCCAGGCGGTCGAAGTCACGCCTGACTATGCGCACGCGAAGGTATTTTTCAGCGTGCTCGTGGGTGATCCGCATGAATGCGAAACCGCGCTGAACCAGGCGGCCGGGTTCCTGCGCAATGGACTGTTCAAGCGGCTGCATATCCACACGGTGCCCACGCTGCACTTCCAGTTCGACCGCACGACCGAACGCGCGGCCGACATGAACGCCTTGATCGCCAAGGCGGTCTCCTCCCGGGCAAAAGAAGACTAGAAAGTATTGGGGTCAGATTCCAATTTCCTGGAGCGGCCTCAAGCGGCCTACCCATGCGGAAATTGGAATCCGACCACAAAATCCTGCGCCGTCCGGTGCACGGTGTGCTGCTGCTGGACAAGCCGCTGGGCCTGTCCAGCAATAACGCGCTGCAAAAGTGCAAGTGGCTATTGCGCGCCGAGAAGGCTGGGCACACCGGCACGCTCGATCCCCTGGCCACGGGCGTGCTGCCGCTGTGCTTCGGCGCGGCCACCAAGTTCAGCCAGCTGCAGCTCGATGCCGACAAGACCTATGAGGCGAGGCTGCACCTGGGGGTGAAAACCTCCACCGGCGACGCCGAGGGCGAAGTCCTCGAGGTGCGCGAGACTTCCGGGATCACGCCGGCTCGCCTGGCGGAGGTAGAGAGGCAGTTCACCGGCCCGATCCGCCAGGTGCCTCCCATGCACAGCGCACTCAAGAAGGACGGCAAGCCCTTGTACGAGTACGCGCGCGCGGGAGAGAAAGTCGAGCGCGAAGCGCGCGATGTGGTGGTGCGCAACTTGAAGCTCGCCGCCGGCGCGGCGAGCGAGGTCACGCTGGTGGCCAAGGTGAGCAAGGGCACTTACATCCGCACCTTGGCCGAAGATATCGGCGAGGCACTGGGGTGCGGCGCGCACCTCGCTTCGCTGCGCCGCATCGCCACCGGCCACTTCGATATCGCGCAGTGCGTCGCCTTGAGCGCGCTGGAAGCGATGGGCGAACAAGAGCGCCTGGCGTGCCTGAAACCACTGGATGCGCTGCTGCCCGATCACACGCTCGTCGCGCTGGATGCGGACAATGCAGCCCGCTTCCTGAGCGGCTTGCGCCGCAGGGGCGACTGGCCCGACGACGACCAGGTGGCTGTTTATGGCCCGGCACCCGCTAGCGTTATTGCCCCCTCCCCCGCCGGGGGAGGGCTGGGGTGGGGGCTTGCCGATGTGCCCCCATCCCAACCTTCCCCCGAAGGGGGAAGGAGTCACCTCTGCCTCCTGGGCACCGCCCACATCAAAGGGGGCGAACTGGTCCCCGGCCGGCTGCTGAGCCCGCCCGAGATTTCACAGATTTTCGAAAGCAAGCCATGAGCAACAAGCAGATCCGCAACATCGCCATCATCGCCCACGTGGACCACGGCAAGACGACCCTGGTCGACATGCTGCTGCGCCAATCCGGCACCTTCCGTGCCAATGAGAAGGTCACCGAGCGCGTGATGGACAGCAATGACCTGGAGCGCGAACGCGGCATCACCATCCTGGCCAAGAACTGCGCCGTGAGCTGGCAAGGCACGCACATCAACATCGTCGACACGCCCGGCCACGCCGACTTCGGCGGCGAGGTCGAACGGGCGCTGTCGATGGTCGATGGCGTGGTCCTGCTGATCGACGCGGTGGAGGGCCCGATGCCGCAGACCCGGTTCGTGACCAAGAAGGCGCTGGCGCTGGGCCTCAAGCCCATCGTCGTCGTGAACAAGGTGGATCGGCCCGGTTCTCGTCCGGACTACGTGATCAACGCGACTTTCGATCTGTTCGACAAGCTCGGGGCCACCGAAGACCAACTGGATTTCCCGGTGGTCTACGCCTCGGGCCTGAACGGCTGGGCCTCGATGAAGGAGGGCGCTGCCGGTGAACAATGGGGCCAGGACCTGGCGCCGCTCTTCGACACCATTCTCACGCAGGTGCCGCCCCACGAGGGCGAGGCCGATGCGCCGCTGCAACTGCAGATTTCGTCGCTGGACTATTCGACGTATGTGGGCCGTATCGGCGTCGGCCGCATCAACCAGGGCACGATCAAGGTGAACCAGCAAGTCGCCGTCTACGAGGGCATCGAAGGCACGCCGGCGCTGGCCAAGGTGCAGCAGATCCTCAAGTTCGAAGGCCTCGAGCGCCTTCCGGCCGCGGAAGCCGGTCCGGGCGACATCGTCCTGATCAGCGGGATCGAGCAGGTGGGCATCGGTGTCACCCTCACCGATCCGGCCGATCCCCAACCCTTGCCGATGCTCAAGATCGACGAGCCGACGCTGACCATGAACTTCTGCGTCAACAACTCACCCCTGGCCGGCCGCGAGGGCAAGTACGTCACCAGCCGCCAGTTGTGGGACCGGTTGGAAAAGGAACTGCAGGCCAACGTTGCGCTAAGAGTCCGCGACACCGATGAAGAGGGCATCTACGAGGTGTCCGGCCGCGGCGAACTGCACCTGACGATTTTGCTGGAAAACATGCGCCGTGAAGGCTACGAACTGGCCGTTTCCAAGCCCCGCGTCGTGTTCAAGGAAGTTGATGGCGAGCGCCAGGAACCGATCGAGCTGCTGACGGTGGACATCGAGGAAGGCCACCAGGGCGGCGTGATGCAGGCCCTCGGCGAACGCAGAGGCGATCTGGTGAATATGGAATCGGACGCCCGCGGCCGCGTGCGGCTGGAATATCGCATTCCGGCTCGCGGCCTGATTGGCTTCCAGAACGAATTCCTCAACCTGACGCGCGGCACCGGGCTGGCCAGCAACATCTTCGACGGCTACGAGGCCTACAAGGGTGATATTGCCGGCCGCAAGAACGGCGTCCTGATCAGCATGGACGACGGTGAAATCGTGACCTACGCGCTCGGCAAGCTGGATGACCGCGGCCGCATGTTCGTCAAGGCGGGCGACCCGGTGTACGAAGGCATGATCGTCGGCATCCACAGCCGCGACAACGACCTGGTCGTCAACGCGGTTCGCATGAAGCAACTGACCAACTTCCGTGTGAGTGGCAAGGAAGAAGCGATCAAGATCACGCCCCCGATCCAGCTGACGCTGGAATACGCCGTGGAGTTCATCGAGGAAGACGAACTGGTGGAGATCACGCCGAAGTCCATCCGGCTGCGCAAGCGCCACCTGAAAGAACATGACCGCAAGCGCGCTTTGCGTGAAGCTTCCTGGGATACTCTGCCGGCGCGGGCCTGACCCAGCCGGCGTCGCTGCCTGGAATGAAGCTCACGCATACGAAAGCAGTCCTCCTGATGGTCGGCGTCACCATGATGTGGTCGATTGCCGGAGTGGTCACGCGCCAGCTGGAGCACGCGCGTAGTTTCGAGATCACTTTCTGGCGCAGTTTCTTCACCGTGGGATCCCTGCTGATCATCCTGCCGTTCTTCCAGGGTCGGCAGGTCTTTGCGAGGATCCGCAATGGCGGGCCTGCATTGTGGATTTCGGGCCTTTGCTGGAGCGTGATGTTCACCGCCTTCATGGTGGCCCTCACGCTCACCAGCGTCGCGAACGTGCTGGTGACGATGTCAGTCGGTCCCTTCCTCACCGCCTTGCTGGCGCGTTTCGTCATCGGCCACCGCATTCCGCTGCGCACCTGGGCGGCCATCCTGGTGGCCGGCGCCGGCATTGCCTACATGTATGCCGCGCAGGTTTCAGGAGGGCGATTTGCCGGCACTTTGGTGGCGCTTTGCGTGCCGCTGGCCGGAGCCGTGAACTGGACAGTGGTGCAGCGCTCGAACGCCCGCGGCCTCAACGTGGACCTGGTGCCGGCCGTGCTCGTTGGCGCCGTGATTTCAACATTGACGGCGCTGCCGCTGGCCATGCCGCTGCGGGCGTCGAGCCATGATATCGGGCTGCTCGCCGTGCTGGGCCTGGTCCAGCTTGCGATCCCCTGCGCCCTGTCAGTGGTGTGCGCCCGCGTGCTGAAAGCCCCCGAAATCGCGTTGCTGGCATCGCTCGAGGTGATTTTCGGCATCCTGCTGGCGTGGCTCGGCGCGAACGAGGTGCCCAGCCAGTCGGTGCTCGCCGGCGGTGCCCTGGTACTAGGCGCGCTGCTCACCAATGAAGTGCTGGCCTGGCGCCTGCGGACCTGAAATTCCGCGGCCAAGACCCGCCCGCGGCTTCAAAGCTGGCCGTACACGACCCTGGCAAGTTCCTGCAACGCCTCGCGCGTCAACTTGCCGCTGATCGCGTAGCCAAAGCCCTGATCGACCCAGTAGAAAGCGGGCACCGGGCCGTCGTCCAGGAAGCGGAACGCGGTCTCGCGCACGTCACCGCCGGCGCTGGACTTGACTGCGCCGAGATAAAGCGTGATGCGCTGGCCCGCGCTGTCCTGGTACATGAATTGCGCGCGGGCACCGTCGTCGCCCGGTAGCAGCCGCCCGCCCACGAGTTCGTAGCCCTGAGCCTTCAGTACAGGAACCTTGAGCGGCCGGTCCAGCCGCTTGGACAGCCATTGCACCAGGTGATCCTGCTGCGCGGCCGTCACCTCGACGGGATGGCGGACCTCGGGCTGGAACACCGCGTACGCCACCGCCGCCTGCTGGGCAAATTGCCGTGCCGGCTCCACGCGTGCCATGGCCGCTCCGTCCTGGCCGCCGTGCCACTGCGTACTTGCGAGCCAACCGACACCGAAAGCGACCAACAGCCCGGCGGCCATGCCGCCCCAGCGCCACCACTGTGAGGTCCGTTCATGAGTGCGCTGCGCCCGTTCGCACGCCGCCATCAGTGTGGCGGGGATCGCCAGATCGCTCATGCCGGCACAGAGGTCCCGGAGCGCCTCGCGCTGGGCTTGCCAGGCAGTCACCGTCGCCTCCGCTTGCGGATCCGCCGCGAGTCTCCGCCGCAGGGCCGCCGCGGCGTCGGGCGCAAGACGCCCGTCGACCAGCGCATGCAGGTCGTCCTCCGGGATCGTCGTGGCCTCGTCAGGGCGCGTGTCCATCCTTGACTCCATCACTTCATAAGGCGCAAGTTGGGCGCCTGGGCCGCAGCCGGCCGCGCGCCGGTTTGGCCGCCATCCATCAGTTCCCGCAGCCGGCTGCGGGCGCGCGAGAGGCGCGACATCACGGTTCCCAACGGAATGGCCAATACCTTGGCCGCGTCTTCATAGCTCATGTCTTCAACCGCAACCAGGAGCAGAACCGCCCTCTGATCGGCCGGCAGCCGCTGCAGGCAGCGGCCGAGGTCCAGCGGACCGTCGCCGCCAGCCGCCGGTGTGTGCAGTTCGGCTTCCACATCATCGATGCTCACGGTGTTGAGCGACACCTTTGCCGTGCGTCGCTGGTTCAGGTAAAGGTTGTGCATCAGCGTGAACAGCCAGGCCCGCAGGTCGGTGCCCACCGCCCAGAGCTGCCATTTGGAGCAGGCACGCTCCAACGTGTCCTGCACGAGGTCGTCGGCGGCCCATGGATCGCCCGTCAGCGCCCGCGCATAGCGGCGCAGGCTGGGAAGTTGTTCCACAAGCAGGGTTCGATTCATGGCCAATAAGGAGCTCGGTGCCGATTGCACGCCGATCGCGTTTCGCAGTCAATGGTAGCTCCACCGGCCCCTCAGACCTTTTGTTGCTCTATCCACGCCGCGGCGGCTCATGGCCGAGCCACCTGCCAGACCTTGTTGACGCCGTCGCCGGTTTTGTCGCCTGCTTTGGTGTCCTTGGCAAAGTAGTAAAGAGGTTTGCCCTTGTAGGCCCACTGCTTCTTCCCGTCGTCCCGTGCGACAACGGTGTAGTCGCCCGACGGCTTGTCGTTGTCGGCGGCCATCAAGGGCGGCCATGCCGTGGCGCAAGGGCCATTGCACACGGACTTGCCGCTGCCGGCCGCATCCTTGTCGAATGTATAGAGCGTCATGCCGTTGGGGCCGGTCAGCGCGCCATCGGCGGTCTTTGCGGGCTGGGAGAGGGCGGTGCCCGAGGCGGCAAGGACGATGCCGGCGCTCACCGCCAGGAGCTGTTTACGCATGGATCCTGTCCTCCTGTGTCGAAAAGCGTTCGAACGCATAAACACAGGCGGCGGCCCGTTTATTCCATATGGGAGAAAAAATCGCCGCAGGGCTTCAGCGATGGCGGCCTTTCATCGCCCGCTCGACTTCGCGCTTGCCCTCCCGCTCCTTGATCGTGGCGCGCTTGTCGTGCTCGGCCTTTCCCTTGGCCAGCGCGATCTCGCACTTGACCTTCCCATCCTTCCAGTGCAGGTTGAGCGGGACCAGCGTATAGCCTTTTTGCTCGACCTTTCCGATCAGGCGGCGGATCTCATCCTTGTGCATCAGCAGCTTCTTGGTCCGTACGGCATCGGGGCTGACATGGGTGGACGCGGTCTTCAGCGGATTGATCTGGCAGCCGATCACGTACAGCTCGCCGCCCTTGACGACCACATAGCCGTCGGTCAGCTGCGCCTTGCCCTCGCGCAAGGCTTTGACTTCCCAGCCTTGCAGCACCACGCCGGCCTCGAATTTCTCCTCGAAGAAGTAGTTGTAGGCCGCCTTCTTGTTGTCGGCAATGCGGCTGGATGTCGCGGGATTCTTCGCCATGGTTTACAAATGGGGTGCCGGCGCCTCCCTACAATGCCCGGCGGCCGAAGCATTCTCTATGAAAACAGTCCACAAGTCCGTCCTCATCTGGTACAGCGCCGAGGAAATGTTCGAACTGGTCACCGACGTGGCCAAGTATCCGGAGTTTCTTCCTTGGTGCGACCAGGCCTCGGTGGCGCCCGAGGGCGAGCACGGAATGAAAGCCGAGATCGGGATCGCTTTCGGCGGCATCCACCAGACGTTCACCACGCATAACGAGCACGTGCCCGGACGCGAAGTGTCCATGAAGCTGGTCGATGGGCCATTTTCGCGGCTCGATGGCCAATGGAAGTTCACGCCGCTCGGCACGGCGGAGCAACGCGCCTGCAAAGTGGAACTGGAGCTGCACTACGGGTTCGACAGTACCGCGCTGCGAACCCTCGTGGGGCCGGTCTTCGACAAGATCGCGAGCAGCATGGTGGAGGCTTTCGTCAAGCGCGCCGAACAGGTGTATGGCGCGCCCGGCTGAAATCCGGGCGGTGGTTCTTTACTCGCCGGCGCCGCGCCAGGTGCATGAGTGGCCGGTGACGCTGGCGCCTGGCTCCACAGTGCTTCAGGCCCTTCAGGCGTGCGGACTGTGTGCGGCGTTTCCGGATCTGGACCTGCACAGTGCGGTTGTCGGCATTTGGGGGCGCCAAGCCCGCCTGGAGCAGCAGGTGCACGAATCGGACCGCATCGAGATCTACCGGCCGCTCGAAGTAGACCCCAAGCTGGCGCGCCGGGAGCGTTTCCGCAAGCAGGGCGTGCGCGCTGCCGGCCTGTTCGCGCGCAAGGATGGCCGTAAGCCCTACTGAGGCCCGGCAGTCTTGCAATCGTTGGCGATGATCGCTGCGAGGCGTTTCGTTTCTGCAGCACGGGCCGCATCGTCCAGGTATTCGCGCTCGCCCTTTGCATTCGTTCGCGAAATCCTGGCGCCGGAATCGAAGCTCGCCTTCGACAACTTGGCCCGTTCGCAATTTCCGGCCCGGACTTTGGCGACTTCTTCCTCGTAAGCCTTTTTCTTTTCGGCTTCCGCGGCCTCGGCCTGCTTCCTCTTTTCCTGCAGTTCCTGGTCCTTTCCACTGACTTTCGGCGCGGGCGGAGCGGGCCGTGCCGCCTGCGAGGCAGCGGCCGCAACCGGCTCGGCCGCCGCGGGGGTCTTGACGCCTGGCTGCTTGATGATGTTCTTGGCAGGAATGTCGGCCGGCGGAGACTGGTCGCTGAACACCTTGCGGCCGTCCTTGTCGATCCACTGCCACTCGGCGAACGACAGCGCGGGCAGGGCACAGGCCAGGCCAAGCACGGTAACGCGAAGCAATTTCATTGGGCCAGTGTAGCGCCGGCCTGCGAAAAGCAGCCACCGTCCAGTGCGCAGAATGCGCAGTTCGTCGGAAAAAAGCCGCGTGACTGTTGCGAGGGTAACTACCGAGGTCGACGGGTACAATCCTTTTTTTGGAGCTACGACAATGCGCCTCCTAGGCAAAGCGCTCACCTTCGACGACGTGTTGCTGGTGCCGGCGTTCTCCCAGGTCCTGCCCAAGGACACCTCCCTGGCGACCCGCCTCTCCCGAAACATCACCCTGAACCTGCCCCTGGTGTCGGCCGCGATGGACACCGTGACCGAAGCGCGCCTGGCGATTGCGATCGCTCAGGAGGGCGGCATGGGGATCGTGCACAAGAACCTCACGGCCAAGCAGCAGGCGGCGGAGGTTTCGCGTGTCAAGCGCTACGAGTCCGGCGTGCTGCGCGATCCGGTCATCGTCACGCCCAGCCACACGGTGCGGCAGGTGATCGACATGCAGGAACAGCTGGGTATTTCGGGCTTTCCAGTGGTCGACGGCGGCAAGGTCGTCGGCATCGTCACGGGCCGGGACTTGCGTTTCGAGACGCGCTACGACGTGCGGGTAAGCGAGATCATGACGCCGCGCGACAAACTGATCACCGTTCGCGAGGGCACCAGCTCGGCCGAAGCCAAGGCCTTGCTGAACAAGCACCGGCTGGAGCGGCTGCTCGTGATCAACGACGCTTTCGAGCTGAAGGGCCTGATCACCGTCAAGGACATCACCAAGCAGACCAGCTTTCCCAACGCGGCGCGGGATGCATCCGGCCGGTTGCGGGTGGGCGCGGCGGTCGGGGTGGGCCAGGGAACCGAGGAGCGGGTCGAGGCGCTGGTCAAGGCCGGCGTCGACGCCATCGTCGTGGACACGGCGCACGGGCACAGCAAGGGCGTGATCGAACGGGTGCGCTGGGTCAAGCAGAACTATCCGCAGGTGGACGTCATCGGCGGCAATATCGCCACCGGATCGGCCGCGCGCGCTTTGGTGGAAGCCGGAGCCGATGCAGTGAAGGTGGGCATCGGTCCGGGTTCGATCTGCACCACCCGCATCGTCGCGGGCGTCGGCGTCCCGCAGGTCACCGCGATCGACAACGTGGCAACCGCACTGCAAGGCAGCGGCGTGCCGCTGATCGCCGACGGCGGCGTGCGCTACTCGGGCGATATCGCCAAGGCGATAGCCGCCGGCGCCAGCACAGTGATGATGGGCAGCATGTTCGCCGGCACCGAGGAGGCACCGGGCGAGATCGTCCTGTACCAGGGGCGCAGCTACAAGAGCTACCGCGGAATGGGCTCGATCGGCGCGATGGAGCAGGGCAGCGCAGACCGGTATTTCCAGGAGGCGACCACCGGAAATCCCAATGCGGACAAGCTCGTGCCCGAGGGCATCGAGGGCAGGGTGCCGTACAAGGGGTCGCTGGTTGCCATCGTCTACCAGATGGCCGGCGGCGTGCGCGCCAGCATGGGCTATTGCGGCTGCGCGACCATCGACGAGATGAAGTCCAAGGCGGAATTCGTCGAGATCACCGTCGCCGGCATCCGCGAAAGCCATGTGCACGACGTGCAGATCACCAAGGAAGCGCCGAACTACCGGGCTGACTGAGGCCATTGCGCCGACATGCAACACGACAAGATCCTCATCCTCGATTTCGGCTCCCAGGTCACGCAGCTGATCGCACGGCGCGTGCGTGAAGCACACGTGTTCTGCGAGGTGCAGCCCTGCGACGTGACGGACGAATGGGTCCGCCAGCACGCTTCGGACGGCAAGCTCAAGGGGGTGATCCTGTCCGGCAGCCACGCCAGCGTCTACGAGGACACCACCGACAAGGCGCCGCAAGCGGTATTCGAGCTGGGCGTTCCGGTGCTGGGCATCTGCTACGGCATGCAGACCATGGCGCACCAGCTCGGCGGCAAGGTCGAGGGCGGGCACAAGCGAGAGTTCGGCTTCGCCAGCGTGCGGGCGCGCGGCCACACCCAATTGCTCAGGGACATCGCCGACTTCACGTCACCCGAGGGCCATGGCATGCTCGACGTCTGGATGAGCCATGGCGACAAGGTGACCGAGCTGCCGCCCGGGTTCAAGCTGATGGCCAGCACGGACAGCTGCCCGATCGCCGCGATGGCCGACGAGGAGCGCGGCTTCTATGCCGTCCAGTTCCATCCCGAGGTCACCCACACCCGGCAAGGCCGCGCTATCCTGGAACGGTTCGTCCTGGCGATTTGCGGCGCGCGGCCCGACTGGGTCATGCACGATCACGTGGCCGAGGCCGTGGAAAGCATTCGCAGGCAGGTCGGCAGCGAGGAGGTGATCCTGGGCCTGTCGGGAGGTGTCGATTCTTCCGTCGCCGCCGCATTGATCCATCGCGCCATCGGCGATCAGCTGACCTGTGTTTTCGTCGACCACGGTCTGCTGCGCCTGAACGAGGGCGACATGGTGATGGAGATGTTTGCCGGCAAGCTGCACGCCAAAGTCATCCGCGTCGATGCGAGCGAGCTTTTCCTGGGCAAGCTGGCCGGCGTCGGCGACCCCGAGGCCAAGCGCAAGATCATCGGCCGCGAGTTCATCGAGGTGTTCAAGGCCGAGGCCGCGAAGATCAAGCAGACGCACGCCCGGCATGTCGCCTGGCTGGCGCAGGGAACCATCTACCCCGACGTGATCGAGTCGGGCGGCGCGAAGAACAAGAAAGCGGTGTCGATCAAGAGCCATCACAACGTGGGCGGCCTGCCGGAGCAATTGGGGCTGAAATTGCTCGAGCCGCTGCGCGATCTGTTCAAGGACGAAGTGCGCGAGCTCGGTGTCGCCCTCGGCCTGCCGCCGGAAATGGTCTACCGGCACCCGTTCCCTGGTCCCGGGCTGGGGGTTCGCATTCTGGGCGAGGTGAAGAAGGAGTACGCGGAACTGCTGCGCCGCGCCGATGCGATCTTCACTGAGGAACTGCGCAACTTCCGGGACGAGGCCAGCGGAAAGGACTGGTACCAGCTGACGAGCCAGGCCTTCGCGGTGTTCCTGCCGGTCAAGAGCGTGGGCGTGATGGGCGACGGCCGCACCTATGACTACGTCGTCGCGCTGCGCGCGGTGCAGACCAGCGACTTCATGACCGCCGACTGGGCTCAGTTGCCTTATGCCCTCTTGAAGAAGGTTTCCAGCCGCATCATCAACGAGGTGCGGGGCATCAACCGGGTCACCTACGACGTGAGCAGCAAGCCGCCGGCAACGATCGAGTGGGAGTAGTTCACTCCTCGCCGCCGTTGCCGCTGTTCGATCCGTCTCTGGACGCGAGCGGGCTGGGACGCGATTTCAGGCCCCTGGGAAGCATGTCCTCGAACATGTCGGTAATGGTCTTCAGGTTCTCCCGTGCCTGCACCTCCCCATGCCGGCTGGCAAGGAGCGCCATCAGGTCCCCACGCAGGTACCACAAGCCCATGACTTCGCTGGCGTAGCGGATGCGGCGTCCCACGTGCAGGAATTTGGGTTCCTCGATGTCTCCTATGAGCGCGAGCATCGATGTGCGAATGTCCTCGATGCCCACTTCCTCCAGTGCCGACTGCGGCGGCGCCGACGGATGGCCTGATGAAAACATGGCAGAAACGCTGCTTCTGAGATTGGGCTTGAACCAACGCATGCTGAGCCTCTCTTCTGGAATCAAGACGGGTCCTGGACCGCGCTATCGCTGCTGCCCTTGTCAGGGGCGGCGATTTCGACGATCTCGGTAATGGGCAACCGCGCAATGTCCTTCAGCTTCTCGACGGGGATCGCGGCCAGGTCGGCGAGGCTTTCCACGTTGGAGAAAATGGAGGGAACGAAGACTTCGCGGCCGTCGCTGCTCTTTCGGCGCACGCCGAATTTCAAGCGCTGCCTGCGCTCCGGGGTGAGCTTGGCAATCAGGTTCTTGGTCGCCCAGATCGCGCCAAAACAGGCGAAATCGGATATCCGGGCAGCGTGTTTCAAGGTATCGGCGAGCATCGTGAACTCGAGCTGCCCGGCCGACTTCAAGGTGCCAAGCCACTGCTGGCCCTCGTCCAGGCCTGTGTTCATGTAGAGCTCGGTGGCCCACCTCTTGCGCAGCTGCCACTCCTTGCTCACGCGGCGCATCGCTTCGCGCATTTCATGCGCGGCAGCGAGAGCGTTCCACACGTGGCTGCCATCGCGCTGAGGGAAGAAGTAGCAAACCATCCCGTCTCCCGGGTGCTTGCCGTGAGTGCCGTGATGACGCCGGAAGATCGGATCGACAGTCAACCAGATCTGGTTGATCAGCTCGAAATACTCCTCCGCGGGCAACTCGGACCAGATCCTGGTGGGGTGGTGCAGATCCGCTACCAAGACCGCCACATGGCTCAGCTCCGGCCGGCGCTTGCCCGCTGGCGCGCCGGCCACCAGGTCACTGGTGGCCAGCAGCGGCGGAAAGTCCTCGGAAAGGCGGCCGCCCGGGACATGCACGAACAGGATCCGTTCGCGAAACTGGACGGCATACACGCGTACGGGCAGCGCCCCCGAGACGCCGCCGCCTGCAACCAGGGCTTGCGAAACCAGGTCCGGCTCGGGCCGTCGCGCCTCGTGGGAGAGGCGCTCCAAGAGGTTCGCTTCCTCCGGCGACAGCCCGCGGCAGAGTTCGGCAACACTTGCGCCGTGCTGCATCGCGAGCCCTAGGTGAAAGCGCAGGATCTGCTCGCGGCTGGTCGCCTCGGCCGGCTGGCCGCGCAGGAGGTACTGGAAGACGTCTTGCGAACGGTCGTCCGGCTGCGGCTGAGCCTGAGCCAAGCCTCGCAGGACGCCCATGGCGGCGGCCGTATTGAACCAGACAACCTGGAAGCGATGGTTGACGATATAGGCGGGGTGGGCGATCTCATCGATCGACAGGCTCGGCACTTCGCCGGATTCCATTGCCGAGCTGACGCTCGAACGGCTGGGCGGCTTCTTCGAGGATGGTTCGGCTGCTGCGGCCGTTTGGCCTTGTGCGAAATGCCCCGCTATCCGGGTGATGCTCCACCCCTCGCGTTTCAGCCGCTGGATCTCTTCGATGCGCGCCACGACTTCGTCCGGGAAGTAGCCAATGCGCGGCGCCGCGCCATCGCGTGGTTCCGGTGGCAACACTTCGGGCTTCGGAACAATCCCCCAACTGATGTAGTTGTTCAGGGTTGCCCGTGAAATCCCGGTCTTTTCCAGTAGCTCTTTGCTGGCTAACAAGAGGGCCTCGTTTTGATCTGTCCAAGTAACTATTAGACAGTTATGTTGGACTGTCAAGACAAAGTTGATGTGGGAGCGTAGCGGCTGAAAATGTTGGGGCGAAAAAACCACATGTTCAGGAGATATGAAGGGGGAACGCGCCTGATCGCTGCAATGCCTCGGCTGGCTCGAGCGTTCGACATCCCGTCATGGTCGCAAGCAATTCTTGGGTATCTGTCTAACTTTGTTTGGACAGTTGTAGTTAGACTGTCCATGTTGACCGCGAGAGGTGCGTTCAGGCGAGCAGTAGCACAATCGGGCCATGTACCAACCGCCCCACTTCAAGTCGACGGACCGCGCCGTGGCTGCGCGGCTGATGCGCGATCATCCATTTGCCAGCCTGATCTCCAACGACGACGCTGGGCTGCCTTTCGTGACGCATCTGCCGCTGCACCTGGAAGAGCGGGACGGCGAGTTATTCCTGTTGGGCCACTGCGCCCGGCCCAACCCGCATTGGCGCTTCCTGCAGGAACGGCCGACGGCGCTGGTCACCTTCCTCGGCCCGCACGCGTACCAGTCGCCCAGTATCTATCCCGACCTGGCTCGGGTGCCGAGCTGGAACTACCTGGCGGTGCATTGCACAGTCGCCGCGACGCTGATCGAGGACGCGCCGGGAAAGAGCCGGCTCCTCGATCAATTGATAGGCGACCACGAGCCGGCGTATGCGCAGCAGCTGCGCAGTCTCGGCGACGAGTACGCGCACAAGATGTTCGCCGGAATCGTGGGATTCGAACTGCGAGTGGCCGCCTTGGAATGCAAGCTCAAGCTGAACCAGCACCGGCCCGAATCGCATGCGGCGCTCAAGGCCGGCTATGCCCGAGGCAACGAGCAGGAACGCGAGCTGGCGCAATGGATGGATGCACTGGGACTCGGCAAATAGCTATGCGAGCCTTTCTTGGGGTTTTGAGCCTGCTCGTCGTCGTGGCGATTGTCGGGATAATGGTCAAGAGGCAGCTGGCACCGGCCGCCGCGCCACCTTCGGCCGGCGCTCCCATCGAGGCCATGCCCCGGCCGGCTGGAACTCCGCAGCAGCAGGTGCAGCAGTACCAGCAGGCCGTCCAGGGCGCCATGCAGCAGGCCCGGCCCATGCCCGAGGAGAAATGAGCGACGCACGGTTCATGGGCGTGGCCCTCGAGCAGGCCCGGCTGGCCGCCGCTGCAGGCGAAGTGCCGGTCGGCGCCGTGGTGGTGCGCAACGGGCAGGTCATCGGCATCGGTCACAACGCGCCGGTCGTATCCCGCGACCCCACAGCCCATGCGGAGATCATGGCCCTTCGCCAAGCTGCCGTCGCAGTGGGAAATTACCGGCTGGAGGGCTGCGATCTCTACGTGACGCTGGAGCCCTGCGCAATGTGCAGCGGAGCGATGCTCCACGCGCGGCTGCGGCGCGTTGTCTTTGGCGCCGCCGATCCCAAGACCGGCGCGGCCGGTTCGGTCGTCGATCTCTTTGCCCAGTCCCAGCTGAATCACCAGACTCGGGCGCAGGGCGGCGTGCTGGCTGAAGCTTGTGGCGAACTGCTCGGCGATTTCTTCCAGGCCCGACGGCTTCAGGCGCGAACGAGCGCCGATCCGCTACGCGACGACGCGCTGCGCACACCGGACCAGGCCTTCGCCGATTTGCCGGGCTATCCGTGGCAGCCGCGCTATATCGCCGACCTGCCTTCGCTCGCCGGCCTGCGCATGCATTACCTGGATGAGGGACCGCGCGACGGTCGCATCACCTGGCTGTGCCTGCACGGCAACCCGGCGTGGAGCTATCTCTATCGAAAAATGATCCCGGTGTTTCTGGCCGCGGGCGACCGGGTGGTGGCGCCCGACATGGTTGGCTTTGGCAGGAGCGACAAGCCGAAACGGGACGCGGCCCACAGCTTCGGCTGGCACCGCCAGGTGCTGCTGGAACTGGTCGAGCGGCTCGATCTGCGAAATGTCGTCCTCGTGGTGCAGGACTGGGGAGGTTTGCTTGGTCTGACCTTGCCAATGGCCGCGCCCCAGCGCTATGTCGGCCTGCTGGCCATGAACACCACACTGGGGACCGGCGACACACCCCTCAGCCC
>DATNBX010000215.1:0-3348 GCA_035571795.1 Ramlibacter sp.
GCGCTGCTCGTCGCGGTGCTTCAGGCAGAAATACTCGTCGCACCAGGTCTTGAAGCGGGGGTACTTGTCGCTGCCGAAGGGATCGAGCGCGGACTTGCACACGCCGTGGAAATGAACCGCGTCCTCCTCGAACCCGTAGTAGGGCGTCAGGTCCATGCCACCGCCGAACCAGAACACCGGATCCCCTTGTGGCGCGGTGGCGGCCAGCATTCGCACGTTCATGTGCACCGTGGGCGCGTAGGGGTTGCGCGGGTGAAACACGAGGGACACGCCCAGGGCCTCGAATCCCGAGCCGGCCAGGTCGGGGCGGTGCTGCGTGGCCGAGGCCGGCAGGCGCGGCCCGACGACGTGCGAGAAACCGCAGCCGGCGCGCTCGAACACCTTGCCGCCCTCCAGGATCATGGTGACGCCGTCGCCCTGGAGCGGCTCGCCCACGGCCTTCTTCCATGGGTCCTTGACGAACTGGCCGCCGTCTACTTCGGCGCAGGCCGTGACGATGCGGTCCTGCAGGCCGACCAGGTAGTCGCGGACGGTGTCGACGTTGCTCATGAGCGCACCGCGCGATGGCCGATGTCGTGGCGGTATTGCGCGCCTTCGAAGCGGATGCCGTGGGTGATGTCGTAGGCCCGCTGCTGCGCCGCCCGGACGCCGTCGGCCAGCGCCGTCACGCACAGCACGCGCCCGCCGGAAGTCATGAGCACGCCATCCTTCTGGGCGGTGCCGGCGTGGAATACCACGGCGTCCTCGGCCTCCTTGGGCAAGCCGCTGATCGGGTCGCCCTTGCGCGGATTGTGCGGATAGCCCGCAGCGGCCAGGACCACGCCCAATGCGGTGCGCCGGGACCATTGCAGTTCCACGTGATCGAGCGCGCCGGAAGTAGCGGCCATCATCACGTCGTACAGGTCCGACTTCAGCCGCATCATGATGGGCTGCGTTTCCGGGTCTCCCATCCGGCAGTTGAATTCCAGTGCCTTGGGCCGCCCCTGGGCATCGATCATCAGGCCGGCGTAGAGAAAGCCGGTGTACGGGATGCCCTCGCCGTCCATGCCCCTGATCGTGGGCAGGATGATCTCGCGCATCGCCCGCGCGTGGACCGCGGGCGTCACGACCGGAGCGGGCGAGTAGGCGCCCATGCCGCCCGTGTTGGGACCCTGGTCGTTATCCAGCAGGCGCTTGTGATCCTGCGACGTTGCCAGCGGGATGACGTTCCTGCCGTCGCACAAGATGATGAAACTCGCTTCCTCGCCATACAGGAATTCCTCGATCACGACCCGCGGAGCCGCCTGGCCATCAGCGCCCACGTTGTGCGTGACGCCCAGCTTGTTGTCCAGCAGCATGAAGTCGATGGCCTGGTGCGCTTCGTACGCTGTCATCGCCACGACGACGCCTTTGCCCGCCGCGAGGCCATCGGCCTTGACCACGATCGGTGCGCCGACGCGGTCGACATACGCGTGAGCCGCGACCGGATCGGTAAAGGTCTCGTATTCGGCCGTGGGAATGCCGTGCCGCTTCATGAAGGCCTTGGAAAACGCCTTGGAGCTCTCCAGCTGCGCCGCCGCCCGCGTCGGCCCGAAGATGCGCAGCCCGTGGTCGCGAAAATCGTCCACCACGCCGGCCGCCAGCGGTCCTTCGGGACCCACCACCGTCAGCACGATCTTCTGGTCGAGCGCCCATTTCCGCAGCTGCGCGATGTCGGTGATGTCCACGTTTTCCAGCCGCGGATCGAGTGCCGTGCCGCCATTGCCGGGCGCAACATACACCGCTTGCAGCTTGGGCGACTGGGCCAGTTTCCATGCCAGGGCGTGCTCCCGGCCGCCACCGCCGATCACCAGGACCTTCATTGGTCGATCTCGGCGTTGTGGAACACGTTCTGCACGTCGTCGAGGTCCTCCAGGACGTCGAGCAGTTTTTGCATCCTGGCCGCTTCCTCGCCCTTCAACTCGATCGTGTTCTCGGGACGCATCGTGACTTCGGCGACCTCGGCTTTCAGGCCGGCGGCTTCCAGCGCGTTCTTCACCGCCTCGAAGTCGGTGGGCGACGTGATGACCTCGATGGTGCCGTCCTCCTCCGCGATCACGTCCTGGGCCCCGGCTTCCAGGGCCACGTCCATCACCATGTCTTCGCTGGTGCCGGGCGCCAGGATGAGCTGGCCCACTTTCTGGAACTGGAACGACACCGAGCCAGCGGTGCCCATGTTGCCGCCGTGCTTGCTGAAGGCGTGGCGTACCTCAGCCACGGTGCGCACCTTGTTGTCGGTCATGGTGTCCACGATGATGGCGGCGCCGCCGATGCCATAGCCTTCGTAGCTGATTTCCTCGTACTGCACGCCTTCCAGGCTGCCGGTGGCCTTGTCGATGTTGCGCTTGATCGTGTCGGCCGGCATGTTGACCGCCTTGGCTTTTTCCACGGCCAGCCTCAGCCGTGGGTTGGCCGACAGGTCGCCGCCGCCCTGGCGCGCCGCCACCATGATTTCACGGATGACGCGGGTCCACACCTTGCCCCGCTTCTCGTCCTGGCGGCCCTTGCGGTGCTGGATATTCGCCCACTTGCTGTGTCCTGCCACTTGAAGTCCTTGCTCTTTTTTTGATCGGTTGAGGACAGAGCCAAAGATCTGTCCCGCGAAGTCTCACGACCTGGTTGGGACAGAGCAAAATGGCCTCGCCATTCCCGATCTGTCCCGCAATTCCTCTATCCAGTTGGGGACAGAGCAAAATGGCCGCGCCATTCTTGATCTGTCCCGCAATTCCTTTATTTTACTTTTCATGCCATGGCTGAACCCCTGTTGATTGCGAAGAACGCCCAAACCGAGTGCCAGCTCCTGCCGGCGCTCGCGAATCGCCACGGCCTGATCACCGGCGCCACCGGTACCGGCAAGACCGTGACGCTGCAGACGATGGCCGAGAACTTCTCCCGGATCGGAGTGCCGGTCTTCATGGCCGACGTGAAGGGCGACCTCACCGGCATCAGCCAGCCCGGCAACAATGCGCAAAAGCTCGCGGCGGTGATCAAGGAGCGCGGCTTGCCCTCGCCGGAGCCCTTCGCCTGCCCGACGACGCTTTGGGATGTATTCGGTGAACAGGGCCATCCGGTGCGCGCCACCGTGTCCGACATGGGGCCCCTGTTGCTGGGCCGCATGCTGAGCCTGAACGAAACCCAGGCCGGCGTCCTGAACCTGGTCTTCAAGATCGCCGACGACAACGGCCTGCTGCTGCTGGACCTGAAGGACCTGCGAGCCATGCTGCGCCACGTGGGCGACAACTCGAGCCAGTTCACCACACAGTACGGCAACATCAGCGCCGCCAGCATCGGGATCATCCAGCGCGGCCTGCTGCAGATCGAATCGCAGGG
>DATNBX010000216.1:0-2228 GCA_035571795.1 Ramlibacter sp.
CCGCGATGCGCGCACCGGTTCTCGAACGCGTAGATCTCGCCGTCGTCGTCCCTCACCACCACCACAGGCGCCTGGCCGACGAAAGTGGTGCGGTAGCTGCCGCCCTCGGGCAGCTCGGCCTGAAGGCACAGGTAGTTCCAGGTGTCGCCGCGGAAGATGCGCTCCTGTTCTTTCAGAGCGAGCCGGGGGTCGGTGTACACGTCGTAAGGGACGCGGGTCAGGCCGGGTTTCGGCCACAACATGGGGGGAGGTTTCTTCACGGTCTGATTCATGAATATTGTT
This sequence comes from Ramlibacter sp., assembly GCA_035571795.1. Lineage (GTDB taxonomy): Bacteria > Pseudomonadota > Gammaproteobacteria > Burkholderiales > Burkholderiaceae_C > Ramlibacter. The sequence goes on from DATNBX010000216.1 coordinate 283, forward strand.
TCTCGAGCTGGTCATCAGGACCGGCGATTCTAGTCAGTGTCCGTGCGTGTCCGTCACCGTCACATGTGTTTCAAAACGATCCGACGGCCCTTGAAGTTGTTGGTACTCAATCGGCATGCTTTGGTTGTCATAGCCGATGCGTTGAACGTCCACGAGAGCGGACCCCACCGCAACGTGCAATAGCTTCGCGATGGTGGGTGTCGCCAGCCGCGCCCGCGTCACCATGTCGATCTTCGAATACCGGTGGCCGCTGCGGGCCAGCAGTCCCGACAGCGGGTGCGTGCGGAAATCCTCGGCGGTGAAATGGCGGCCGATCGCCTCGGGCAGGAACAGCGTCGAGTGCACCAGCGGCAGGCTGCCCTTCACGCGCAGCCGCACGACCCGCAGCACCTGCGCGCCTTCGTCGAGCCGCAGGCTGGTGGCCACCTCGTGCGTCGCGGCGACAAAGCCGAACTCCTTGAGCACCTGCTTGCTCAGCGCCCGCCGTTGCGCCACTCGTTCGAGGTAACCGGCGATCGGTGTTTGCAGATTGAGTACCGGCACGGCTTTGGCGGAAATGAAAGTCCCCAGCCCGGCCCGCTTCTGAATCAAACCCTGTTGCGCCAGCGACTGCAGCGCCCGGCGCACCGTGACGCGGGATACGGCGTGCGCGCGGCACAGCGCCTCTTCGGTGGGGAGCTGATCGCCGGGCCGGTAGCGGCCCGCGGCAATGCCGTCCTTGATCAGGGTGGAGATCTGATGGTGCAGGGAGGTTCCCTGCTGTCGGCTTACCTCGGGCATGTCCAGAATTCCGCAAGGTTATTAACCTGTATTTATCAACTTGTATTATATTCAATACAACCTCCAGGAAGCAGATGCCCATGTACCTCTCCTTCCCACTGTCGCGCCGCTCGCTCATGGCCGGGCTCGCAGCGTTTGCTGCTACGGGCACATCGGTGCGTGTGCTGGCTCAACAGACCGGCTCCGCGTTTCATCCGACGCGGCCCGTCAAGCTCATCAATCCCCTGCTGGCCGGTGGCGCGACCGACGCCATCGTGCGGCCAATCGCGCTGAAATTGTCCGAGCTGTGGGGCCAGCCGGTGGTGGTGGAGAACAAGGCCGGCGGCGGCACGATCGTCGGCACGCAGGCAGTGGCGCAGGCCGCTCCCGACGGGCATACCTTCGGCGTGTGCATCAGCGCTCTCACGATCAATCCGAGCCTGCGCAGCGACCTGCCGTACGACACCTTCAAGGACCTCACGCCGATCACGCAGATCGGCACCGTCACGAGCGTCCTGGTAGCTCATCCCTCGCTGCCCGCGGATAACGTGCAGGAGTTCATCCAGCTCGCCAAGGCCAAGCCGGGCTCCATCTCCTGGGCCTCACTGGGCGTCGGCACGGCCGGGCATATCACGGGCGAGCTGCTGCGCAAGCGCGCCGGCATCGACATCGTGCATGTGCCGTTCGCCGGCAGCGCCGGCGCCTATCGCGAACTGCTGCCGGGGCGGGTCCAGGCGGCGTTCGTGGTGCTGGAGTCGGCGCTGCCGCATCTGAAGGCCGGCAAGTTGAAGCTGCTCGCCGTCGCGGACCTCCATCGCAACAAGCAGTTCCCGCAGGTGCAGGTGCTCGACGACACCATCAAGGGCCTGAGTTATGAAGGCATCTTCGGACTGGTCGGCCCCGGCGGCATTCCGCCCGAGACGCTGAAGAACCTGCACGCCGACATCGTCAAGGTGCTCGCAGACCCCGAGATCCGCCAGCAGCTGGACCGCCAGTCGATGGACGTAGTCGCGTCGTCGCCGGCGGAGTTCACCACCGCGATCCGCCGCGAAGTGGATCACTGGAAACAGGCGGTGAAGGAGTCGGGCGCCAATGTCAACTGACCGCACGCTGTTCGAGAAGGTCTGGCGCCGCCATGTGGTGGCCGACCTGGGCGAAGGATTCAACCTGCTGCATGTGGACCGCCA
>DATNBX010000217.1:0-3142 GCA_035571795.1 Ramlibacter sp.
CAACGTCGGCATCATCCTGCTCAACCAGAAAAACCAGGTGTTCTGGGGCAAGCGCATACGCACCCACAGCTGGCAGTTTCCGCAAGGCGGCATCGATCGGGGCGAGACACCCGAACAGGCGATGTTCCGGGAATTGCACGAGGAAGTGGGGCTGAAGCCCGAGCATGTGCGCATCATCGCCCGTACGCGTGACTGGTTGCGCTATGAGGTGCCCGACCGGTACATCCGCCGGGACGCGCGTGGCCACTACAAGGGCCAGAAACAGATCTGGTTCCTGCTGCAGCTCATGGGCCAGGACTGGAACCTGAATTTGCGCGCCACCAACCATCCGGAATTCGATGCCTGGCGGTGGAACGAGTATTGGGTACCGCTCGACGTTGTGGTGGAATTCAAGCGCGGCGTCTACGAAATGGCGCTCACGGAGCTGGCGCGCTTTCTGCCGCGCCACGATCACCGCAACCGGTACCTGCGCAGTGGCATGCGCGCGCGCGACCACGACAGCCATGAGGGCGGTCCGGAAACGGCGCCCGGCGGTTTCGAGCTGCCGCCCGGCGCCACTTTCGAACCGGACCCGCAAGCCGCCCTCAACCCGCCGCCGCAGGACACCAAGCATGCGCCTTAGGCTTTGTGCCTGGCTGGCGGCGGTTGCTTGCGCCGCCCACGCGCAAACGGCGCCGGTCGATCCCGATTGGCGAGAGGCCGAAGCGCCACCGCCTCCGGCCGTCAGGCTCGATGGACTGATCCCGCTGGAGATGCCGCGCTCGGCCCTGCGCTTCGGCGTCGACCCGGCGTCCGTATCACTGGGCAGCGACCGAATCGTGCGCTACGTCGTCGTTGCCGTCAGCGCGACCGGCGCGGTCAATGCGCTTTACGAAGGGCTTCGCTGCGATACCGCCGAATTCAAGGTGTACGCACGTGCCAGCGCGGCTAGCGGCTGGGCGCTGGCCAAGGATCCCCCGTGGCGGACGCTGCGCGATGGTCAGCAGTCCTCCAGCCACACGATGCTGATCGCGCGCAGCGGCGCCTGCTTCGGCCGCGCCCCGAATCGTTCGGCCGTCGAGATCGTGCGGGACTTGCGCGCTCAGGCCAATGCGCGGTTCAACCTGCCCCAGTAGCCAGGGCATTTCCCGCACGCCAGTTACCGGGTCACCACCAGATTGGTGCGGTGGATCATCTCGGGCTCGGCCACGTAGCCCAGCAGCCTCTCGATCTCGGCCGAAGGTTTGCGGCACAACAGGCGCGCCTCGGCGCTGGCGTAGTTGGCCAGCCCGCGGGCGATCTCGCTGCCGGTCTGGTCACGCACCGCGATCACGTCGCCGCGCGAAAATTCGCCCTCTACCGCCGTCATGCCGATCGGCAGCAGGCTCTTGCCTTCCGCTCGAACCTTGGCCGCGGCGCCATCGTCCACCGTGACGGCGCCGCGAAGCTGCAGGTGGTCGGCGATCCAGCGCTTGCGCGCCTGATTCTTGTGGGTCGGCGCCACCAGCAAGGTGCCGATCGCCTCGCCGCGCGCCAGCCGCAACAGGCAATCCGGTTCGCGGCCCCACGCGATCACCGTGGACGCGCCCGAACCCGCGGCGCGCTTGGCCGCCAGGATCTTGGTGATCATCCCGCCCTTGCCCAGGCTCGAGCCCGTGCCGCCCGCCATGACTTCGAGCGCGGGGTCGCCCGCCCGCCCTTCCTGCACGAACGCTGCAGACGCATCCTTGCGCGGATCGGCGCTGTACAGCCCCTTCTGGTCGGTCAGGATCACCAGCGCGTCGGCCTCCACGAGGTTGGCGACCAGCGCACCCAGCGTGTCGTTGTCGCCGAACTTGATTTCGTCGTTCACCACGGTGTCGTTTTCGTTGATGACGGGCACGACACGCAGTTGCAGCAGGGTCAGGAGCGTGGAGCGTGCATTGAGATAGCGTTCGCGGTCCACCAGGTCGGCGTGCGTCAGCAGCACCTGCGCCGAACCCATGCCGTTGCCCCGCAGGTTGCTCTCGTACGCCTGCGCCAGTCCCATCTGCCCGACGGCCGCGGCGGCCTGCAACTCGTGGATCTGGTGCGGCCGCGCGGACCAGCCCAGCCGCTTCATGCCTTCGGCAATCGCACCGCTGGAAACCATGATCACTTCCCTGCCGTCCTTGGCGAGCGCGGCCAGCTGGCGGCACCATTCGCCGATGGCCGCCTCGTCCAGGCCCCGGCCTTCGTTGGTGACGAGGCTGGAGCCGACCTTCACCACGATACGGCGAGCGTCACGCAGCAAGCTGGAACTTTTACTGGCAGTCATCTTCGGCGGGCGCCCGCATCGAGGTTGGCGGGCGCTATTATCTTAATAGCAATTCATTCGGCCGGCTCACGGGCGAACCGCGGATCGACATACACGGCAGGCTGCTCCGCCACCTGCTGCGCCTTGATATGCTGGTACGCCGCCTTCACCAGGGCCTCGCAACCCTCGTGAGTCAGCGCCGAGATTTCGAACACCGGGCCTTTGTGCTTGAAGCGCTTCACGAAGTCCTTGACGCGCGCGTCGCGTTCATCCGCGGGCACCATGTCCAGCTTGTTGAGGACCAGCCAGCGCGGCTTTTCGTACAGCGCCGGATCGTACTTCCTGAGTTCCGCCACGATGGCCTTCGCCTGCACAACCGGGTCCGCACCGTCGAAAGGCGCGATGTCCACGAGGTGCAGCAACAGCCGCGTGCGCTGCAGGTGCCGCAGGAACTGGTGTCCCAGCCCGGCGCCTTCGGAAGCGCCTTCGATCAGGCCGGGCAGGTCGGCCACGACGAAACTCTGCTCCGGGCCAACCCGCACCACGCCCAGGTTCGGGTGCAAGGTGGTGAAGGGGTAGTCGGCGATTCTCGGCCGCGCATTCGAGATTGCGGAGATCAAGGTCGACTTGCCCGCGTTGGGCATGCCGAGCAAACCCACGTCGGCCAGGATCTTGAGTTCCAGCTTGAGGTTCTTCTTTTCGCCCGGCCAGCCCGGCGTCTTCTGGCGCGGTGCGCGGTTGATGGCACTCTTGAAGCGCATGTTGCCGAAGCCGCCGTCACCGCCCTTGGCGATCGTGATCATCTCGCCCGGCTTGAGCAGCTCGTACAGCACCTCGCCGGTCTCGACGTCGCTGATGATGGTGCCCACCGGCATTTTCAGCACGATG
>DATNBX010000218.1:0-8334 GCA_035571795.1 Ramlibacter sp.
ATCCGGCGGCCGTCAGCACCATGCAGTTGGGCACCGCGGGGCGCACTGTCACTGTAATTTTGGGCAGGATGGCGTCGCCCCCATGGGAGACATCCACGATAAATTCAATTTGGCTCAATGACTGAGGCGCCGCAGGGGGAAGCGACGTATCAGTGCCCGCGCCAGCTCCACCACCTCCGCCGCATCCAGCAAGCAGCAATGCCATCACGAATGGAGCGGGACAAAAGAAACGGAACATGTTGACAGCCTCAACGAGACGCCGCGGCCTGGCGGGATCGGGCAATTATGTGTGTTGCCGGCAGGCCAGCAGGTGATCGAATCACACAATGTTGATTTCCACTGAATCTTGACCCCGCTTGGAGTGAACCCGTGAAGAAGGCGAATCTCGCTTCTCCAAACCGGCCGGTCGTGACAGACTTCTTCTGGCCGGGGGTTGCCTGCGAGGCGACGTGACTCGGTGGCAGCTGTCCCTCAGATAGCCGTCATCAAGCCTTCAATTTCCGGTTCGCGTCGCATAGCTGCCAACCAGCCGCGCGATGGGAGTACCGGCAATCGACCCCGAGCAGCCGGTCGCAGCACCGCATTCGGCGCTGAAAAGCGGTCCCTGAACTGCTTTCGAACCCTACGGCGTGCTCCGCTCAAGATCTCTTCGGAAGGCCAACCCGAGCCAAATCAAGTTTGGAAGTCCTTTTCGATTTCAATCCAAGGTGACCTGACGGGATTCGTGCGGCGCCAACCCCGCCTGTGTCACCACGTTTGACCACCGCGCCATTTCGGTCTTCACCTTCGACGAAAGCGCCTCGGGACTCCCCGGATCCACCTGCGCACCATGGCTCTGGAATCGCTCGATCACTTCCGGATCGTTCAGTACCTCGTTCAACAATCGGTTGAGCTTGAGAATGGTCGTCTGAGGCGTGCCGGTCGGCGCGAACAGACCGTACCACTGCGTGACGTTTACACCGTCGATGCCGGCCTCCGCGAGCGTTGGCACCGCCGGCAGGGCGGCCAGCCGCTTCGGGGCTGCCACCGCCAAGGCCCGCAATTGGCCGGTGCGAATGAATGGATGCGCCGTGAAGAGACTTGGAAACATGATCTGTGCCCGACCGGCGACCGTGTCGGCGATCGCCGGCGCGGAGCCTTCATGAGTTTCACTGGCCATCAACGTGCCACTGCTTAACTGGAACAGTTCCGCGGCGAAATGCGACGGCGTGCCGTCGCCGGCGGAAGCGTAGCCGAACCGGCGCGGCGAGACCTTCAGCATTGCGATCAGCGTGGCCACGTCGGCTGCGACCTTATCCGGAAAGGCCACCATCAGGGTCGGAGACGAGCCGACGAGTCCGATCGGCGCGAAGTCGGCGATCGGGTCGTAGCCGACCTTCTGCAACGCGGGATTCATCGCATGGGTGCCGATGTAGCCGAACAAGAGGGTGTGCCCATCCGGTTCGGCAAGCGCCACATACTCGCTCGCAATGGCGCCATTCGCGCCGGCCCGGTTGTCGACCACCACGTCCTGCCCCAGCAACGGACCAAGCTTGGCGGCGACGATGCGCGCCATCGCGTCGTTGCCGCCGCCAGCGCGGGTCGGCACGATGATGGTGAGAGCCTTGTGCGGGAAGGTCGACCTTCCGTTGCCCGCCGTTTCGGGGCGCGAGAACACGTACTCGGGCAAATGCAGTTCGCCCTGCATGATCTTGCGCGCGGTGCGGACCAGCGCCGCACGCTCTACGGTCGCCTCCTCTCCCTCGCCCGCCAACTCGACCTCGACATCGATCTGCCCGGCCGGATGAAGCACCACCAAGGCATGGCGGCCGGGCTCGCGCGCCATCCCGCTTGCCACGGTGCCTTGCAGCGCGAATGCGCTGGCCACGCCGATGGCCCCCGTCACGGCGTGCGACGCATGGCATCGGCGGGGCGTGAAGTAGCGGGAGGTCACGCTGTTCGGCGAATCGCCCGCACTCACCAGGACGGGCTTGGGGATGACGCTGTTGGACACGTCGCCCAGGCCCATCATGCGGCCGGCTTGCAGGCGCAAGGTCTCCAGTCGATCCAGCAGCGCGGTGTTCGCATCAAGCGCCGCCGGCTTTTCGCGACCGGTCAGGCCCAGGTCGCCGGCGCGCACGATCATCAGCGGCATCGCCGCGTCGATGCAGGTCAGTTCGACCCCCGCGACGGTGTCGATGCGCCGGCCAGTTGGAAAGACCTTCCCTGTGACAGCGCCCCAGGCGTCCAGGAAGTTGAGCAGGATCGGGGCCGCGGTCCCGGCCACGCCGTCGATGCGGGCATCGCCGTCATAGGTGACGCGGCCGCCGGGCGTGCGTACCGTCACGTCGATCCGCGAGTTGGTGTTGACGTTGTAGATGCGCACGTGGGTGGTCCCGTCCTGCGCGCTGACCAGGCCTTGCTCGATCGCGAAGGGAGCAACGCCGGACAGCATGTTTCCGCAGTTGGGACGAGTGTCAACCGAGCGATGCCCGACGCCGACCTGGGCAAACAGGTAGTCGAGGTCGCAGCCCGGTTGTGTGGAACGCGAGACGATCGCGACTTTGCTGTTGAGGGTGCTGCCGCCGCCAACGCCATCGAGCTGGAGCGGATCGGAGGCCCCTATGGCACCGATCAGGGCCTGGTCCCGCGCCTCGTCGCCCTCGGGCAGCCACTCGCGCAGGAAGAACGGGCCGCGCGAGGTGCCGGCGCGCATCAGCACGCACGGGATGATCTTGTTCATGCTGCGACGGCGCCAGAAAGGCAGGGTCGGGGGAATTGCATCTGTCTACTCCGCTGGATGTGGATTCGGAACTTGCGACGGTGTTGTTCCTGGATGGCCCCTATGGTCGGATGGATGGAGAATTCTGTGAATTGCATGTTTAGAATTCATTGATGCGCACAGTGGATCAGTGAGATTCCTAGGGAGTTGCCGATGGCCATCAACTTCAATCTCAACGACCTGCAGGCCTTTCGTGCCGTGGCCGAACTCAGCAGCTTCCGCAAGGCGGCGGATGCGCTGCATGTCTCGCAACCGGCCTTCAGCCGGCGGATCGAGAAGCTCGAAGAAGCCCTGGGCGTGCAATTGCTGGAGCGCACCACGCGGCGCGTAAGCCTGACGTCCGTGGGCCGCGACTTCGACCGCAAGGTGCAGCAGCTTCTCGACGACCTGGATCACATGCTGCTCGGCATCCGCGGGGTGGCGGCCACCCGCATGGGCGAGGTCGCGATCGCCTGCGTGCCTTCGACGGTCTACTACTTCCTGTCGCAGGTGATCTCGCGGTACCACGAGCGCTACCCGAAGATCAGGGTCAAGGTGTTTGATGCCAGTGCCAACGAAGTGCTGACGGCGGTGTCGCGCAGCGAAGTCGACTTCGGCCTGAATTTCGTCGGCGGCCAGGAGCCCGACATCGAGTTCAAGCCGCTGATGGAGGAGAGATTCGTCGCCGCCTGCCGGCGCGATCATCCGTTGGCCAAGAAGCGCCGCGTCACGTGGACCGAACTGGCGCAATACGACTACATTTCGGTAAGCAAATCGTCCGGGAACCGGCTGCTGCTCGATCAGGCCCTTTCCAATGTGGCGGGACGGCCTCAGAGCATTTACGAGACGCAGCACGTGACAACGATGCTCGGGTTGGTCGAAGCGGGCCTGGGTGTGGCCGCTGTGCCTTCGATCGCCATGCCGGGCCCCGACCATCCGCTGCTGGTGAGCGTCCCGCTCCTCGAACCGGTCGTCACTCGAAAGATCGGCCTGATCCGGCGCAAGGGGCGCGCCCTGTCGCCGGCTGCCCAGCAGCTCTACGAATTCTTCACCGAGATAAAAGCCAGGCGCGGCAAGCCCGCGGGCCGCCGCGCCGTGTCCTGACGGGAAGGTGGGCTGCGCATTTTCAATGGGCCGTGCCGGAGGTTCCGAGCGACGGCGGGTACTGCACGCCGCCTTCCTCGAGGTCGTGCTCCGTGTTGGCGTAATTGGCGGTCAGTTCGCGCTGCAGCATCTCGCGGTCGCAGGCGTTTTCCCAGATCGAAACCACCACGCAGGCCACGGCATTGCTGATGGTGCTGGTGAGCGCTCGCGCTTCCGACATGAAGCGGTCGATGCCGACGATCAGCGCCACGCCGGCCACGGGCAACTCCGGCATCACGGTGAGCGTGGCGACCAGCGCGACGAAGCCGCTGCCGGTCACGCCGGCAGCGCCCTTCGAGGTCAGCAGCATGATGCCGAGCATGGCGGCGATCTGCCCCCATGAGAGGTGGATATCGCAGGCCTGGGCGATGAACATCGAGGCCAGCGTCAGGTAGATGGCGGTACCGTCGAGGTTGAACGAGTAGCCGGTGGGCAGCACCAGACCCACAACGCCCTTCTTGCAGCCGAGGCGTTCGAGTTTCAGCAGCAGACGAGGCAGCACCGGTTCGCTCGACGAAGTGCCTAGCACGACCAGCAGTTCTTCCTTGATGTAGCGCATCAGTTGCCACAGCTTGAAGCCGTGGATCCGCGCCAGCAGGCCGAGCACCACAGCGACGAAGAAGCTGCAGGCAATATAGAACGTGAAGATCAGCAGGCCGAGCGACCCGATGGACTTGATGCCGTAGCGGCCGACCGTGAAAGCCATCGCGCCGAATGCGCCAATCGGAGCCAGCCGCATGATGATGCCGAAGGCGGCGAACAGCATGTGGGAGAAGCCGTCGATCCCGTCAAGCACGGGTTTGGCTGCTTCACCGATACGGGTCAGCCCAAAGCCGCAGAGCACTGCCAGCAGCAGCACCGGCAGCACCTCGCCCTCGGCGAAGGCGCCGAAGAATGCGTTGGGGATGATGTGCATGACGAAGTCGGTGAATCCGTGGATATGCACCTCGCTCGCGAACCGGCCCGCCACGGATGCATCCAGGTTCTTCGGGTCGATGTGCATGCCGGCACCGGGCTGCAGCAGGAACACCGTGACGAGGCCCGTGACCAGCGCCAGGATCGTCAACGCATAGAAAAGCCCCATCGCCTTGAGCAGCGTCTTGCCGATTTCCTTCGAATCGCCCAGCGACGTGATGCCGGTCACGATGGTGCAGAACACCACCGGTGCGATCATCATCTTCACCAGCTTGACGAAGCCGTCGCCGAGTGGCTTCAGTGCCGCACCGAACTCGGGCCAGAAGTGCCCGAGCGCAATGCCGAGGATCAGGCCGATGAGGACCTGCACATACAGGAGCTTGAGAAGCTTGGGAATGTTCACGATGTTGTCTCCGGTGTTGGTTACGTGTGAATGCATGCACCGCGCTGCGCCGGTGTAGTTCTCTTGAGGCGGTAGGGGCGTTAGCGGGATCAACGACGGTGGGCCAAGACCCGGTCCACCATCACGCCGGCCTGGCCGAGGTGGTTGGCCGGGTCGCACATCGCTTCCAGCTGGGCGCGCGTAACGTGCCTGCCGATCTCGCCGTGCGCAGACAGGACTTCGATCAGCGGGCGGTTCTCCGTGATGGCCTGACGGCACAGGTCGTAGACGAGGTCGTGCGCGTATTCGCGCCCGATGTACGGACCCAGGCCCATCATCACGGCTTCGGACATCACCAGCCCCTTGGTCATGTCGATGTTCGCGCGCATGCGGGTGACATCCACTTCCAGGCCCTTGAGAACGAACTTGGTCTGCTTCAGTGCGCCCGACATCAGGCAGAAGATCTCGGGAAGCGAAACCCATTCGATTTCCCAGGGTCCGGTCGAGCGCTCATGGTCCGCCACCATCGCATCCATCAATGCCGCGGCATGCTGGCGTGCCACCGAGATGTTGGCGTGGATGTACAGGCAGGAGATCGGGTTGCGCTTTTGCGGCATGGTGGACGACGAACCCCGGCCCGGCGCGTAGGGTTCGAACACCTCCGCCACCTCGGTCTGCATCATCAGCTTGACGTCCATCGCAATCTTGCCAAGCGAGCCGCCGACCAGCGCCAGGAAGTTGCCGACTTCGGCGATGGTGTCGCGCACGGTGTGCCAGGAGATCGGCGGCTGGGCCAGGCCCAGTTCGTTCATCAGGCCGGCCTGGGTCTCCATCGCGCCTTTTTCCAGCGAGGACAGGGTGCCCGACGCGCCGCCGAATTCGCCCATCAGCACGCGCGGCTTCAACTGCTGCAGCCGCTCGCGGTGGCGATCGATACCGGCCAGGATGCTCGCCATCTTGTAGCCGAAGGTGATCGGGGTGGCCTGCTGCAGGTTGGAGCGGCCGATGACCGGCGTGTCGCGATATTTCTTGGCCAGCGCAGCCAGCGCGTCGGCGATCTCGTCCAGGTCCTGCTCGACCAGCGTCAGGCCCTCGCGCATTTGCAGCACGGCTGCGGTGTCGGTGATGTCCTGCGTGGTGGCGCCCCAGTGGCAGTACTCCCCCAGCTTGTCGCGGCAGTTGGCGTTGATCTGGTTGACCACCGCGATGATGGGATAGCCGATCTGCTCGGTCTTGGCCTTGAGCTTGTCCCAGTCGATCTGCGACAGCTCGCAGTTGCGGACGATTTCATGAGCCGCTTCCTTCGGAATGATCCCCAGCTCGCCCTGGACCTTGGCCAGGGCGCGCTCGATGTCGAGGTACTTTGCGGTGCGGTTCTCGTCGGACCAGACGTTGCGCATGCGCGCGTCGCTGAACATGTCGCCGAAGACGCGTGAGTCGATGATGGTTGAGGCCATGGTGTGTGTCTCTTTCTGGTGTGGAAGTGGATGGGCTCAGTCCCGCGCCAGCTGCAGGGTGCGCTGCGCCTGCAGGACGACCGGACGGTCGACCATGCGCCCATCGAGCCGGGCGGCGCCCGGCGAGGCGGCATCGGCGGCCAACACGCGACGCGCCCAGTCGAGGGCCTGGGCGCTGGGCCGCAGCGCCGCGTGGATCGGCTCGACCTGGCTGGGGTGGATGCACAGTTTGGCGCCGAAGCCGTGGGCTCGCGCGACGTCCAGGTCGGCAAGCAGGCGCGCCCTGTCGTCGAGTTGCGGCGTGACGCCGGCCACCGGGGACGGCAGTCCCGCGACGCGCGAGGCAAGCGCAATTCGACTGGCCGCATACGCCAGGCCCGATGCGTCCGTGCTGATGTCGATGTCGAGGTCGAGCGCGAAATCGAGGGTGCCGAACACTAGCCGCGAAGCGCCGGCGGCGGCCACCGTCTCGACTTGCGCGACGCCACGCGCGCTTTCGATCAAGGCGAGCACACGTATGCCGGGCAGTGCCGCCCGCGTCGCGGCAATCTGCTGCGCCGATTCGGCCTTGGGAAGCAGAATGCCGGTCGCACCGGCCTCTCGCAGCGCCAGCAGGTCCTCGGAAAACCATGCCGACTCGGCGTCGTTGATGCGGACCACGATGCGCGACCGGTCGGCTGGCGCTGCGCCAGTGAACCAGTTGACGATGGTCTGGCGGGCAGCCGCCTTGTCCTCCGCAGCGACCGCATCTTCGAGGTCCAGAATCACGGCGTCGGCGCCGCTGGCCAGCGCCTTTCCGAACCGTTCCGGCCGCGTTCCTGGAACGAACAGATAGGTGCGTGCCTGAGGGGAAGCTTCGCTCATGGCGCTCACCTCAGACCGCATTCGATGCGTGCAGGGCTGCGATCTCGGCCGTTCCGTAGCCAAGCTCGGCGAGGATCGCATCGGTGTGCTGGCCGAGCGCGGGCACGGGGTCCATGCGCGGCCCAACGTCCCAGGTGCCAGGCGGCAGCATGGCGGGCAAGGTGCCCTTCGGTGAGCCGACTTCGGTCCAGCGGCCACGCGCCTCGAGCTGCGGATGCGCCCAGACGTCCCGCATGGTGTTGACACGGGCGTTGGCGATCTGCGCGAGTTCTAGCCGCTCGACCACTTGCGCACCGGTGAGGGGAAGGAAGGCCTCGACGATGATCCGGCGCAGCGCGTCGCGCTCCGCGACACGCTTGAAGTTCGCCGTGAAGCGCGGGTCGCTGGCGAGATCAGGTTGCTGCAGCACCTTGTCGCAGAAGCTGACCCACTCGCGCTCGTTCTGCAGGCCCAGCATCACCGTCGTGCCGTCGCCGGCCGGGAACGGGCCGTACGGGTAGATGGTGGCGTGGCTCGCGCCCGTGCGGGGCGGCGGCGCGGCGCTTTCAAACGCATAGTAGAGCGGGTAGCTCGTCCACTCAGCGAGCGACTCCAGCATCGATATGTCGATGCGCTGGCCCTTGCCGGTCTGGCCACGCTGCAGCAGGGCGGCCAGGATGCTGCTGTACGCGTACATGCCGGCCGCGATGTCTGCGATCGAGGGACCGGCCTTGCACGGCTCGTCGGGCGTGCCGGTGACCGACACGAAACCCGCCTCGCTCTGGATGAGAAGGTCGTAGGCCTTCTTGTCGCGATACGGCCCGGGTTTGACTGGGTCGTCGCCGTATCCCGAG
>DATNBX010000219.1:0-28597 GCA_035571795.1 Ramlibacter sp.
GTCGAATCGACAGGAGACATACAGTGGAAAATCCGCGTTGGAAACAGCGGCCGCCGGGCTCGAATTGGGGTGACTTCGGGCCCAACGACCAGATCGGCCGCATGAATCTGCTCACGCCGCAGACTCGCCTGCGCGCGATCCGTGAAGTGCAGCATGGGCTTGCGTTCTGCCTGAGCCTGCCGCTGGACTATCCGGGCGGCAACAAGTTGTTCCAGCACCGTAAGGAACCGAAGTTCTTCCACGAGCGCCGCGGCGATGGCTACAACTACAACTTTCGCCTTTCCAACATGTGCAGCTGCTTCACGGATGTCGTCTCCGACGACGGCGTGATGCTGTACACGCAGTACTCGACCCAGTGGGACGGGCTCGGCCACGTCGGGCAAATGTTCGACGCCAACGGCGACGGCATCCCGGAAAAGGTCTATTACAACGGCTTTCGCGGCGGCCTCGACATCGTGGGCCCGGACGAAGCCGCCAGCGGCTTCGGCGCGAAGGCGATTGGCATCGAGAACCTCGCGGCCGCGGGGGTGCAGGGACGCGGCGTGATGGTCGACCTCGAGCGGCTGCATGGCCGGTCGCGCGCGCTGGTCGGCTACGACGGCCTGATGGCCGCGCTCGAAGGGCAGGGCGCTGCCGTCGAGCAGGGCGACTTCCTATGCCTGTACACCGGCTTCGCGGACCTCATCCTGGAGATGAACAAGAACCCCGATGGCGAAGTGCTGGCCCGCTCGTGCTCGGTGCTCGACGGCCGCGACGAAAAGCTGCTGCAATGGATCACCGACTCCGGCATCGTCGCCATCTGCGCCGACAACTTTGCGGTGGAGGCCTATCCCGCGCGGCCGGCCGAGGGCGAACACTATCCCGGCCTGCCGCTGCACAACCACTGCCTGTTCAAGCTGGGCCTGAACCTGGGCGAGCTCTGGTATTTCGCCGAACTGGCGCAGTGGCTGCGCGCCAACAAGCGTTCCACTTTCCTGCTCACTGCCCCGCCGCTGCGGCTGCCCGGCGCGGTCGGCTCTCCCGCCACGCCCGTGGCCACGGTCTGACCAAGAACCTGAATCCAGGAGACAAGCAATGCGTGTCGATATTCGAAAGCTCGCACTGGCGGGCGCCCTGGGCCTGACGGCGCTCGTGCCTTTGGCCGCCGGCGCCCAGGACAACTGGCCGAGCCGGCCGGTCACGATGGTGATTCCCTATCCGCCGGGCGGCACCAGCGACGTGGTCGGGCGCCAGCTCGCGCAGCGGCTGCGTGAAGAGCTGGGCCAGACCTTCATCGCGGAAAACAAGGCCGGCGCGGCGACGGCGATCGGCGCCACCGCGGTGGCGCGCGCGGCTAAGGACGGCTACACGGTCCTGCTGTCGGCGGGAACCACCTTCACGGTCATCCCCCATCTGAACGACAAGCTGCAGTACAAGCTCGAGGACTTCGAGCCTGTGGCCGCGGTCTGCACGGTGCCGTTCGCGTTCGTGGTGAAGAAGGACTTCCCGGCCAAGGACATGCGCGAGTTCATCGCCTACGCCAAGGCCAATCCGGGCAAGATCAACAACGCCACCAACGGCCAGGGCAGCATGGTGCACCTGCTGGGCGAGATGATCGCCACCGGGCTGGACATCAAGATGGCGCAGGTGCACTACAAGGGCGCCGCGCCGGCGACGATGGACATGATCGGGGGCATCGTGGATTCCAACGTGGAAGCGCTGACGAGTGCGGTGCCCAACGTGAATGCGGGCCAGTACCGCGCGCTCGCGGTCCTGAGCAGCGAACGCCAGCCGCTGATGCCGAACGTGCCGACCTTCAAGGAACTGGGCTATCCGTCGATCGTGGGTGAAACGTGGTACGCCGTCTTCGCGCCGGCCGGCACGCCCAAGCCGGTGGTCGACAAGCTGAACGTTGCGTTGAAGAAAATCACCACCTCGGCCAGTTTCGCCGAAGCCATGCGCAAGATCGGCAACGAGCCGAAGTCAAGTTCGCCCGCCGAACTGCGCGACATCACGCTGCAGCAGAGCAAGTACTGGGGTGACCTGATCAAGCGCCTCAACATTAAAGCGGAATAAACAGAGAAAAAACGACCCGCCACGGCGGGTCGTTTCCTTGTGGTGGTAGGGGCCGTCAGGCCGGCGGCAAGTAGCCCTGCGCGCTCATCGCCTGCAGGTGCTGCACGATGCATTCCTCGGTGTCGATGCACTCGCCGAAGCCGAACTGGCGCAGCTTGACCGTCGACACCAGCGGGGGCACCGGAAACGGCCGGCGCGAAGCCCAGGTGGCATCGGCGTACTGCCATGACAGGCCGAGCAGGGCTTCGAGCTCGGCCACGCGCAGGCCTTCGCGTTGCGCGATACGGCGCCACACTTCGGCGTGGCGGGGCATCTCCTCCGCGACACGGATCTCGCACGGCGCACCCAGCGGCATCCGGAAATGCGACGCGAGCCGCGCAAAGAAAGTCTCCCAGACGATCACGTCGCCGTTCGCGACGTTGAATGCCTCGCCGTGCGCCCGGGGTTCGTTCCAGGCCCATTCGACCGCTGCGGCGATGAGCCGTGCATCGGTGCATTCCGTCAGCAGGTGAGGATGCCCCGGATACGACAGCGCGCGCCCGAGCTCGCGTGACAGCACGGCGTAGGCGCCGAGCGCCGCGACCGGGTTCATCGCGCTGCCGACGGCCACCCCGAGCACGATCTGCGGGCGCAGGATCGTCCAGCGGAAGCCCGCCTCCTGCGCGCGCTGCGCGAGCAGGTCCTCCTGCTCGAAATAGAAGTTGGCGTGGTCGCGCACCGCATCCTGCTCGCGTGCCGGCACGCGCATCGGGCGGCCGGTGTGCACGCCGTAGGCCTTGGTGCCTTGCATCAGCGTGACGTGCTGCAGCGGCGCGCCGCGCAGCGCGTCCAGCATGTTGCGCAGCATCAGCGTGTTGAGCGCGACGTTGGCGGGATCGCGCCAGCCGCGCAGCAGGTCGGCCTGTTCGTTCAGCGCCGCATAGACCACGTGGGTGATGTCACGGTGCGCCTGGAGTGCGCGCGCCGTGGCCTGCGCATCGCGCAGGTCGGCCGCGATCCAGCTGGCGCCCGGCGCGAAGTCCGGGCTGCGCCGCGCGAGGCCGGCCACCTGCAGGCCCGGCGTCGCCGCGAACCGTTCCATCGCGGCGCGCCCGACCACGCCGAGCGCTCCGACCACCAGGACCTTGGCCATGGCGTCAAAGCCCCGTGGTGAGCACGACCTTGCCGATGACCTTGCGGCTCGTCACGTCGTGCATGGCGTCGGCCGCGCGCTCCAGCGGATAGGCGGCGTGGATGCGGGGGTGCAACTTGCCCTGCGCGATCCAGTCAACCAGCTCGCGCAATTGCGCCTCGCTGCGGGCCGGCTCGGCGCGCATGAAACCGCCGAGGAAGACGCCGACGATGGAGCAGCCCTTCAGCAGCGGCAGGTTCAGCGGCACCTTCGGGATGTCGCCCGCGGCGAAGCCGATCACCAGGAAGCGGCCGCGCCAGGCCATGTTGCGCAAGGCCGGCTCGCTCAGCGCACCGCCGACGGGGTCGTACACGACGTCGACGCCGCGGCCGCCGGTGAGCGTCTTGAGGCGCTCGCGCAGGTCCTGGGTCGAATAGTTGATGGTCTCGTCGGCGCCGCGCTCGCGGCACACCGCGAGCTTCTCGTCGGTCGATGCGGCGGCGATCACGCGCGCGCCCATGGCCTTCGCGATCTCCACGGCGGCCAGCCCTACACCGCCGGCGGCGCCCAGCACCAGCACCGTCTCGCCGGGCTTGAGTTCGCCGCGATCCTTCAGGGCGTGGTGCGACGTGCCATAGGTGAGGAGAAAGGCCGCGGCGGTCTGGAAATCCATGCCCTCGGGCATGTGGATCACGCGTTCCGCCTGCGCCAGCGCCTCCTGCGCGTAGCCACCCCAGGTGGTCGCCGCGATCACCCGGTCGCCCGGCTTGAACTGCGTGACGCCCGGCCCCACTTCCTTCACGACACCGGCAACTTCCGCGCCCGGCGAGAACGGCAGGTCCGGCTTGAACTGGTACTTGCCCTGGATGATCAGCGTGTCGGGGAAGTTGACGCCGCAGGCATGCACCGCGACCAGCAGCTGGCCCTCGCCTGGTTTGGGCGAAGGCACTTCTTCCACCACCAGTTGGGAGGGCGGCCCGTATTGCTTGCAGAGAACGGCTTTCATGGCGTCGTCACCTTGTCCTGCGCGAGCCGCTCGATGTCGGCGTCGTTCATTCCCAGCACCTCACGCAGCACTTCGGCGGTGTGCTCGCCCAGGAGCGGCGGCGGCCGGTGGTACTCGAGCGGCGTCTCCGAGAAGTTGAGCGGGTTGCCGACCACCGACATCGTTCCCGAGAGCGGATGGGGGAGCGTCTTCACGAGGCCGCGATGCTTGATCTGCGGGTCCTCGAAGACGTGGTCGAAGTTGTAGATCGGGGCGCTGGGCACCACCGCCTCACGCAGCAGCGGCATCCAGTGATCGATGGTGTGCTGCTTCAACAGGTCGCCGACGATCGGCAGCAGGGCCTGCTTGTTCGCCACCCGCAGCGGCGTCGTCTTGAAGCGTTCGTCGTCGATGAGGTCCGGGCGCTCCAGCACCTTGCACAACTGCACGAACTGCTTGTCGTTGCCGACGGCGACCATGATCTTGCCGTCGGCGCAGTCGAAATCTCCGTAGGGCGCGGTGAGCTGGGACCCCAGCCCGACCCGCACCGGCAACTGGCCGGCGACAAGGTAGCTCATCGACATCGACGAAGTGGCCGCGACCTGGGCGTCCAGCAGCGACAGGTCGATGTACTGGCCCTTGCCGGAGACGGTGTCGCGATGATGCAGCGCCGCGAGGATGCCGATCGTGGCGTAGAAACCCGAGGTGAGATCCGAGACCGGATAGCCCGCGCGCTGCGGACCGGCGCCGGGCTGGCCCTCAGGCACCCCGGTCAGGGCCATCACGCCGCCCATCGCCTGGAAGAGCAGGTCATAGCCGGGCATCTGGCTGTAGGGACCCGACTGCCCGAAACCGGTGATGGAGCAATAGACCAGCCGCGGGTTGACGGCGCTCAGCGACTCGTAATCGAGTCCGTAACGCTTCAGGTCGCCGGTCTTGAAGTTCTCGATCAGCACGTCCGCGTTGGCGGCGAGCCGGCGGATCAGCTCCTGGCCCTGCGGCTTGGCCATGTCGATCGTGACGGAGCGCTTGGCGCGGTTGGTCGCGAGGAAAGTCGAACGCTCGTTGGTCTCGTTGCCGGCCCGGTCCTTCAGCCGCGCGCCCTGTTCGCGCAGGTCGTCGCCGGTGCCGGGGCGCTCCACCTTGATCACGTCGGCGCCGAAATCCCCGAGGATCTGGGCGGCCCAGGGCCCGGCGAGTACGCGGCTCAGGTCCAGCACCCGGATGTTCGACAGGATTGCATTCGTCACGCTGGCTCCGCTATCTCAAAAAATCCGTTGTTGACGACGACCACGCCGCGTTCGGCGACGACCGTGCGAAAGCTGAACTGGCCCGGCGCATCGTTCCAGATTTCCACGCGCAGGGTTTCTCCGGGGAACACCGGCGCCGAGAAACGGCCGCTCATCGCGCGAACCGCCGCCGGGTCGCAGCCGCACAGCCGCTTCATCAGTCCGTGGCAGGTGATGCCGAAAGTCGCCAGCCCATGCAGGATCGGCCGGTCGAAGCCCGCTGCCCGCGCCACCGCCGGGTTGGCATGCAAGGGGTTGAAGTCGCCCGACAGGCGATAGACCAGCGCCGTCTGCGGCGACGTGGGAACGGAGATGGACTCATCGGGCGCGCGCTCCGGAATGGCCGGCGGCGGGGGCAGTGTCTTGTTCGGGCCGCCGAAGCCGCCATCGCCGCGGCAGAACACCGTCTGCCTCACCGTGGCGAACAGCTCGCCGCTTGCCGCGTCGCGGATTTCGCGTTCGACGAAGATCAGCGCACCGCGGTCCTTGCCCTTGTCCACCAGGTCGACGATGCGGCTGGTGCCGCGCACGTGGCCCTGCGGCGGCAGTGGCCGGTGGATGCGGAACGCGTGCTCGCCGTGCACCAGCTTCACCCAGTCCAGCCCGAAGGCCGGGTCGCGTTGCCAGAAGCCGGGATAACCCAGCACGTTGGCCATCGAGGGATGGACCTTCAGCCGCGTCTCGTCGACGAAAGGCAGGTCGGCCTCGTCCAGCGGATCGAGCCCGGCCGCGATGCCCAGCGAATAAAGCACGCACTCGCGCCAGCCGTAGTGCTGCTCGATCACGGGGATCTGCGCGGCCAGCAGTTGCTGCGGGTCGATCATCGGGTCAGCGTCCCTGCCAGACCGGCTTGCGCTTCTCGGCGAACGCAGCCGAGCCTTCGCGGGCGTCGGCCGATGTGAACACATGGTCGGTCAGCGCCGCCTGCCGGTCCCACACCTCCGCCGACGGCCAGTCCTGCGACTCGACGACCACGCGCTTGCTCGCGGCGACCGACAGCGGCCCGTTGGCGGCGATGGTCTGCGCCAGCTTGCGCGCCTGAGCCAGCGATTCGCCGGCCGGGACGAGCCGGTTGATCAGGCCGTACTCGTACGCGCGCGTGGCGGGAAACATGTCGCCCGTCAGCACCAGTTCCAGCGCGATCCGGTAAGGCAGTTGCCGCGGCAGGCGCACCAGCCCGCCGGCGGCTGCGGCCAGGCCGCGCTTGACCTCGGGCACGCCGAACTGGGCTTTCTCGGAGGCCACGACGAGGTCGCATGCGAGCACGAGCTCGAAGCCGCCCGCCAGCGCATAGCCTTCGACTGCTGCAATCAGCGGCTTGCGCGGCGGCTTGCGGGTGAGGCCGCCGAAGCCGCGATCGGGCAGGCTGGGCCGCTCGCCGCGCAGGAAACCCTTCAGGTCCATGCCGGCGCAGAAGGTGCCGCCGGCGCCGGTGAGAATGCCGATCCGCAGGTCGTCGCGGCTGTCGAGTTCGTCGAGCGCGGCGGCAATGAGTTTGGCCGCGGCCAGGGTCATCGCGTTGCGCGCCTCGGGCCGGTTGATGGTGATGGTGAGGATGCCGTCGGCGGCATCCACGAGCACTTCGCTGGTCGTGGTCATGATGGATTCGGTGGGAGAGGGATTCCGTGGGAGGGCTCAGCGCGGCGCCATGCGCAGGGCGCCGTCGAGGCGGATGGTTTCGCCGTTGAGCATCTGGTTGGCGATGATGTGCATCGCGAGCTGCGCGTATTCGTCGGGCAGTCCGAGGCGGGCCGGATGCGGCACCGAGGCGCTCAGCGTGCGGCGCGCGTCTTCCGAGACCCGCGCCAGCATGGGCGTGTCGAAGATGCCGGGTGCGATGGTGCAGACGCGGATCAGCTTGCTGGCGAGATCGCGCGCGGCGACGATGGTCATCCCGACGACGCCGGCCTTCGACGACGCATAGGGGATCTGGCCGATCTGGCCTTCGTACGCCGCCACCGAGGCCGTGAGCACGCAGACGCCGCGCTCACCATCGACGGGTTCGTTGCGGGCCATGCGCACCGCCGCCAGCCGCAAGGTGTTGAACGTGCCGACCAGGTTGATGCGGATGATGTTCTCGTAAGCCTCCAGCGAGCCGGGGCGCCCGTCCTTGTCGATCAGGCGGACCGGGCCGCCGCGGCCTGCGCAGTGCACCAGCACGCGCAGCGGGCCGAGGCTCTCGGCCACATCGAGCGCGGCCTCCATCGGCGCTGCGCTCGTCACATCGGCCGGCGCGAACCGCACGTTCGCGCCGAGGCTGCGGGCGACTTCTTCCCCGTTGGAGGACGGCAGGTCGACGAGGACCACCTTGGCGCCTTCGCCGACCAACCGTGTTGCCGACGCGAGCCCGAGGCCCGATGCGCCTCCCGTGACCAGTGCGGTGATTCCTTGTGTCTTCATGTGCGTGCCTCTTCGGTGCGTGGAAAGTGACTGGCATCCTACATACTCAATGGTATCTTTGCAACCGGGTGGAGCTCGAATTCCGGTATCCAATCGTTCAGCTGTACTAGGGAAAGCACTAGGATTGTTTCATCCGGCTGACTTGACTCGGCGACATACGCAACGGTATGCTCCGCCCCATCGCCGCGCTGGTGCGGCCGTGTTCGCAAACGCGAGATCGTCGTCCAGAAGTAAAGCCGCGCCGCTTCCGGCGTTTCCACCCACGTCAACAGGAGACATCAGAACATGAAGCAGATTCGCAAATGGGTCACGGCACTGGCCGTGGGCCTGGGATTCGCCGCCGGCGCCTGGGCGCAGGCCACGGTGAAAGTCGGGGTCATCTTTCCGTTGTCGGGCGGCGCCGGCCCCCAGGGCCAGCACGTGTCGCAGGCGATCCAGACCATGGCCGCGCTGATCAACGAGAGCGGCGGCGTGATGGGCCGCAAGATCGAGATCGTCACGCGCGACGACGAGTCCACCCCCGCCGTCGGCGTCTCGCGCGCCAACGAACTGATCGCGCAGGGCGTGTCGGTGATCATCGAGGGCTGGAACAGCCCGGTGACGCTCGCGATGCAGCCCGTGATCGCGCGCGCCGGCATCCTGGACATCACCGCCATCTCCAAGGCCGACCCGATCCTCTCCGGCGAAGGCAATCCGCTGGCGGTCCGCCTCAACAGCTCCAACTCGCAGGACGGCGCCGTGATCGCGAACTACATCGCCAACGTCGCCAAGGCGAAACGGGTGGCCTTCCTGACCCAGAACGACGCGTACGGCAATGGCGCGCAGACGTCGATCGAAACCGAACTGAAGAAGCTCAACTGGGCCTATGAAAAGGTTGCGGAGGAAAAATTCCCGTTCACGCAGGCCGATTTCCGCGTGGCGCTGACGAATGTGAAGGCGGCCAACCCCGACGTCACCGTGGCGATCAACGCCAACGAAGGCCTGGGCATGCCGGCCACGATCCGCCAGGCCCGCCAGTCGCGGCTCGGTGGCGCCCTGGTCGCCGCGGTGGGAACCGTTGCGCCGAGCGTCATCCAGGTCGCCGGCGAAGCCGCCAACGGCGTGATCAGCGCCGATATCTACTTCCCCGATGTCGAGCCGTTCGCTTCCAACCCGGCTAACAAGCGTTTCGTCGCCAAGAGCCAGGAGCTGTTCAAATACGCGCCCGACAAGTTCATGGCGCTGGGCGCCGAAGCGCTGCAGGTGTGGGCGATGGCCGTGAACGAACTCAAGACGCTGGAGCGCGAGCCCGTCGCCAAGCGCATCCGCGGCGGCCAGTTCAAGGGCACGCTGATGGGAGATGTCGGGTTCGAGCCGAACGGCCAGCTCAAGTCGAACCACCTGCTGTTCACGGTGCAGGCCGGCAAGATCTCGATGCTGAACAAGTGAACTGACGTCGGGACATGGCGGCATCGGTCCAGCAACGAACCCCGGCGCTGCGCGTCGAGGAGCTCGGCGTGCGCTACGGCGCGCTGGTCGCCCTCGAAGGCGTATCGTGGGAAGTCCACCCGGGCGAGTTGCTGGGCATCATCGGTCCCAACGGGGCCGGCAAGAGTTCGTGCTACGAAGCGGTCACGGCGATGGTCAGGCGGCAGGGACGCGTGACGCTGGAGGGCCGCGACGTCACCGCAGTTCCGCCGTATCGTCTCGCCGAGCTCGGGCTCAAGCGAGCCTTCCAGCAGAACGCGTTCTTCGACGACCTGACGGTACTGGACAACCTGGTGGCGGTGCTGGGCCGGAGGTCGCACCCTGGGTTGTTCGCCAGCGTGGTCAATCCGGCGGCCGCGAGCCGGCGCCGCGCCGAAGCCTCGGAATTCGCCGCGGTGCAATTGGTGCGCTTCGGTGTCCCAGTGGCGTACCACCGCCTGAGCCCGAAGGAAATCCCGTACGGCGTGCAGCGCATGCTGTCGATCGCGCTGGCCTATGGCGCGGGAGCGCGCGTGCTGATGCTGGACGAGCCGGCAGCGGGTTTGGGCGGCGATGACATGGCGCGGCTGGTGGACCTACTCACCAGCCTCAAGCGCGAGGGCATCGCGCTGGTCGTCATCGAGCACCACATGGACCTGATCATGGCCGTTGCCGACCGCATCTGCGTGCTCGACCTCGGCCGCCAGCTTGCCTATGGCTTGCCCGCGCAGATCCAGCATGACCCGCGGGTGCTCGAAGCCTACCTGGGGAAGACGCAATGAACGCGGCCGTGCTCGAAGTGCGCCGGCTGCAGGTGGCCTACGCCGGCAATCGCGCGCTCGACCTCGAGGCGCTGGCCGTCGGAGCGGGCGAGGTCGTCGGTGTGGTCGGCGCGAACGGCGCGGGCAAGTCGACGCTGGTCAACGGCATCGCCGGATGGTCGCGCGGCGCACCGAAGGCCGGCGGCGAAGTCGTGCTGGCGGGCCAGCGCGTCGATGCGTGGCCGACGTACCAACGTGTGCGTGCCGGCCTGGTGCTGGTGCCCGAAGGCCGCCTGGTGTTCGGCCGCATGACGGTGGAGGACAACCTCTCCAGCGCGTTCGCGGTCGTGGCCGCCCCCGGCCGCCGGGTGTACTCGCGGAGTGAGATCTACGAACTGTTCCCGCGCCTGAAAGAGCGGCGCGGGCACCTGGGCTCGCAGCTGTCGGGCGGCGAACGCCAGATGCTGGGCATCGGGCGCGCACTGATGATGGGCCCGCGCGTGCTGCTGCTGGACGAACCCTCGATCGGGCTCGCGCCCAAGCTGGTGTCGCAAGTGCTGCAGACGATGCGCACGCTGGCCGCGTCGGGGCTGGCCATCCTGCTGGTGGAGCAGAACGTTCGCGCCGCGATGGAAGTGGTGGACCGGCTCGTCCTGCTCGAACGTGGACGGGTCGTGCTGCAAGGACCGGCGCAGCAGGTCGGCGACGACCCGCGGATCGCGGAAGCCTACCTGGGAGCCACCGCGCAATGAACCTCGTCCAGCAACTGATCAACGGGATCGTGCTCGGCCACGCCTATGCGCTCGTGGCGATCGGCTGGACCCTGCTGCTGGGCGTCGCGCGGCTGGTGAACTTCGGCCATGGGCAGATGTACATGCTGGGCGCGTTCGTCACCTGGTGGGCGGTGGCCAAGGCCGGCGTGCCCTATCCGATCGCGCTGCCGCTGGCCATGCTCGTGGGCGGCCTGTTCGGCCTCGCGATGCAGCGGATCATGCTGAAGGCGACGATCGAACAGAACCTGGTGTCGATCATGATCATGACGCTGGGCTTCGGCTACATCCTGCACGGCGGAGCCGCGCTCGTGTTCGGCTCGACCGGCCAGATCCTGGAAACTGCGCTGTCGCGCCAGGACATCTCCATCGGCGAGCTGTGGCTGACCTGGCAGGACGCAGCGATCGTGATCGCCGCCATCGTCGTGTTCGTCAGCCTGAAGTGGGTCCTCGACGGCACCCGCGTCGGCCGGCTGGTGCGCATGGTGGCCGAGGATCCGAAGCTGGCGCTGCTGGCCGGCGTGAACGTGCGGCGGGTCTACTACGGCGTGTTCGCGTTCGAAGGCATGGCCGTCGCGTTCGCCGCCGGCATGGTCGCGCCGCGCACCCCGATCCTCACGTCGATGGGATTCGATGAAGTGATCATGACCTTCGTCGTCGTGGTCCTGGGCGGCATCGGCAGCGTCACCGGCAGCTATGTCGCCGGCATCGCGCTCGGCCTGTTCACTGCCCTGTTCGGGGCGTTGGTGTCGCCCGCGTACACGACGGCGGCCGCTTTCCTGGTGCTGATCGCGGTGCTGGTGCTGCGGCCGGGGGGCCTCAGCGCCGGACCGGCGGCGGGAGCGTAGGGCCTGTGAACACTGTTTTTGACAGATGCGTTGCGAGTCAAAAAGACCAAGTGCTAGGCGCGCCGGTGCAGCCGCACTCGACGTGCGGCCAGCCGGCGCAACAACGCAATTGGCCTTTTTGGCCGCAACCCGGAGGGAACGTGGTTAGAACCGCGCCACTCGTTGTTACGCTCCTAGCCAAGGCGTCCAGCCTTGGCGTCGTCCCGTGCCTAGATTGGCGCGGTTCTAACCACGTTCGCACTGCCAAAAACAGTGTGCACAGGCCCTGATGCAGAACCGAAAAATGAGCCGGATCGGCGTGCCGCTGGCGGGCGTCGCGGTCTTTCTTGCGCCGTCACTGCTCGGCGGGACCGGCGCGGTGTACAGCGCAGCCGTGCTGATCGCGATCTTCGCCGTGATGGCCTACGGGCTGGACGTGATCGTGTCGGACCTCGGCGAGGTGAGCCTCGCGCACACCGTGTTCTTCGGCGTCGGCAGCTACACCGCCGCTTGGCTTTCGACGCGCGGCGGCATGTCGTCGGCCTGGCTCACGCTGGCCGGTTCGCTCGCCATGGCGCTGCTGTTCGCGGCCGTGATCGGCCTGGTGACGCTGCGGCTGCGCGAATTCGTGTTTTCGCTGGTGACATACGCCGTCGCGGTGGTGGCCATGACGGTGGCTTCGAACTGGGCCTTCCTCGGCGGCTCGGACGGCCTGCGCGGCATCCCGATGCTCGACCTGTCCCTGCCTGGCCTGACCTTGACCGCGCGCAACGACAAGGAGCTCTGGCCCTTCGCGTTCGGCCTGCTGGCCGTCGCCGTGTACCTGATCGACCGCTTCCGCCACTCGGCGCTGGGCGCGGCCGCGATCATGACGCACCTGAACCCGCGGCTGGCGACGATGAGCGGGATCGACCCGGCACGCGTGCGGCTGCAGGTGTTCCTGTTCTCGGCGCCGGTGAGCGCCGCGGCCGGCTGGCTGTACGCCTACCAGCGCGCTTACGTGAGCGCGGACGTGATCGAAACCTACTTCCTGATCCTGATGCTCACGGCCGTCGTGCTGATCGGCCGGCGCCAGCTGCTCGGCCCGTTCGCCGCGACGGCGCTGGTGCTGATCCAGGAGAAATTCTTTTCGCTCGGCGGCTACGTCGACAAGATCGTCCTGGGCAGCGTGCTGGTGGCGATCCTCGCATTCTTTCCCCAAGGCCTCGCCGGCCTGGCCCGTCCGATCGCCCGCCTGTGGAGGCAGCGCGCCGCGGCGCGCACGGCGAGCGTCACCCCACTGGAGCATCCGAAATGACCGTCATCTGGAACCCCCAACTCGATCAGAACGCCGCCAAGTGGCAGGCATTGGCCGACCGCCTCGGGCGCGAGCGCTTCGGGCCGCTCGCGGAGGAACTCGACCTGAAGCAGCGCTATCCCTGGGAAAACATCGCGGCGCTGGTCGAACACAAGTTCACCGGCTTGTTCCTGCCGCGCGACTTCGGCGGTGAGGGCGAAAGCCTGCTGACCACCGTCGCTGCGGTGGAGACGCTCGGGACTTATTGCAGTTCGACCGCCGCCATCATGTGCGCCTACCAGCTCGGCGCGTTCCCGATCCTGCTGGCCGGCACCGCCCAGCAGAAGAACTTCTACCTGCGTGAGATGACGCAGGGCCGCGCGACCAGCTTCGCGCTGTCCGAACGTGTCGCCGGCTCCGACGCTGCGGCGATCGAAGCGACCGGCGTGCGCGAGGGCGACGGCTGGCGGCTGCGCGGCGAGAAATACTGGATCGGCAACGGCGGCGCCTCGCGCTATTACGTGGCGTTCGTGAAGACCGATCCGGCCGCCGGCGGCCGCGGCATCAGCGCCTTCATGGTGGACAAGGAGCAGCCGGGGGCGGTGATCGACGAACTCAACGACAAGATGGGAATCCGCGGCACCCAGACGTCGAACCTGAGGCTCGACCTGGTGGTGCCGGACAGCGCGCGGGTCGGCGACATCAACCACGCGCTGCGGCTGGCGCTGCAGACCCTCAACGTGGGCCGCATCATGGTTGCGGCGCAATCGCTGGGCCTGGCGCTGGCGGCGTACCGCGAGGCGTCGCGCCGCGCCGTCGAGCGCAAGACCTTCGGGCGTCCGATCATCGAGAACCAGGGCATCGGCTTCCGCCTGGCCGACATGGTCACCGAGATCTCGGCGGCCCGCATGGTCCTGTACGAGGCGGCGCGCGTGTACGACGCCGGCGGCGACGTGTCCTCGCTCGGCGCCATGGCCAAGCTGTACTGCTCGGAGGTGGCGCACCGCGCCGCGGATAGTGCGGTGCAAATCTGGGGCGGCCTCGGTTACTGCAAGCCGACCGTGGCGGAACGGCTCTACCGTGACCAGCGTATCCTCGAAATCTACGAAGGCTCGTCCGAGATCCAGCGCTTCGTGCTGGCGCGCGCGGTGCGCAAGGAAGTCGAGGACGAGGCGGGCTGAAAACAAGGAGGTAGTGATGAACGCGCCGGAAATCGTCCCGCTGAAGGACAACGGCAACGAGTCGCGCGACGAGATCCTGCGCGCTGCCGCGGAACTGTTCATGGAGTTCGGCTATGCCGCGACCTCCATCGACGCCGTCGCGGAGCGCCTGGGCGCGACGAAAGGGCGGATCTATCACCACTACCGCAGCAAGGCCGACCTGTTCTTCGACGTCCAGGTCGCCGCGATGAACCGCCTCAACGAGGAGGTCGAACCGGTCGCGCGCGGCCCGGGCAATCCCGTCGAGCGGCTGGCGGCGATGGCACTGCAGCACACACGCGTCCTGCTCACCGAACTGCCGATGCAGAAAGTCGCCGTGCAGGGCCTGGAGCGGCACCTGTTGGGCAACTCGCCGGCGGTCAAGCGGCTGCGCTCGGTGGTCAAGATGCGCGACGACTACGAGAGCATGTTCGCCGAAGTGATCGACGAGGGCATCCGGCAAGGCCTGTTCATCGACCTGCCGCCCAAGCTCGCCACCAAGCCGTTCTTCGGCGCCTTGAACTGGGCCACCGTCTGGTACAGCCAGCGGCGGCTGCAGAGTGCCGAGGCGATCGACGACATCGCACACACCCTTGCCGCCTATGCGATGCGAGGACTCCTGAAAGATCCCACCCATGAAGCCGTCCGCAACACAGCCTTACTCCGACACGGTCTGGGATGAGGTCGAGACCTGGTCGCGCGACCGGATCCAATCGTTCCAGCTCGACGCGTTGCGCCGCCAGCTGAAACGGGTTGGCGAAACCAGCAAGTACTACCAGCGCAGCTTCGCGCAGGCCGGGTTCAACCCTGAGGACCTCAAGAGCCTGGCCCATCTCAGGCACCTTCCCTTCACGCGCAAGTCCGACTACGTGGCGGGCCTGGCGGCCGAGCCGCCCTTCGGCACCCTCGCGGCCGTCCAGCCCGGTGACGCCGTTCGCGTCCATTTCTCCTCCGGCACCACGGCGCGCCCGGCGCCGGTGCTCTGGAGCATCGCCGACGTCCAGCGCTGGGCCGACCTCTACGCGCGCTACCTCTACGCGCAGGGACTGCGGCGCGGCGACATCTTCCAGTGCATGTTCAATTACGCCTGGTTCGTCGGCGGCCTGGGCGCCACGATGGCGGCGCAGCACATGGGCGCGCTGGTGATCCCGGCGTCCTCGGGCGACACCGAGCGCCAGATCGAAACGATCTTCCAATACGGCACGCAGTGCGTGATCGGCACCCCCTCGTTCATGGCGCACGTGGCCGAGGCTGCGGCCAAGCTGGGGCGCGACCTCACGAAGTCGAAGGTCAAGATGGTGTGCGTCGGCGGTGAACCGGGCGCCAGCATCCCGGGCACGCGCGAGAAGCTCGAGGCCCAGTGGGGCGCGCCGATGTTTGACTGCTACGGCGCGCTCGAATGCCAGCCGATCGGCTGGGACACCGCCGCGAAGATCGGCCCGACGCTGGCCGAGGACTTCATCTACGTCGAGGTGCTGCACCCCGACACCAACGAACCGGTGGCGGACGGCGAGCGCGGCGTGCTGGTGCTGACGCACCTGGACAAGCAGGCGTGCCCGCTGGTGCGCTGGTGGACCGGCGACATGGTGGTGCGCGACAGCAAGCCGGCGCCGGACGGCCGCACCCACGCGCGGCTGCAGGGCGGCGTGCTGGGCCGCGCCGACGACATGCTGATCATCAAGGGCGTCAACCTGTTCCCGACCGCGGTGGAGGACGTCGTCCGCGCGTTCCCGGGCCTCACCAACGAATACGTGCTGGTGATCGACGACAGCGTGAAGGATCCCAAGACGAAGTTCCTCACCGGCGTGCGGTTGCGGGTCGAACGCGAACCGGGTGCGCCGGCTGACATCGGCGAGCGGCTCTCGCAGCGGTTGCGCGAAAAGCTGCAGGTGCGCTTCCATGTGGAAGTGTTGGAGCCGGGCACCTTGCCGCGCACGGTGCACAAGGCCAAGCGGGTCATCCATGAGTGACACGAACGGCTCCCGCACGCCGCGCCCCCTGGCCGGCAAGCGGGTGATCGATCTTTCGCAGTTCATCGCGGGACCGACCGCGGCCATGTACCTGGCGGACTTCGGCGCCGAGGTGATCAAGGTCGAGGCGCCGCAAGGCGATGGTGTGCGCACCCTGCCCGGCAACAGGTTCGGGAGCTTCTACGCCCGCAGCTTCAACTGCGGCAAGGAAAGCCGTGTGCTGAACCTGCGCGAGCCGGCGGACCGGCGGCAGCTCGACGAATGGCTGGGCGATGCGCACGCGTTCATCTGCAATCTCGCGCCGGGGTCGCTGAAGGCGCTCGGGCTCGACGGCCCCACGCTGCGGCAACGCTTCCCGCACCTGATAGTGACGCTCATTTCCGGCTACGGCCAGGACGACCCGCGTCCCTGCATGGACACCGTTGCGCAATGCGAGTCGGGCTTTGCGCTGCTCAACGGCGACGAAGACGGCTCGCCGCGCCTTTCCACCAGCTGGCCGGTGGACATGGCCTGCGGGCTCATGGCCGGCATGTCCTGCGCGATGGCGCTGCTCGATCGCGGCGCCAAGGGCTGCTTGATCGACCTCTCGATGATGGAAGTGGCGGCCGCCATGCTGCTCGGTCCCGCGGCCCTGGCCGTGAGCGAGGGCGATGCGCTGGCGCCACCTTCGGGCAATCGCGACCGCGCGTCCGCGCCGTCGAGCATCTACCGCTGCGCCGACGGCCATGTCTACATCCTCGGCGGGCTGGATACCTACTGGGTCAAGCTCAAGTCGCTGGTCGGCTGCCATGACGATGCGCCGATCGCCGAACGCATCGCCCGCGCGGCGGAGTTCGACGCGATGGTGGAAGCTTGGACGCTGCCGCAACGGCGGGCCGACGTGCTCGCCCGGATGCAGGAACTGCAGATACCGGCTGGCATGGTGCGTCAGCCGCAGGAAGCGCTCGCGATGATCCGCGCGCTGCGTCCCGGGGCGGTGTCCCAGGCGCTGCCCAGCGGCGAGCACGTGCCGATGTTCCCCGCGCTGTTCGATGGCGCGCGCCTGCCACGCACGGCCACGCCGCAGGTGGGTGGGCCGCGGCGGATGGTTTGAACGCGGCACCGCGCCGCCCATTTGGAGTTTCGTGTGTCCCAGAGTTCTTCCGCCATTTCGTCCGACGCCGTGCAGGTGTTGCGGCCGCAGGTCCACGCGGGCCGATCCGCGTTCGTCACCGGTGCCGGTTCGGGCATCGGCCGCGCCATCGCCTTGCGCCTGCTGTCGCTCGGCATGAACGTGTTCGGCACCGGCCGGCGCGCCGAGGCGCTGGCCGAAACGGGCAAGCTCGCGGCGGGACTGCCGGGCCAGTTCAGTCATGAGCCTTGCAACGTCCGTGAAACCGCGGCGATCGAAGCGCTGGTCACACGGGTCGGCGAAGCCCAGGGCATCGACCTGCTGGTGAACAACGCGGGGGGGCAGTTTTTTTCGCCTGCGGCGGGTATCAGCCGCAAGGGCTGGGACGCCGTCATCGACGTGAACCTGTCGGCGGTGTTCGTCGTCACCAAGGCGGCGTATCCATTCCTCAAGGCGCGCCGTGGTGCCGTCGTCAACATGTCGCTGTCGGGGGTGGACCGCGGCTCGATGGGCATCGCGCACTCGATCGCCGCGCGGGCCGGGGTGCTGGGCCTGACGCGCTCGCTCGCGCTGGAGTGGGCCAAGGATGGCATCCGCCTGAACTGCATCGGGCCGGGCGCGGTGATCACCGAAGGGCTGGCGGGCGAAGCGGCCAAGCCGCTGGTGGACAAGTTGATCGATGCGACGCCCCTGGGGCGGCCCACCTCGGTGGAGGAAGTGGCCGAACTGGTGGCCTTCCTGGCGTCGCCCGCGGGCGCCCTGATGACCGGCCAGCTGATCCAGATCGACGGCGCGGCGCATCTCGGCCCGGGGCTGCACATGCTCGGCGGCTGAACAAAGGAATTGCCAAATGAGCGCACTCGACTCCCTGTCTCTCACGGCCATCCCGCCTGAGGACGAAGCACTGCGCGGCGAAGTCCGCGAGTTCCTGGCGCGTGCGATGCAGGGCGTGCCTGCGCACGTGCGCGCGAAATCCTGGTCCGGCTACGACAGCGCGTTCAGCCGCGAGCTGGGCCGCAAGGGCTGGCTGGGGCTCACGCTGCCCAAGGAATAC
The DNA here is from genome assembly GCA_035571795.1 of Ramlibacter sp. Taxonomy (GTDB): domain Bacteria; phylum Pseudomonadota; class Gammaproteobacteria; order Burkholderiales; family Burkholderiaceae_C; genus Ramlibacter. The sequence continues at coordinate 18,255 of DATNBX010000219.1, forward strand.
GGCGGCGGCGGCCGCAGCCCTTACGCGCGCTATGTCATGGTCGAGGAATTCCTCAATTTCGGCGCGCCAGTCGGCTCGCACTGGATCGCCGACCGCCAGAGTGCGCCGTTGATCCTGAAGTACGGCAGCGAGGCGCAGAAGCGCTTCTACATCCCGCCGATCTGCCGCGGCGAATCGTTCTTCTGCATCGGCATGAGCGAGCCGAACGCGGGATCCGATCTGGCGAGCGTGAAGGCGCGCGCTATGCCCGACGCGAACGGCTGGATCCTCAACGGCCAGAAGATCTGGACCACCAACGCGCACAACTGCCACTACATGATCGCGCTGGTGCGCACGTCGGGCACGGCCGAGGACCGGCAAAAGGGCCTGTCGCAGCTGATCGTCGACCTGAAACTGCCCGGTGTGACCGTGCGCCCGATCCGGGACCTTTCGGGCGAATCGCATTTCTGCGAAGTCTTCTTCGACAACGTGCGGCTCCCCGCGGATGCGCTGATCGGCGCGGAAGGCAAGGGCTGGGAGCAGGTCACGGCGGAACTGGCCTTCGAGCGCAGCGGCCCCGAGCGGCTGTACTCCAGCATCGTCCTGTTCGACGAGTGGCTGGCGTTCGTGCGCACCCCGCAGGGACGCACGCGCGAGGCGCTCGAGCTCGCCGGCCGCATCGTGGCCCAGCTCGCGCCGCTGCGCGCGATGTCGATCGCCGTGACCGGAAAACTCGCGAAGGGCGAAAGCCCGATCGTCGAGGCCGCCCTGGTCAAGGACCTCGGAACCGGGGTGGAACAACTGATCCCCGCCGCCATCGCCGATGACCTTTACAGCCGCCAGCCGCAGGACATTCCCATGGAGCTGCTGCACACGCTCGACTACGTGACGCAGGTGGCCCCGTCGTTCTCGCTGCGCGGCGGCACGCGCGACATCCTGCGCGGCATGATCGCGCGCGGCCTGGGCCTGCGCTGAACCAGGCCAGTCAACACTATTCTTGATTGATGACCATGGACGACCTCCTGACCGATGCACTGCGCCAGCTGCTGGCCGACCAGTGCACGCCGCAACTCGTACGCGAGATCGAAGCCGGCCGGCCGGCTGCGCCGTTCTGGAAACTGCTCGAAGAGTCGGGTTTTGCCGACGCCATGGTGAGCGAAGAGATGGGCGGCGCCGGCCTCTCGCTGGCCGATGCCTTCCCGCTGCTCGAACTGTGCGGCACGTACGCCGTGCCGGTGCCGCTCGCCGAGACGATCGTCGCGCGCGCTGTGCTGGCGCAGGCCGGGCTCGAGCGCCCGCCGGGCAGCATCGCCCTGGCCGAATGCGCCGCCAGCACGCAAGGCGGGCTCCGATGCGATCGAGTCAGCTTCGGCCGCGTTGCCGATTGGGTGCTGGCCGCGCGCGGCAGCGAGTGCCTGCTGCTGCCGGCGCGGGAAGCGGAGTCGACCCCGGCCGTGTTCCCGCTCGACGCCAGGCTGGCGTGGACCGAAGCGGGCGTCGAGTCGGCGCTACGCATCCCCGGTGAGCGCGACCTGCTGTCCCTGCGCGCGTGCGTCATCGCGGCGCAGCTCTCGGGCGCGCTGATGGCGGTGTTCACGCGAACCTTGCAGTACGCGAACGACCGCAACCAGTTCGGGCGCCCGATCGGCAAGTTCCAGGCAATCCAGCACCAGCTGAGCGTGATTTCGGAACACACCTTCGCCGCGCGCACGGCGGCGCAGATCGGCTGCCAATCGGACGGTGGCATGCCGGACCGGCTGCGCGTCGCGGTGGCCAAGGCGCGCACCAGCGAGGCTGCGCTGGAGGTCGCGGCGCTCAGCCACTCGATTCACGGCGCGATCGGGTTCACCGAGGAATTCGACCTCCAGCTGTACACGCGCCGGCTGCATGCCTGGCGCCAGGCGGCGGGATCTGAGTCGTACTGGCACGGCGTGCTCGGCGAGGAACTGGTGGACCGGCGCAGCGGCCTGGCACTCGACCTGCTGCGCGCCACCACCGACATGTAAGGGAGAGATTGACGATGGCATTCCTGAAGACTTCGCGCGACGGCACGGTGCTCACGCTGACGATGAGCCATCCCGAAACGCGCAATGCGCTCACCGGCAATACTGCCGTGGAGGAGTTCGTCCAGGCCTGCGCCGACATCACGGCCGACCACACCGTGCGAGCCGTGATCCTGACCGGCGAGGGGCCGGTGTTCAGCTCCGGCGGGAACGTGAAGAGCATGCAGCGCTACTACGAGCAGCAGCTCACGCCCCAGACGATTCGCGAGGAATACCGCAACGGAATCCAGCGCCTGCCCAGGGCCTTGTACAACCTCGACGTTCCGGTCATCGCCGCCGTCAACGGTCCGGCGATCGGCGCCGGGATGGACCTGACCTGCATGTGCGACATCCGCATCGCCAGCGACAAAGCCACCTTCGCGGAGAGCTTCGTCAAGGTGGGCATCGTTCCCGGCGACGGCGGCGCCTGGCTGCTGCCGCGCGTGGTGGGAATGGCGAAGGCCTCGGAGATGGCTTTCACCGGCGAGGCGCTTACCGCGCAGGAGGCCCTGGCCTGCGGTCTGGTGTCGCGCGTGGTGCCGCACGAGTCGCTGATGGAAGCGGCGATGACGCTGGCGCGCAAGATCGCGGCCAACCCCGGCGGCGCGTTGCGCATGGCCAAGCGGCTGCTGCGCGAGGGCGAGCGCAGCTCGCTGGAGTCGCTGCTGGAAATCTCGGCTTCCTACCAGGCGATCGCCCACATGGAACCCGACCATCACGAAGCGGTGCGCGCGTTCGTCGAAAAGCGCGCACCCAAATTTTCCTGAAGCTTGCGCTTCCCCAATTCCAGATTCATCACTTGCATCGAAAGGACAGATCATGGCAAGCCCCAATGATGTCGTCGCCGTCGCGGCGGTACGGACCCCCATCGGAAGTTTCGGCGGCACCTTGCGCGACGTGTCGGCCTATGACCTCGGCGCCGCGGCGATTCGCGCCGCCGTCGAGCGCAGCGGACTGCAGGCCTCCGCCATCGACAAGGTGATCTACGGCAATTGCCGCCAGGCCGGCAACGGGCCGAACCCGGCGCGCACCGCCGCCGTGCGGGGCGGCATGCCGCTCACTTCGCCGGTGGTCACCATCAACATGGCGTGCCCGTCAGGCATGCGGACCGTGATGTTCGCCGCGCGCGAACTGCAGGCGGGCGCGGCGAACGTCGTGCTGGCGGGCGGCATGGAGTCGATGAGCACCATGCCCTATCTGCTCAAGGGCGCGCGGTGGGAAGGCTTCAAGGCCGGCGACAAGACGCTGATGGACAGCTGGTCCGACACGATCGATCCGCTGTGCGGCTACGGCATGGGCATGACGGCCGAAAACCAGGCCGCGAAATACGGCATCTCACGCCAGGAGCAGGACGAGTACGCGCTGCAGTCGCAGCAGCGTGCCGCAGCGGCCCAGGAAGGCTGCTTCTTCAAGGACGAGATCGTGCCCTTCCGGCTCGAGCCCGACCGCAAGCACCCGGAAGGCGTGTTGTTCGCCCGGGACGAAGGGTGGCGCGCCGACACGACGCTCGAAAAGCTGGCGAAGCTGCGGCCGGTGTTCAAAAAGGACGGCACCGTCACCGCGGGCAATGCCTGCACGATGGGCGACGCCGCCTGCGCGATCATCCTCACCACGCGCGAACAAGCCAAGGCACAAGGCGTGAAGCCGCTGTTCTCGATCGTCTCCTTCGCCGAAACGGCGGTCGATCCCGAGATCATGGGCGACGGCCCAGGCGCGGTGATCCCGCTGGCCCTCAAGGGCGGCGGCATGTCGCTGGCCGACATGGACTACATCGAGGTGAACGAAGCCTTTGCGGCGCAGCTCCTGGCCAACGAGCGCGCGCTGCGCTGGAACCGCGACCGCGTCAACGTGTGGGGCAGCGGGATTGCGCTCGGCCACCCGACCGGCTTCACCGGGGCGCGCCTGCTGATCACGCTCAATTCGGTCCTGCGCCGCAACGGCAAGGAGCTCGGCGTCGCCGGCATCTGCGGCGGTGGCGGCGTGACGACCGCGATGGTGATCCGGCGCGAATCCTGATCACCGTCCGGCGGCAGCGATGAAGCGGCTGGAGGATGTCGGCGCTGTGCTGGGAAGTTTGCGCGAGGGCAGCACGATCGTGTTGCACTCGGGCTGTGCCGAGCCGCCGCTGCTGGCCGCAGCGCTCGCCGACCACGCGGCTTCGCTGCGGGGCGTCAATGTCGTGACGCTGATGCCGATGGGGCCGGCGCCTTACGGCGAGCCGCGCCCGTCTGCGGATCTTTGCGTCGCCACGTTCTTTCCCGGCAAGGGGCTGCGCGCCGCGCTGAACGCGGGCCGGGTGCGGCCACTGCGCCATCCGCTGTCAGCCATGCCGCGCTTGTTCGACAGCGGCGAGATGAAGGCCGACGTGTTGCTGCTGCACGTGTCCGTACCCGACGAGACGGGGCACGTGACGCTCGGTGTTTCCGTGGACTACATGCGCGCCGTGCTGGCGCAGGCACCGCTGGTGATCGCCGAAATCAATCCCCGGATGCCGCGCACCTGCGGGGACACGCGGCTGCCGGTAGCGCAGATCGACTGGTTCGTGGATGCGACGCAAGCACCGCAGCAGGTGCCACCCGCCACTGCCGATGGGGTCGACTTGCAGATCGCGCGCAACGTCGCCTCACTGGTGCGCGACGGCGCGGTGCTTCAGGTCGGCATCGGCTCGCTGCCCGACGCCGTGCTGGCCCAACTCGGGCACCTCAAGCATCTGGGCCTGCACACCGGGATCGTGACCGATGCCGTGCGCCCGCTGATCGAAGCCGGAGTGATCGACAACAGCACGAAGCGCCGCTTCCCGGGCGTCGCATTGACCACGATGGCGGCCGGCACGCAGTCGTTCTACGACTTCTTGCATCGCAACCGCGCGATCGAGTTCCATCCCTGTTCGCTGACGCACGATGCGGCGGTGCTGGCCGCGATGGACGGGCTTTGCGCGATCAATTCGGCGTTGCAGGTGGACCTGGCAGGGAACGTGAACGCGGAGTGCATCGGCGGCCGCCAGGTTTCCTTGCCTGGCGGCCTGCCGGATTTCGCTGTGGGCGCGCGCCGCGCGGCCGGGGGCCTCAGCATCGTCGCCCTCCGTTCGACCTTCGGCCAACACAGCAACATCGTGGCCCGGCTGGATCCCGGCGCGCCGGTCACGGTGGGCCCGCAGGACGTGGATTTCGTCGTCACCGAGTACGGGCTGGCAGCGCTGCAGGGCATCCCGCCCAGCCAACGCGCCGCCGCGCTGGTTGCCGTTGCACACCCGGATCACCGCGACGGATTGCGCGGCTGAGGTGACCGCTCGTGTAAGGAGTGATGCCAACCGGCCGACCAAGGAATAAGCTGGCTGCCAGTCGCCAAAGCCCAGCGCGCCGTTGCGCGCAGCTGTGGCCGTCTTGATGGAAAGGCTCAACCATGCCCAGCATTCGCATCGAATTCACCGGCAGCCTCGGCCATCCGCTGGCCGGCCGCCTGGACACGCCGGATGGCCAACCGCGGGGATGGGCCGTGTTCGCGCACTGCTTCACCTGCTCCAAGGACACCAAGGCCGCCGCCTATATCGCACGCGCCCTGGCCGAGGCCGGCTTCGGTGTGCTGCGCTTCGACTTCACGGGCCTGGGCGGCAGCGGCGGCGACTTCGGCAACACCCATTTCAGTTCCAACGTCGACGACCTGGTGGCGGCGGCCGACTGGCTGCGCGCCAGTCACGGCCCACCGGCGCTGCTGGTGGGCCATTCGCTCGGCGGCGCCGCGGTGCTGGCGGCTGCGCATCGCATCGCCGATGCGCGTGCCGTGGTGACCCTGGGCGCGCCGTTCGAGCCGGCGCACGTGGTCGGACAGCTCGGCGACAGCCTGGCCGTCATCGAATCGCAAGGCCAGGCCCGGGTCACGCTGGGCGGCCGCGAATTCGCGTTGCGGCGCGAGTTCCTCGACGACGTCGCCGGCCAGCCGCAAGCCGAACGCATCCATGCGCTGCGCCGGCCCGTGCTGGTGCTGCATGCGCCGGGCGACAAGGTGGTGGGTGTGGACAACGCGCGGCGCATCTTCGAGCGGGCGCTGCATCCCAAGTCCTTCGTTTCGCTGGACGACGCCGACCACCTTCTCAGCCGCCAGGCCGATGCGCGGTTTGCCGCCGGCGTCATCGCGGCCTGGGCCGGCCGCTATCTGCCGGCGCTCGAATCAGAAGTGTCGAGCCAGCCACCCAAAACGGTGCCGGGCGGCACGGTGCGCGTCAGCGCGCGCGGCACCGGCGCCTTTGCGGTCAGCATCCAGGCCGGACGGCACACGCTGGTGGGCGACGAGCCGCCGGCTGTAGGCGGCGACGACCTTGGCCCGAGCCCCTACGACCTGCTGCTGGCCGCCCTGGGTGAATGCACCGTGATGACCCTGCTGCTGTACGCCCGGCAGAAGCAGTGGCCGCTGGAAGATGCACGCGTGACGTTGACGCACGGCAAGATCCACGCAGCCGATTGCGCCAGCTGCGAAACCAAAGCCGGCAAGCTGGACCGGATCGAGCGGGCGATCGAGCTGGTCGGTCCGCTGGACGATGCGCAGCGCGAGCGCCTGATGGAGATCGCCGACAAGTGCCCGGTGCACCGGACGCTGCATTCGGAGGTGCAGGTGACCACCTGCCGGCTGGTAGCGGGCGCCGGGGTGTAAGGCAGAGACCACAGCGGCCGTCCCGATGAGCGAGGCCCACGCGAAAATCCCGCCTATGCTGCTTGCGATCATCGCCCTTTGCTGCGTGGCACTGATCGGATTTGCCGCGCACCGCGCCAGCTTGTGCAACGTGCGCGCCGTCGCCGACTTGTTCCATCCGGGCAGCGCGGACATGATGTGGAGCCTGCTGCAGGCGATGCTCTGGACCCTCACGCTGACCGGGCTGCTGACCCTGGTGTTCGGGCTGGTGCCGCAGCCCAGCTGGTCACGCACGCCGCTGGCGTGGGCCTGGGCCGGCGGGCTGCTGTTCGGCGTGGGCGCCGCCGTCAACGGCGGCTGCTCGATGTCCACCTTGACGCGCCTGGCCGACGGCGATCTGGGCATGCTGGCCGCGCTGGCCGGCTTTCTGGCCGGCGTGACCACCTGGTTCGGCGTGCAGGCGGCGGGCTGGCCCGCGGGGCTGGTGCCGGTCGTCTCGCCCTGGCTGCGCTGGCCGCAATTGGCGCCGTGGCTGCTGGCCGCGCTGCTGGCCTGGGCCTTGTACCGGGTGCACGCCCTGTGGCGGCTGGGCCGCGGGCGTTTCCAGCTCAAGGCGGCTGTGCTGGCGCCGATCTACCCCCTCTCGGTATCGGCCGCGCTGATGGGCCTGGCCGCCGGCCTGCTGTATGCCACGCAAGGTCCCTGGTCGTACACCAACTACTTGCGCAGCCAGCTGCTCAACTCGCTGGACCAAGCGCCGGCGCCTTCGATGTGGCACGGCCTGCTGGTGCTCGGGCTGCTGGCGGGCATGGTCGGCTCGGCCCTGCAGCGCGGCTCGTTCGGCTGGCGCCGGCCGCGCGACGCCAGGGGCTGGCTGCGCCACATCGGCGGCGGCGCGCTGATGGGCGCGGGTGCGGCCATGGTGCCGGGCGGCAACGACACGCTGCTGCTGGGCAGCCTGCCGGCGCTGACCGTCAGCGCGTTGATCACGTATCTGGCGATGCTGGCCGGTATCGCGCTGGTGCTGGGCGTGCGGCGCGGCACACGCTCGATCAGTCAACCCACCTGAGCGCGGAGTTCGCTGGCTTCAACCCGCCACTATGCGGCGCGTGTCTGGTCCGGCGGCGGCAGTGTCGGCTCCCGGTAAGGGTGACCGAAGGCGGTGCGCGCCAGGTAGCGTCCCCGGCCACTGTCGGCGCGCAGGTCGCCGTCGGCCCAAAGATGCGTGCCGCGGCCGAAGGTGTGTACCACCACGCCGCGCACCTGCAGCCCTTCCCAAACCGAAAAGTCGGTGTTCTGCCGCTGGGTGGCGGCCGATAGCGTCCGGGTCCTGGCCGGATCGAGCACGATCACATCGGCGTCCGCGCCGACCTCCAACGCGCCCTTGCGCGGCCAGAGGTTGAAGGCGCGCGCCGCATTGGCCGATGTCAGCGCAACGAACTGCTCCGGCGTGATCCGGCCGCTGTTGACCCCCAGGTGCCAGAGCACGTGTAACCGGTCTTCGATGCCGCCGCAGCCATTCGGGATGCGGGTGAAGTCGTCCTGGCCCAGGCGCTTCTGGGCCTTGGTGAAGCAGCAGTGGTCGGTGCCGGTGGTGCTGAGCGTGCCGTCCTGCACGGCCTGCCAGAGCACCTGCTGGTGCTCGCGCGGGCGGTACGGCGGGCTCATCACGTGGCCGGCGGCGAAATCGAAGTCGGCATGGCGGTACACCGAGTCATCGATGGCGAGGAATCCGGGCAGCGTCTCGCCGATCACCTTCACGCCGCGGCCGCGGGCCTGGGCAATGGCCCGCGCCGCTTCCGCCGCCGACACGTGCACGACGTACAGCGGCACGCCCGTGATTTCCGCCATGGTGATGGCGCGCACCGTCGCTTCGCCTTCGCATTGCGGCGGGCGCGACAGCACATGACCCAACGGCGATGTCACGCCTTCGGCCTGCATCTTCGCTTGCAGATACGCAATGAGCTCGCCGTTTTCGGCGTGGACCTGGGCCAGCGCTCCCAGCTCGCGGCAACGCAGGAAGCCGGCGATGAGTTGCTCGTCGGGCAGCATCAGCCCGCCCTTGTAGGCCAGGAAGAACTTGAAGCTGGTGACGCCGTGGTCGCGCACGAGGTCCTGCATCTCCTCGGAGAAGCGCGGCCCCCACCACGATACGGTCATGTGAAAGCCATAGTCGATCGCCGCCATGGCCGCCTTGTTGCGCCAGAGAGCCAACGCCTGCAGCGGCGGCTGGCCGCGCTCGGGTCCGACGAAGTCCAGGATAGCCGTGGTGCCCCCGGCGGCAGCGGCGGCCGTCCCGGTGTAGAAATCGTCGGCGACGACGGTGCCCATCATCGGCAACTGCAGATGCGTGTGCGGGTCGATGCCGCCGGGCATGACGAAGCAGCCGCCGGCGTCGATCACCTCCGTGCCGGGATCGGGCTGGAGGTCCGCGCCGATGGCGGCGATCAGGCCGCCCGCGCACAGCAGGTCCGCACGCTGCCGCCCGTCGGCGGTGACCACGGTGCCGCCCCGAATCAGTGTGCTGGTCATGGCGTTGGCGCCGCGGCCAGCAGCAAGGCGGTGCTGATGAAATTGTTGGCCTGCGGGCCGGCGACGGCGCAGCGGATCAAGTCCATCGTTCGCAGCCAGCGCAGGTCGACCGGGCCTTTGGCCCGGCCCTCGACCGAGCCGGCCGGGTCATCGAGGTCGAGGCGAATGTCGAAATCTCTTCCGGCATACCTCAGCTTGCGGCCGGGGCTTCTTTCCAGCAGCACTTCCTCGCCGTTGAAGCGCCCGAGCATCGTCAGCGTATCGCCGTCCAAGGTGAAGGCGAAGCCGTCGCGATCGGGTGTCTCCTTCCACGTGGCCGCGCTGCCGAAGAAGCGGGACTTGGCCAGGTAGGGGCCACCGTCCTGCGGGCAGAACACATCGCAATTGCCGCACTCGTTGCAGGCGTCCGCGAAGTTGCCCAGCTGCCGGTGCCGTTCGAAGACGAGAGTGCCGGCAGCTTCGCTGCGCCATCCGGCCGGTGTCGGCACCAGCCGCTCGACCGGGTAAGACCCCGGCGGAATGACGTATGCGAAGTTGGCGTCGTTGGGGCAGACCGGCAGGCACTTGTTGCAGGCGATGGTGCAGTCGAAGAGCGCTAGCGGGCTGCCGCTCTTGCGCGGCGCCGGCGCCTGCTGCGCACTCCGGTAACGGGGGTCTTCCAGCAGCCGGTCGACATAGGTCTGGGTGTTGAGCAACAGACACGCCGAGACCCAGGCCGGGAAATCCGCTCCCGCCGCCGCTGCCAGATCCTGTTGGCCTTCCAGCGCCGAGCGGCAGAGCGCGGCCCGTTCCCGCGTCAGGCCCAAAGCGTTCAAAGCGGCCCGGCCATGACCATGGGCCGCGATGATGAATTCATCGATGCTGTGGGCCCCGGCCTTATTCATGCGCGCTTCCAGCGCCGCCAGGTAGCGGAAAGCGCGGCCGTAGCCACCGGCTTTGAGCAAGTCCGAACAGACCGTGACCGGCTTCAGGCCGATCGCCACCGCGTCGGCGAAATTCCCTTCGTCGATGCCCGCTGAAAAAGAAACCGGGAAGCGGTCGCCGAACTCGGCGCGGAACCGCCCCACCAGAACCATGGCCAGCACGTGCAGCGGCACACCGGACATGTACATCTGCGATTCGCTCGCCGGGAACACCGCCCGGTGGTTCTCGACCAGCAGCGTG
>DATNBX010000220.1:0-2035 GCA_035571795.1 Ramlibacter sp.
CGGATATCTCGACGCGTTGCCGTTCTGGCAGCGTGTCGTGCGCGGCGGCCTGACGGTGATCGAGATGCCGGGCGGCCACCTGGACCTGCTGGGTGCGAATGCGCCCTTGGTCGCCGCGGCGCTGGACCGGGCATTGATGAATGCGTGATCCCTCATTCCGGCAGCATGTGCAAGCCGGAGCCGAGATGCGCTGCGCCGTCGATCTGGATCAACTGACCCGTCATCAACGCGCCGGCCGGGCTCGCGAGGAACGCAACCAGCTCGGCGACCTCTTCCACGCTCGTGGGACGCCCCAAGGGTGTGGCCTCGATCAACCGGTCCACCAGCGGCTTGGCCGCCTCGCCGGCGAGGCCTTCCGTGATCACGGCGCCGGGGCCGATGCAGTTCAAGCGGATGCCATCCTTCGCCCACTCCAGCGCGAGGGAGCGTGTCAGGCCCAGCACGCCCGCGCGCGCTGCAATTGAATGCGCGATGCCCATGGAACCGCGGTCCACTCCCGACAGCGACATGCTGACGACGGCACCACCGCGCGCCTTCAGGAATGGATAGGCCGCCTTCGTGACGACGAAGACCGCCGACAGATTGACGTCGATGACGGCGTCCCAGCCCTTGCGGCTGATGCCGGTCGCCGGCGAGAAGAACTGACCCCCGGCATTGTTGACAAGCAGGTCGATGCCCTGGGTCTCGCCCACCCGCTTGACGAGCGCCTCGATGGCTTCCGTGTCTCGCACGTTGCAAGGCTCATGACTGAAGCGCCCCGGCAGGCCCGCCGCCAACTTGCCGGTCTCGGCGAGCGCCTCGGCGCGGCGACCGGTGCCGAACACGTTCATGCCCAGCGCCATCAGTCGCAGCGCGATGCCGCGGCCGATACCGGAGCCGGCGCCGGTGATGAAGGCCGAGCGGCCCGCGTGAACTTGCGGCCGCAGGACCTGCACCGCGTCAGGCGGGTTGCGAAAAGACATCTGTGGCATCAAGGAAGCTCCTGCAAACTCTAAAGCTGTAGCTGGATTCCTTCCACCTCCTGGCGCACGGCGCGCGCAAGCACGAACCGCTGGATCTCGGACGAGCCTTCATAGATTTCGAGAATACGCTGGTCGCGGTAGAGTCGTTCCGCGACCGTCGGCTTGCAGTAGCCGAGGCCGCCCCAGATCTGCACCGCATTGTCGGCGGCCCGGTGCGCGACCTCGGAGCTATAAAGCTTCGCCATCGCGCCCAGCGACGCCACATCGCCGCCGTTGTCATAGACCCGCGCGGCCTCGTACAGGACCATCCGCGCCGCCGAAATTTCGGTGACCATGTCGGCCAGCAGGAAACCGATGCCTTGGTTCTCGATGATCGGGCGGCCGAACGTCTTGCGTTCCACCGCGCGCCGGGAAGCTTCGCGGTAGGCGGCGAGCGCCAACCCCAGCGATTGCGCAGACACCATGATGCGGCCGACGTTCAGCGTCTGAAGCGCCAGCCGCAACGCATGGTTGACTTCGCCGACACGGGCGCTGTCCGGCACTACCAGGTCGAGTTTGAGGTTCGACGTCTGCGTGCCGCGGATGCCCATCTTGTCGGACAGCTCGTCGATCACGGCCCCGGGCTGCTCCTTGTCGACCATGAACGCGCTGATGCCGCGGCCGCCGGCGGCCGGATCCGTCTTCGCGAACACCACGTAATAGCGCGCCGCCCCGCCATTGCCGATCCAGTACTTCTCACCGCGCAGCCGCCAGCCGTCGCCCTCGCGCACGGCGGTTGCGTCGATCGCCGCAGCGTCAGAGCCGGCAACGCGTTCGGACAGCGCGAAGCTGGTCGCACGGCCCTGCGTCATCTCGCGCAGATAGAAGTTCTTCTGCGCCGCGCTGCCGGCCAGCAGGATCGGGAATGCGCCGAGCTGGTAGGCGCACATGATCGCGGCGGTCGAGCTGCAGTGCATGCCGAGCGTCTCCACCGCCGCCACCGTGGTCAACAGGCTCTGGCCCTCGCCGCCGTATTCGCGTGGCAGGAACAGGCCCGTGAATTTATGTTCGACCAATGCCTCGATGGTTTCCCA
>DATNBX010000221.1:0-2483 GCA_035571795.1 Ramlibacter sp.
GGAGCGGTTCCGCCTGAACACGCCGCTGGTCGCCATCGGCGTGCGCGGCACGGATTTCGTGGTGCGCAGTGGCGAGCACGCAACCACCGCTGCCGTGAACCAGGGCGCGATCATCATGGCTCCCTTCGGCGAAGGTTGCCAGGCGCAGGCGCTGGGCCCCTGTGGCTCGTCGTCGGCCCGAATCCTGTCGGCGGAAATGGGCCAGCTATCGGTCGAATTCCGCGCGCAGTTCTCCCAGCCTGAAATCAAGCCGCTTCAAGGCGGGGTGTTCGTTGCCACTTCCGCGGAGGGGAACAGCGCCCATTCGGGCATGCCATTGGGTCGGGCTGCGGCAGCGGCGCCCGGGATAGCGAGGTCGGAGCCCGAGGGGCTGCCCACGACGGCATTGGCCGAGGGCGCGGTCCAGGCGGCTCTGGGAGGACGCACCGCGCCGCCGGCGGTGCCCACGCCACCGCCGGCACCTCCCATCACGATCACGCCGCCGCCGTCGCCGCCAGTCCCAATCGTGGCGTCGGAGCCGTCGGTGCTGCAATGGGGCCGATGGGCTAGTGTTGCCGCGGCGCAGGGCGACTTCTCAGTTTCCAGAGGGGAGGCTGGCGAGGGCCGCGCCGTGACCGTGGGTAATGCCGACTACTTGCTGTACCGGATCGAAAACGCATCCGGTTCGCTGGCCCCTGGGCTCGGCTCGTACCAGTTCAGCCTCGACCACGCGTTCGCCCAGTACAACCTCGCAGGGCAGCTGTCGGCAGCCGCGGTGGAGCAAGGCAAACTCTCCATTGATTTTGGCGCCGCCCGATTCGCCACGGATTTGCGGGTCAGCAATGCGCTCACCGGCGCCGTGAATATCTCGGGTTCGGGCTTCATTCGCGGCGACGGCATCTTCAACGACAGAACTGTGGCTGGGCAGGCAATCGCCGGTGCAACGGCGCTGGATGGAAAGTCGGCCGGCTACTTCTTCGAGAAAGCTGTGGGCGCGGGTACCTTGTCCGGTATCACCCTGTGGTCTCGGCCATGATCCAGACGGCAGCCCTCCTGTCGCGGTCCTTGCGGCTGCGATGGATCGCTGCTTTCGCGGCGCTGCTGGCCTGGGCAGGTCTTGCGTTTCTCGCACCCGTTGCACTGCACCAGGCGGACGAGCGTGCCACCGATCTCGTGTGGCAGCTGAGTGCCCGGACCGGAGAGGAGCGGCGGGTAGTAGTAGTCGACATCGACGATGCCAGCCTGCAGCGCATCGGCCCATGGCCGTGGTCCCGCCAGACGCAGGCGCGCCTGGTCAATTCCCTACGCGAACAGGGGGCCGCTCTCCAGTTATATGACGTCGTCTTTGCGGATGCGCGCCAGGGCACCAGTGAACTGGCGAAAGCATTGGCTGCCACGCGCTCTTCCGGGCCGGCCGTGTTGGCCCAGGTGTTCGCGCTCAAGAACGAGAGCCGGCAGCAAAGCGGCGAACTTGCCGGTGCCTTGCCAGGCGAAGCCTGCCTGCCGCCGGCCGTGCCGGCCCAAGGCTTCGTCGGCAACGTGCCTGGGCTGGGTACGCAGGCAGGCCACATCACGCCCCGCCTGGACCCGGACGGCGCGGTACGGCGGGTTCCTGCTCTCGTCTGCTATGGACGGCGCAATTATCCGGCGCTGGCGCTGGCCGGGTTGCTTGCGCTCGACGGGCAGCAGACCGTTCCATTGAAAGTGGAACCGGGGACCAGGCCCTGGGACCCGGATTGGACCCTCACGCTCAGCGGCATGCCGGGCATCAAGGTGCCGCTGGACGCCGACGGAGACATGCGTGTGCCGTACCACAAGGCACGCAGCGCGCTGAACTCCGTGTCGGCAGCGGACGTCCTGGAGGGGCGCCTCGGCCAGCCTAACGTGCTAGCCGGCGCCTGGGTCCTGGTTGGCGCGTCTGCCTTCGGTTTGGGGGACACCGTCCCGACGGCGCTGGGAGGCTCGGTCAGTGGGGTCGAGGTCCATGCCCAGCTCCTCACGGGCATCCTGGACGATTCAGTTCCGTTTACGCCCCGTGCCGCCCCGCTGATGCAGCTGGCGTGGACCGGCCTGGCTGCCCTGGCCCTGCTGGCCCTTAGCTGGACGCCCTCGACGCCATCGAAGTGGAGCCGGCGCCTTCAGTCCCGGCGCGTCCTGTGGATTCCTCTGGCGGCCTTGGCTTTGGCATCGGTGACCTTTGCGTTGCATGCGGCGGCGTTGCTGTCCCTGGGCTGGTGGGTGGGATGGGCGCACTCCGCCCTGGCCATTGCGTTGCTCGGTCTTTGCCTGGGTCTCGCGGAGCACGCCCGCAGCCTGGGCGAGCGTGGCCGCCTGTTCCGCAACCTGGCGAGTTATCTTCCCGCCTCCGTTGCGGAGAAGATCGCGCTGACCGAGCCCAGCGGCGAGATTTCGGCCGAACGCAGGGACGTCACGCTGGTCGTGGCCGATGTTCGAAATTTCTCGGCGTACTGCGAATTGCGCAGCCCCGAAGATGCGGCGCGGGT
>DATNBX010000222.1:0-6454 GCA_035571795.1 Ramlibacter sp.
GCACCGGGCTTGAGAATGAAACCCGTGACTTCAGTCTGGATCCGACGTCTCGCCATCGCCGTGGGCGCGCTCGCGTTGGTGCTCGTCGCCGCCACCGCGGTACTGTTGGCGACCTTCGACGCCAACCGCTACAAGGCGCTGGCGATCGAGTGGATGAGAACCGAGCACCAGCGCACCCTCGAAATCGATGGACCCATCAAGCTCTCGTTCTTCCCGCGGTTGTCCGTGCAGGTTTCCAGAGTCCGGCTTTCCGAGCGTGGCCGCAGCGATGAATTCGCCGCCATCGGCGAAGCGGCGCTCGCGGTACAGGTGCTGCCGCTGCTGCGCAAGCAGCTCGTGATCGGCCGCGTCAGCGCGCGTGACGTGCACGCGGCCTACCTGCGCGACGCTCGGGGAGCGCGCAATATCGATGACCTGGTCTCGCGCAACGCGGCGCCCGACGCCGGTGCTTCCCCGTCCGGCGGACCCGCCATGCATTTCGATGTCAGCGGCGTTGAACTCGACAATCTGCGCCTGCAAGTGCGCGATGAGGTGGCCAGGCTCGCGGGTGACCTGGAAGTGCTGTCCTTTTCTTCGGGCCGCCTGGCGAATCAGGCCGAATCGCCCGTGTCGCTGCGCGCGACTGCGCTACTGACCCAGCCGGAGGCGCTCAAGCTGTCGGTCGATGGCCGCACGACACTGATGCTCGATCTCGACCGCAACTCGGTTGCCTTGTCCCGCATGAAGCTGGACGTCACAGGTGAAACCGCCAGCGTCAAGGCGCTGTCGCTGGCCCTCGAAGGCGCGCTGGCCTGGGACGGCGGCGCACTGCGTGCCGGGCCATTGCAAGTCACGCTGAAGGGCGCGACCCTCGGAACGACGTCGTTGACACCGTCGACCCTGCAGGTCAAGCGCGCGCTGCTGAACCTGGCCGGCAAGCGGCTCGAACTGGAATCGCTGGATCTTGCGCTCGCCGGTCGCCGGGGCGCCGACCCGTTCGAAGTGTCCATCCGCTGGCCGCGGCTCGCCGTCGACGGGCGCAAGGTCGAGAGCAGCCCGCTGTCGGGGCGGGTCAAGGTCGCCGGACAGAGCGGGCTCGAAGGCCAGATCCGTTCGGCAGCGCCCACCGGAAGCTTCGACGCACTGCGCGTTCCGGGGCTGGAACTGACGCTCGCCGGCAGCTCGGGGCAGCGCAAGATAGACGGCACCGCCAAGGCTGACATGCTGATCGATGCCGGTCGCGGCGCCGCAACCTTCGAGCGCGTGGACCTGCACGCCACCCTCGCCGATCCAGGCCTCCAGCCGTTGAAACTGGTCGTGCAGGGCAGCGGCGGCGCCGATACCAAGGCGGCGACATGGAAGCTCAACGGATCGATCAACGCCAACCGTTTCGAGACGAGCGGCCATGCGGCGTTTGCGGGCAAGGTGCCCGAGATCAAGGTGACCGCCCGCTTCGACGACCTCGACATGAACACGCTGCTGGCCCCCGGCAAGCCGGCCCCGGTCGCTCCCCGGTCCACTGCGCCTGCCGACACGCCGGTCGTCCTCGAAGGCCTCAAAGCCGTCAATGGGCAGTTCACGCTCGACGCCGCAGCGCTGGCATTTCGCCAGTACAAGGTGGCCGATGCCAAGGTCAATGCCACGCTCGACAAGGGCATCTTGCGCATCGCCCAATTCAGCGGGCGAGCCTGGGGCGGCCACTTCCAGGCCAGCAGCAGCGCCGACGCGAACAGCCATCGCGTCGCCATCCGGCTCGACGCAAAGGGCGTCAACGTCAACGCGCTGCTGAAGAACGTGGCCGACAAGGACCTGCTGGAAGGCACGGGTCACGTGGTTGCGGACCTCAATTCGAGCGGCGCCAGCGTCGGCGCGTTGCGCTCCAATCTGGCGGGAACGGCCGCGCTGGATGTGCGTGACGGCGCCATCAAGGGCATCAACCTCGCACGTTCGTTGCGCGAGGCGCAGGCGGCCTTGTCACTCAAGCAGGACACCACCACCCGCGCGAGCGGCGTCGAGAAAACCGACTTCTCGGAATTGCGAGCCAGTGCGCGCATCGCCGGGGGCGTGGCGCGCAGCGACGATCTCGACCTGAAGAGCCCGTTCCTGAGGATCGGCGGTGCGGGCCGCTTCGACATCGGCCAGGGACGGATCGATTACACCGCTCGAGCCAAGCTGACACCGACGGCCGTTGGCCAGGGCGGCACCGGGCTGGAGGCGTTGCGCGGGATCGAGGTACCGGTCGCATTGTCGGGCCCGTTCGATGCCATCGACTGGAAGATCCAGTGGTCGGGCGTAGCCGAAGCTGCGGTGCGGAACACGCTCAAGGAAAAGCTCGCCGAGTCGATCGGCGCGAAGCTCGGCGCTCCACCGCCGCGTGCAGATGCCGCTTCAGCGCCGACGAAGCCGAAGGACGTGCTCAAGGACACACTGAAGGGACTGTTCAAGTAGGCCTGTTCAGGGGCCAATTCGCGGTCCGCTCACCAGCGTTCGATATAGGGGCGTAGGTCGAGCTCGAACGTCCAGGCGTCGCGCGGTTGCTGGTGCAGGTACCAGTAGTTCTCGGCGATGTGCTCGGGGTTCAGGATGCCGTCCTGCTCCTTCATGGCGTACCGCTCCGGGAAGGTCGAGCTGATGAACTCCGTGTCGATCGCGCCATCGACCACCACGTGCGCCACGTGGATGTTCTTCGGCCCCAGCTCGCGCGCCATGCTTTGCGCCAAGGCGCGCAACGCATGCTTCGCGCCGGCAAATGCGGCGAAGGCCGCGCTGCCGCGCAACGAGGCGGTCGCGCCAGTGAAGAGGATGGTGCCGCGTTCGCGCTGCACCATGCGCTTGGCCACCTCGCGTGCATTGAGGAAGCCGCTGAAGCAGGCCATCTCCCAGACCTTGAAGTATTTGCGCGCGGTTTCCTCGAGGATGCCGCTCGGGACATTGGCGCCAATGTTGAACACCAGCACCTCGATCGGCCCGATCTCGGACTCGACGCGCTCGACCAGCGCAGCCACCTCCTCTTCCTTGCGGGCGTCACTGGCGAAACCGTGCGCCCGCCCGCCTTCCGCCCGGATCGCCTCGACGAGAGGCTGCAGCTTGCCGGCCGTGCGCCGCGTTACGCACGCTACGTAGCCCTCCCGCGCAAAACGCCGGGCGATCGCACCGCCCGTCGCGTCGCCGGCCCCAATGACCAGGGCCACCTTGTCCAGTCCTGCCGCCATCAGCATCCTTTCAATAAACGATCGTTTAGTAAACGAACGATAGGTCACGACGGGAAGGCTGTCAAGGACAGGGGATTGGCCAGGAGTCTGGGCGGCAGAGAAACGGGCTTCTCTGCCGCCCAGACTCCTAGCCGCCGCGGCCGGATTTGGCGAGCGACTCCATGTTGAGCGCCTCGCCGAGGAAGCGGCGGCTGGCGGCGAGGATCTCCTTTCGCGTGCGGTCGCTCTCCACGGCCCGCGCGAGCACGAGCGCTCCGACGCACTGTGCGATCACGCCCCAGGCGGCGTCGGCGTCGCCGACCCGCGTGCTCCAGTTCTTCTGGATCTTCCTGATGCCCCGCTCCACGGTCGCACGCACTTCAGGACTCGCGCGCGCGATCTCGGAACCCAGGGTCGGCAGGACGCAGCCGCCTTCCGGATTCAGTGCGTGCGCGCTGCTGAGGTAACCGCGCAGGCTCTTGGCGACATGGTCCGGCGGCGAACCTTCGTCGCCGGCCAGCATCTGGCGGCTGTTCTCCAGTTCCTCCCCGACGAGTGCATTGAACAGTGCCTCCTTGGTCGGGAAATGGCCGTAGAAGGCGCCGCCGGTCAGGCCGATGCTGGACATCATTGCGTCCACCCCGGTCTGCCCGAAACCGCCGCGCTTGGCGATCGCGCGCGCGTTGGCGACCAGCTTCCGCCGCGTCTCCTGCTTGTGGGTGCTCGAGTACCGCATTCGGGAAATCCCCCAGAGTTCTTCGTTTGACAACGAGGCAAGCGTAACATAGGCTCCGT
Organism: Ramlibacter sp.; assembly: GCA_035571795.1. Taxonomy (GTDB): domain Bacteria; phylum Pseudomonadota; class Gammaproteobacteria; order Burkholderiales; family Burkholderiaceae_C; genus Ramlibacter. Next base: position 3,966 of record DATNBX010000222.1, read on the forward strand.
TTACTAAACGACATCTATTTAATGGTGAGCTGCGAATGAGCAAGGCCGTGGAGTTCTTTTTCGATGTGGGAAGCCCCGCCTCCTACCTGGCCTGGACGCAGTTGCCGGCGCTGTGCCGCCAGGCGGGCGCAGAACTGGCCTACCGGCCGATGCTGCTCGGTGGCGTGTACCAGGCCACCGGAAATGCTTCTCCTGGTTCCGTGCCCGCGAAAGGCCGGCACGCTGCCGTCGACTTCGGCCGGTTCGCGCGGCGCTATGGCGTGCCGCTGACCATGAACCCGCACTTTCCCATCAACACCCTCCACCTGATGCGTGCAGTGACGGGGATCCAGTTGCGCGAGCCCGCACGGCTCCCGCAGTTTCTGGCGGTCGTCTTCGAGGCCATGTGGGTGAACGCGCTGGACCTGAACATTGCGCAGCTCACGGCCGCGACCCTGGCCGCGGGCGGATTCCCGGCGGTCCAGATCGAGCGCCTCACGAGCGACCCCGAAGTGAAGGCCGTGTTACGTGCTACCACGGAGGAAGCCGTCCGCCGCGGCGCGTTTGGCGCGCCGACCACCTTCGTCGGCGACGAGATGTTCTTCGGCCAGGACCGCCTCGACTTCGTGCGGGAAGCGCTGGCCTGAGTGCCGAGGCGGGACCGCGACGACACGATTCAAAGGAGACAAAGAAATGGAAGCACGGCGCTGGCATGCCTCCTACCCGCAGGGGCTGCCGCATGACATCACGATCGACGAGAAGGAAACCCTCGTCACCATCCTGGAGCGAGCCTTCGCGACGCAGTCAGACCGGACTGCGTTGACTTGCGCGAGCGACTCTTTCAGCTACGCCGATTTGGACCGGCTCTCCGGGGCATTCGCGCGCTATTTGCTGGCCATCGGCCTGCGGCCGGGGGATCGGGTCGCCTTGATGCTGCCGAGCTGCGCCCCCTTCATGATTGCGATGGCCGGCGTCCTTCGCGCATCGATGGCGGTGGTCACCGTCAATCCGCTGTACACGCCACGTGAAGTCGAGCAGCAGCTCGCCGATTCCGGCGCCAGTCTGATCGTCGCCGCGGAATCGCTCCGACCGGTACTGCTTCCCCTCGTGCCGCGCACCGCGGTGCGCCAGATCGTCACCACGCCCATTGCCGGGCTTCATTCCGCGGCACAGGCACGCGAGACGGGCGAACGTGCCGTCGACGGGTCGGCCGAGGCTGCGCTGGCCCAGACTGCGCCGGAGACGCCGATGGGAAGGGCGCTCCAAATCGGCCACGCCTCCGCGATCGAGTGCCTGCCGCCGCAACCAGGAGACGCGGCCTTCCTGCAGTACACGGGCGGAACGACCGGCGTGTCAAAGGGAGCGGTGCTGACGCACCGCAGCGTATGCGCGAGCCTGCGACAGATGATGTCGTGGATGTGCCTGTCCCTGCCTTCGGAAGGCCTGTCCATCGTCACGCCGCTTCCGCTGTACCACGTATACCCGCTCGCCGTTTCCCTCCTGAGCCTCGCGCTGGGTGGCAACAATCGGCTGGTCCCCAACCCGCGTGATCTTTCGAGCGTGATTGCCGAAATGAAACGCGGCCCGTTCAGCATGTTCATCGGCGTCAACACGCTCTTTAACGCGCTCGTCGACGCCCCCGAGCTGTCGTCGGTCGACTTTTCGGGCACCCGACTGGTCACGGGCGCTGGCGCGTCGGTTCAAGGCGCCGTCGCGCGGCGCTGGGAGGACGCTGGAGGGCCGCCGATCACGGAAGGCTACGGCCTGACCGAGACCTCGCCCAGCGCGACCTTCAATCCGCCGGGTCGCAACGGCACCATAGGAATTCCTGTGCCCTCGACGGACGTGCGCATCGTCAGCGAAGATGGTCGCGATGTTCAGCTCGGAGCCGCGGGGGAGTTGCTGTTGCGCGGGCCTCAACTCTTTGCCGGGTACTGGCAGCGGTCCGACGAGACCGCCAAGGCCTTTACGGACGACGGCTGGTTCAAGACCGGCGACGTTGTGACCATGGACCCGGCCGGCTTCATGTACATGGTCGATCGCAAGAAGGACATGATCCTGGTGTCCGGCTTCAACGTCTATCCGAACGAGATCGAGGCCGTGGTCGCGGGAATGCCCGAGATTGTCGAATGCGCCTGTATCGGCGTGCCGGACGCCCGCTCCGGCGAGACCCCGCATCTGTTCGTGGTCCGGCGCCATGCCGGCCTGCTGTCGGCCCAAGTCGAGGCGCATTGCCGCGCGAACCTGGCCGCGTACAAGGTCCCTCGCCACGTCACCTTCGTCGAGGCGCTGCCGAAATCGACGGTCGGCAAGATCCTGCGCCGCGAGCTTCGGCAGTCGTGACGCCTTCTGGAATGCACGTGAGACGCAAAGTATGAAATCCTCAAACACATCTTCCAGGCGCACTCTGCTTGGAATCACGCTCGCAGTTGCCCTTGCGTGTGCCAACTGCGCCTCTACTCCCTCGACCCCTCATAGGAAAGGAACTCCCATGACACTGGAGGAAACCC
>DATNBX010000223.1:0-15723 GCA_035571795.1 Ramlibacter sp.
TAGCTCGGCATCGCGTCGGCTGCCAGCCGATCGAGCAGCGACAGCGTGCGCGCGCTGAAGGCCGAATGCAGCAGGTTGCCGGTTGCGAGCGCGTGCTCGACGCCGCGCAGGAAGGCCGTCGCATCGAGTTCGCCGTCGGCTGCCGGCAGCGTTCGCGCCAGGATCGAGTGCCACCGCAGCAGCGCGTAGAACTCACCAGTCATGAAAGTGCGGAACGATTCGATCCGCCCTGCGGCGACGCGAACCCACTTGCTGTGCGTACCGGGCAGCACGAACAGGCCGTGCTCGAGCCCCAGCAATTGCAACGCGCCGAACACCTGCGTTTCCTCGCCGCGCATCACGTCGGGCACGCCCTGGGTTTCGCAGTTCAGGCCGGGCACGATCGCGATGCGCCCCGGCTCCAGCCATTGCAGCCGGGCGGCGATGTCGGCGAAGCCGGCGGGGCAGGGGCAGTAGGGCGCTTCCAGCCAGCCCTGGCGGCTGCCCACCATTCCGCCCAGCAGGGCCATGGTGTCCGGACGCAGCCAGTCGCCGCATGCCTCGTGAAATACCACTGGAAATTCGCCGGTCGCAACCGTGAGAATGCCGCGCGGCAGCTCCCGCTCCTGCACCACCTGTCCTTGACGATCGAACAAGGCCGCACGCAGCGATGACGTGCCCCAGTCGAGGCCGACCAGGCGCTTCATGGGCAACTAATGATTGTCGCGCGGCACGAAAGCACCGCGCTTGCCCACCAGGAAGTCCAGGTCGGCGCCTTCGTCGGCCTGCAACACATGGTCGATATACAGCTTCCAGTAACCGGACTGCAGGGGCGGCTCTGGCGCTTTCCATTGCGCCAGCCGGCGCGCCAGCTCTTCGTCGCTGATGTGCAGCTGGATGCGGCGGTTCGGTACGTCCAGTTCGATCAGGTCGCCGTTGTGCACGACCGCCAGCGGCCCGCCGGCGGCCGCTTCCGGCGCGGTGTGCAGCACCACCGTGCCGTAGGCCGTACCGCTCATGCGGCCGTCGCTGATGCGCACCATGTCGGTGATGCCGCGGCGCAATACCTTCGGCGGCAGCGGCATGTTGCCGACCTCGGCCATGCCCGGGTAGCCCTTGGGACCGCAGTTCTTCAGCACCATCACGCAGTTCTCGTCGATGTCCAGGTTCTCGTCGTCGATGCGCCGGTGGAAGTCCTCGATGTTCTCGAACACGACGGCGCGCCCCTTGTGCACCATCAGCGCCGGCGTGGCCGCGCTGGGCTTGATCACGGCGCCGCGCGGCGCCAGGTTGCCGCGCAGCACCGCGATGCCGGCCTTGTCCTTGAACGGGCGCTCCAGCGGCTGGATCACCTCGGTGTCCCAGTTCTGCGCATCGGCGATGTTCTCGCCGACCTTCCTGCCGTTGGCGGTGACGGCATCCAGGTGCAGGTGCCGCGCGATCTCCTTCATTACGACGGGCAGGCCGCCGGCGTAGCAAAAATCCTCCATCAGGTGCTTGCCGGAAGGCTGCAGGTTCACCAGGCACGGCAGCTCGCTGGCCAGCCGGTCGAAGTCCTCGATCGCGAGTTCCACGCCGATGCGCCGCGCGATCGCGATCAGATGGATGACGGCGTTGGTGGACCCGCCGATCGCGGCCAGCGTCCTGATCGCGTTCTCGAAGGCCTGCCGTGTGAGGATTTTCGAGAGCTTCAGGTCCTCGTGCACCATGTCCACGATGCGCCGTCCCGCCATGCGCGCCAGCACGTTGCGCCGGCCGTCGACAGCGGGGTAGGCTGCGTTGCCCGGCAGCCCGATGCCCAGCGCCTCGACCATGCTGGCCATGGTCGACGCAGTGCCCATCGTCATGCAGTGGCCGTGGCTGCGGTGCATGCAGCTCTCGGCCTCGAAGAAATCCTGCAGCTTGAGCGTGCCGGCGCGTACCTGCTCGCTCATGCTCCAGACGCCGGTGCCCGAACCGAGTTCCTGGCCGCGCCATTTGCCGCTCAGCATGGGTCCGCCGGAAACGCCGATGGTTGGGATATCCACGCTCGCCGCGCCCATCACGAGCGAGGGGGTGGTCTTGTCGCAGCCCATCAGCAGCACCACGCCGTCGATCGGGTTGCCGCGGATCGATTCCTCCACGTCCATGCTGGCGAGGTTGCGGTACAGCATCGCCGTCGGCCGCAGCAGCGTCTCGCCCAGCGACATGACCGGGAATTCCAGCGGGAAGCCGCCGGCCTCGTAAACGCCGAACTTGACCTGCTCGGCCAGCGTGCGGAAATGGCTGTTGCAGGGCGTCAATTCGCTGAAGGTGTTGCAGATGCCGATGACCGGACGGCCGTCGAACTGGTCGTGCGGCACGCCCTTGCCTTTGACCCAGCTGCGGTAGTTGAAGCCGTCGCGGTCCTGCCGGCCGAACCACTGCTGGCTGCGAAGTTCTTCGGGTTTCTTCCGCGGTTTGTCACTCATTTTCAGCTTTCGACGTGGGGTGGCCCATCGCGTGCCTGGGCCGTAGAACATATTATGGTACGACTATTGGAGGTGCCCAACTGGGCCGTAGCAGCTCGTCCGTTCATGGGTTTCGCTCGCCGAAGACACGCCTGCACATGGGCAGGGCCGGCGGTCCGGGTGTCCGTTCGATCGCCAAGAGATACGCCTGCATCTGGGCAGGGCCGGCGGTCCGGGTGTCCGTTCTCCGGTGCACGCTCGCGGCGGTGCATTGCAGCAACCGAACGTAATTGGCGTCAACACTGCTTGGGTTTTCCACCGCTGTCACAACGCGAATGGACCTGCGCCCGGACACCCAAACCACCGACCCTACGTGGCGTTGCCTCGCTCGAAGGGCATCTCCCTCCGCGCGCCTAGCCATTCGTTAAGGCGGGTGGTGCGTACTTGCGGGCGCAGGCCCATTCGCGGTTGCTACGGAGCGAGCGTGCAAGCAACCAGGTTGACGCCATGATGCTGGCGAACCCGGGCAGGCGCCCGCGAGCGTGCGCCGGAGAACGCAAGTTCCACCGGCCGCCTTCGCGAGGTGGTCGCCTGCAACGCCACGATCGCAAGAACTTGGGGCCACCGCGAGGTGGTCCCTCAGGCGGCTATTCCTTCACCGCGCCGGTCATGCCCGAGACGTAGTACTCGACGAAGAAGGAATAGATGACCGCCACCGGCAGCGATCCGAGCAGGGCGCCTGCCATCAGCGGGCCCCAGTGATAGACGTCGCCTTCCACCAGTTCGGTGACGACGGCGACCGAGACGGTCTTGACTTCCGACGATGAAACGAACGTCAGCGCGTAGATGAACTCGTTCCACGACAGCGTGAAGGCGAAGATGCCCGCCGAGATCAGTCCGGGGACCGAGAGCGGCAGGATGATCTTCCACAGGATCTGGAAGCGGGTGGCGCCGTCGATCAGCGCGCACTCTTCCAGTTCGTACGGGATGGTGCGGAAATACCCCATCAGCAGCCACGTGCAGAACGGGATCAGGAAAGTGGGATACGTCAGGATCAGCGCCCAGCGCGTGTCGAACAGCCCCAGCTGGAACACCAGGTGGGCCAGCGGAATGAACAGGATCGAAGGCGGCACGAGATAGGCCAGGAAGATGCTCAGCCCCACCTGGCGCGCGCCCTGGAAGCGAAGCCGCTCGATGGCATACGCCGCTAGCACGGCTGCCGCCAGCGACGCGAAGGTCGACACCACCGAAACGAGGATGGTGTTCCAGAGCCAGTCCGGATAGGACGTGTCGAAGATCAGCTTCTTGAAGTGGGCGAGCGTAGGCGCGGCCACCAGGAAGGGATTGCCTTCGCGCGAGATCAGCTCCTGGTCGGGCTTGAAGGCCGTGATCCCCATCCAGTAGAACGGGAACAGCATCACGAACACGAAGATCGCGAGCGGGATGTAGACGGTGACGACGCGCCGGGGCAGCTTCTGCAGGAAGTCCATGCCCTGGGTGTCGATATCGCCCTGTTTCATTTCGGCCTCAGGTATCGCTGCCGCCCTGCTGCCACTTGCGCCGCTGCAGGCCGAAATAGCTGAACAGGATGGCTGCCAGCAGGAACGGCACCATCGCGATGGCGATCGCGGCGCCTTCGCCGAGCGATCCGCCGGGAATCGCGCGCTGGAACGACAGCGTGGCCATCAGGTGGGTCGCATTGAGCGGGCCGCCGCGCGTGAGCACGTAGATCAGCTGGAAATCGGTGAACGTGAACAGCACCGAGAAGGTCATCACCACCGCAATGATCGGCGTCAGCAGCGGCAGCGTGATGTAGCGGAAACGCTGCCAGCCGGTCGCGCCGTCGATCGCCGCCGCCTCGTGCAGCGACGGCGAGATCGTCTGCAGCCCCGCCAGCAGCGTGATGGCGACGAACGGCACGCCGCGCCAGATGTTGGCGGCGATCGTCGACAGGCGGGCGTTCCACGGGTTGCCCAGGAAATCGATGTAGGTCGTGATCCAGCCGAGTTTGACGAGCACCCAGCTGATCACCGAGAACTGCGCGTCGTAGATCCACCAGAACGCGAGCGCGGACAGCGCGGTGGGAACGATGTACGGCAGCAGAATTACCGTGCGGAAGAATGTCTTGAACGGCAGCTTCTCGTTGAGCAGCAGCGCCAGCCACAGGCCCAGCCCGAACTTCACCACGCTCGCCACGAACGTGTAGAGCAGTGTGTTGAAGAGGGCCAGGCGCGTGACTTCGTCGCCCCACAGGAACCCGTAGTTCTCGAGCCCGATCCACGCCCCGGCGCGCCCGATCTTGGTATCGGTGAACCCCAGCCACACGCCCAGCAGGAGCGGATAGGTGAGGAACACCAGCAGCAGGATACCCGCCGGGAACATGAAGAGCATGCCCATCAGGTTGCGGCTGCCTTGCAGATGGTGCAGCAGCCCGCCCGCCCCGCCGCGCCCGGCGGGAAGCGCAGGCTGAGCGGCGGCGGGAACTGTGGGACGCATCAGACGTTGTAGTAGCGCTCGGCGCGTTTTTGCGCGCGCTCGGCGGCTTCCTTGGGCGACTTGGAGCCGCTCGCCGCCTCGGCGACCATGTCAAGAATGATGAAGTCGGCGATGCTTGCCGCTGACGCGTACCCCATCTTCCCGCCAAAGCCCACCGGCCGCATGATCTTGATGCAGTCCCGGTAGGGCGTGTGCTTAGGATCGGCGGTCCAGATCGGATTGGACTCGTAGGCCTTGAGCGGCTGGCAGGTGTAGCCGATGCTCGCCTGCATCCACGGGCCGTACTGCTCCTGCTCCATCATGAAGCGGATGAATTCCTTGGCGGCCTTCGGGTACTTGGTGTACTTGAAGATCATCTGGTTGAAGAAAATGTTGAACTCGGTGGGCACACCGGCCGGGCCGATCGGAAAATGCACGTGTTGGATGTCCTTGGCCATTTCCTGCAGCTTCGGATCCGTCGACATCTTGGCGGCGTAGTAGATCGAGATGCCGTTGGCCGTGACGCTGATCTGGTTGTCCAGGAAGGCCTTGTTGTTGTTCGGGTCCAGCCATGACAGCGTGCCCGGCACGAACGTGGGATACAACTCCTTCCCGAATTCCAGAGCCTTGATCGTCTCGGGGCTGTTGATCACGACCTTGTTCTTGTCATCGACCAGCTTGCCCCCGAAGGCCCACACCAGCCAGTGGGACCAGGCCTGGTCGCCGCTGGCATGGCCCAAGGCGAATCCGCCGGGCGTCCCCTTTTCCTTCAGCGCTTTCATGAGCTTCAGGAAGCCGTCGGTGTCTTTGGGAAAGCTGTCGAACCCCGCTGCCTTGACCTGGCTTTCGCGATAGACAACGCAATTGCCGGCGACGCCGAGAGGCACCCCGACCCATTTCTTGCCATCCGGCCTCAGGTACTGCTCGCACACCGGATACCAGCCGCCGTACTTCTTGCCCAGGTAGTTCGCCAGGTCGGTGACGTCGACCAGCTTCTCCGGGTACAGGTTGGCGTCGTCGTTGGTCGACAGGATGATGTCGGGACCGGCGCCGGCGTTCGCGGCCACCGCCGCCTTGGGCCGCACGTCTTCCCAGCCCTCGTTGTCCACGCGCACTTCGATGCCGGTGGTCTGCGTGAATTTCTTGACGTTGACCATGTACTGGTCTTCATCGCCCTGCACGAAGCGCTTCCAGCGCAGCACCCTCAGCTTGGCGCCTTTCTCGGGCTGGTTGCTCCACTGCGCCAGTGCGCCGCTGGGCCACAGCATGGGCACGGAGACGGCCGCAGCCGCGGCCGATGTTTTCTTGAGGAACCTTCGCCGGTTGTCGTAGGACATGGTCATCTCCTGGGGTGGTCAAAAAAAAACGGGGGAGCGGCTGCCTGTTTCAATGCTCAGTGCTTCAGCCGCGCGCCGCTGGCGGCGTCGAACAGGTGGGCGCGCGCCGGATCGGGGCGCAGACGGATCATTTCGCCGGGCCGGAAGGCATGGCGATCGCGGAACACCGTTGCAACCTCCAGTCCCGCGATCCTGGTGAAAACCTGCGTGTCGGCGCCGGTGGGTTCGACCACCACGACTTCGCTCGGCACGCCGTCATCGCCGGCGGCCAAGGCGATGTGCTCGGGCCGGGTGCCGTAGACGACCTTCTGACCGTCCTCGCCGCTTGCCCCGGCAGGGATCGGCAATGAGATGCCGTCTGCAAACTCCACCTGCGCGCCGTTGCCGGAGCTCCTGAGAACGCCCGGCATGAAATTCATCGCCGGCGAGCCGATGAAGCCGGCCACGAACAGGTTGGCCGGGCGGTCGTACACCTCCAGCGGCGAGCCGGTCTGCTCGACGATGCCGTCGCGCATGACGACGATCTTGTCCGCCATCGTCATGGCCTCGATCTGGTCGTGCGTGACGTAGACCGAAGTGGTGTTCAGGCGCTGGTGCAGTTCCTTGATTTCGGTGCGCATCTGCACCCGCAGCTTGGCGTCCAGGTTGGACAGGGGCTCATCGAACAGGAACACCTGCGGGTCGCGCACGATGCAGCGGCCCATCGCCACCCGCTGCCGCTGGCCGCCCGAGAGCTGGCGCGGATAGCGGTCCAGCAGGTCGTTCAGCCCGAGGATGTCGGCGGCCTTGCGGACCCGCTCGTTGGCGACCTCCTTGGGCTGGCGCGACAGCATCAGGCTGAAGGTCATGTTGTCGCGTACCGTCATGTGCGGGTACAGCGCGTAGTTCTGGAACACCATGGCGATGTCGCGTTCCTTCGGCATCATGTCGTTCACGACCTTGCCGCCGATCAGGATCTCGCCGTGGCTGATTTCCTCCAGGCCCGCGATCATGCGCAGCAGGGTCGACTTGCCGCAGCCGGACGGCCCGACCAGGACGGTGAACTGCCCGTCCTCCATGTCGATGTCCACGCCTCGGATGATCTGGGTCGCGCCGAAGTATTTTTCGACCCTTCTGATTTGGACCGCGGCCATAGTCTCCAGGCGTGTTGGTGAATGGAAAGCCAGCGACCTTGTAGCATGAAAAAAACACTGCGTCATCAGCATCAACCGGTAAGGCGGTTTGACTGGGCGTAGCGGCTCGACAGTGCCTGGAAGGGTAAACCCGGGCCGGTCTAAGTCAATGGTAATATCGTCACACCATTTCCCAGATGGCAACGATGAAAAACGTCCACGGCAATACGGTCGACCATCTCGGTGAGGCGATCGTTGCCGGACGCTATGCGGCCGGTACCTCCATTCCCGCGGAGCCCAAGCTGTGCGAGGAGCTGGGGGTCAGCCGCACGGTGATCAGGGAATCGGTGAAGTCGCTGGCAGCCAAGGGCCTGGTCTCCACCGGCCCGAAGGTCGGCACCCGGGTGCTGCCGGAGGAGCAATGGAACTGGTTCGACCCGGACGTCATCCTCTGGAAATCCAAGGCGGGGCTGACCCGCGAATTCCTGCGCGACCTGCAGGACCTGCGCCGCATCGTCGAGCCCGCGGCCGTGCGCATGGCCGCCGAGCGCGCCACCGCGCAGGACATCGCCCGGATCGAGGCGGCCTACGAAGGCATGCGGCGGGCAGTGGAGGAAGGCGGCGACTATGTCACCCACGACCTGGCGTTCCACCAGGGGCTGCTGCGCGCCTGCCGCAACCGCCTGATCGTGCAAATGAGCAAGGCGCTGGGCGCACTGCTGCGCACCAGCTTCGAGATTTCCACCGCCCGCAAGGACGGCCCGCGCACTTCCCTGCCGCTGCACCGGGCCGTGCTGGACGCTGTGATAGCGCGCAACGCGGCCAAGGCCGAGAAGGCCATCGTCGTGCTGATCGACGGCGCCCGCGAGGACATCGAGCAGGTGCTGGCCAACCGCAAGAAACTCCCCAGCCTGCACAGCCCCGCATCGCGCCTGAAGGCGGGCTGACTGACCTGCGAGGGATGCGGAAGTCAGATATCGAGGGAATGAGATGGCCAAGGTGACCCTGAGGAACGTGGTGAAGCAGTACGGAAAGGTAAAGGCCGTCGACGATCTTTCGATCGAAATCCGGGACCAGGAATTTGCCGTCCTTGTGGGTTCTTCGGGCTGCGGCAAGTCGACCGCGCTGCGCATGATCGCCGGCCTTGAATCGATCAGCTCCGGCGAGATCTACATCGGTGACACGCTGGTCAACGACCTGGAGCCGAGGGATCGGGACGTCGCAATGGTCTTCCAGAATTACGCACTCTACCCGCACATGAACGTGCGCGAGAACATGGGTTTCGGCCTGAAAATCCGCAGACTGTCCCAGGCGCAAATCAATGCCCGCGTCGAGGAGGCTTCCGAAATTCTCGGACTCAACGAGTTGCTGGACAGGAAGCCGAAGGAGTTGTCGGGCGGCCAACGACAGCGAGTCGCGGTGGGCCGGGCCATCGTGCGCAAGCCCAAGGTTTTCTTGTTCGATGAGCCGCTGTCGAACCTGGATGCCAAGCTGCGGGTGGCGATGCGCGCGGAGATCAGCAAGCTGCACCAGCGCCTGGGCGCGACGATGATCTACGTCACGCACGACCAGGTCGAGGCAATGACCATGGCCGAACGCATTTTCATCATGAGCAAGGGCGTGCTGCTGCAGAGCGGCGCGCCGATGGAAGTCTATTTACAACCGGCCAACCATTTCGTCGCCGGCTTCATCGGCTCCCCGGCGATGAATTTCTTTGACGTCAGGGTCGTCGCGGAAGCCGGCACGCTCTTGATCGATGGTGGCAGCTTCAAGGTGAAGGTGCCGGATGCCTTCCGGACTCGTCTTGAAGCGAACACCGGCAAGGAGGTCGTCTTTGGCGTGCGCCCGGAAGATATCTCCCTGCACGAGCCAGGAGGCGATGCCGGCAATATGGTCACGGCCAAGTCTGAGGTGATCGAGTTGCTCGGATCGGAAATCTTCGCCCACCTGACCTGCGGCGAGCATGCGTTGGTTGCGCGCATGGCGGTTCCCGATCGGCCGATCTCGGCCGGCGAGACGATCCAGATCGATTTCAAGATGGCCAAGACCCATGTTTTCGACAAAGTCTCGTCGCGCGCAATCGTTTAGCGATTGGGGATTCGGACATCTGTGCCCGCACTGGGCGCCGCTTGCTCAGCTACGGGAGGCTTGTTGGTTCATTGCAATTTAACCTGGAGCGACTGAATGAGAAATAAACTGTCAAAAACCCTGCTGGCGCTATCTTCGCTATGCATCTCCGCAGGCGCTGCGGCGCAGTCTGGTGAAATCCGCGTGTTGCTGGCCAATCATCCATATGGGGACTTGCTCAAGCAGTCGATTCCCCAGTTCGAGAAATCCACCGGCATCAAGGTCAATGTCGAAAGCCTGCAGGAAAGCCAACTCACCCAAAAACTGACGACCGAATTCGCCACCAAGTCGTCCACGGTTGATGTCTTCATGACGCGGCCGCTGCAGGAAGGCAAGATGTTCGCCAAGAATGGCTGGTATGCGCCGCTGACCGGCTACGACTTCGCCGACTATCCCAAGAACATCATGAATGCCGCGTCCTTCGGCGGCAAACCTTACATCGTGCCGCTCGTCACCGAGTGGCAGGTTCTCTACTATCGCAAGGATCTGTTGCAGCAAGCTGGCTTGAAGGTACCGGCCAATTTCGATGAGCTCGAGGCGGCGGCCAAGAAGCTCAATTCGGAAAGCGTCGCCGGCTTCGCCTCGCGCGGCAAGGGCGCGGCGGCCGTAACGCAGTTGTCCAGTTATGTGTACAACTACGGCGGCCAATATCTGGACAAGGGCACTGCGGTCTTCAATTCAAAGGCCGCGCTTGACGCCACGCGCTTTTATGGCAGGCTTCTGGGCAGCTACGGGCCGAAGGGCGTGACCTCGATGTCATGGGAGAACATCATGCCGCTGTTCCAGGCGGGCAAGGTGGCGATGTGGACCGACGCTTCGGTGTTCTACGGCCAGATCGTCGATCCGTCCAAGACACAGATTCCGGTGGAAAATTTCGCCATTGCCAACTTTCCGGCCGGTCCCAAGACGAACGCTCCATTTATCGTCTCGTCGTGGGGTGTCGCCGTTGCCAGTCAGTCGAAGAAACCTGACATGGCCATCAAGTTCCTGGACTGGGCCTCGAGCAAGGAAATGGCCATCAAGGGCATGATGGGCAACATCACGATGGCACGCTCTTCGGTGTGGGACGAACCGGTCGTCCGCAGCAAGATGAATCCCGGCCTGATCGCGACCCGCGCATTTGCCGCCAAGAATGGCACACCGGTTGACCGTCCGTACATGAGTGCCGTCGGCGAGGCGCGCGACCTGATCGGCGAACTGATCATCGAGTCGATCAACACCAAGGGTACCTCGGCCAACGTCGAGAAGATGGCCAAGGAGAAGGTCGATCGCGTGAACGAACTCTTGAAGGACTCGGGCGAATTCGGCAAGTAAACGCGTCATGGCTTGCGAACCGGGCCATTCGCCACAACGGATGGCCCGGCGCCAACATGGACAGGATGGCTCACTGATATATCGCGCGGAGGCCCATGACCCGGTCAAGCTTTGCCGAACGGAATCTGCGGATATTGTTTCCGCTTCCGGCCATCATCTTCATCGCTGCGCTGATGGTGTTCCCCGTCCTGTACACCCTGTACCTGAGCTTCAGCAACTGGAATCTCACCTCGGGAATGCCGGCTGAATTTGTCGGAGTGGGCAGCTACGTGCGCGTCCTTGCCGAACCGCGCTTTCTCCACGCGCTGGGCCGGACATTCACCTTCACGGTCTTTGCCGTTGCGATCGAGGCGTTCCTGGGCGTCACCATCGCCATCATTCTGAATCGGGCCTTTTTCGGCAAGAGCGTGGCCAAGCTGCTCCTTTTGCTGCCGCTCGTCGCCACGCCGGTGGCGGTGGGCATTGTCTTCAACCTCTTTTACGATCCAACCATCGGTCTGCTCAATTTCGCTCTGGACGCGCTCGGGTTCCCCCAGGGGCGCTGGGTTTCAAGCGAGAAGACGGTCCTGATGTCGCTGATTCTGGTCGACGTCTGGCAGTGGACGCCGATGATCACGCTCATCGTGCTCGCCGGCCTGGCCGGCCTTTCGGAAGAGCCGACCGAGGCGGCGCGCGTGGACGGGGCGAGCGAATGGCAGATCCTGCGCTATGTCACCATCCCCCTGGTCATGCCGGTCATCCTGACAGCGATGATCCTGCGCCTGATCGATGCCCTGAAGACCTTCGACATCATTTTCGCGATGACCGGCGGAGGTCCCGGCTACGCTTCGGAAACGCTCAACATCATGGGCTTCAAGTACAGCTTCGAGTATTTCCGCATGGGTCAGGCGTCGGTCATTCTGGTGGTTCTCTTCCTGGTCGTTCTGTTGTGCAGCCTCGGCATCATGAAGTTGCGCGCGGCGTCCGAACTCTGAGGACCCCGCCGATGAAAAACAAATTCGTATCGAGCATGCTTTTCTACCTGCTCGTGGCCGTCATTGCGCTTGTCGTGCTGTTCCCGTTTCTGTGGATGCTGTCCTCTTCCTTCAAGACACAGGTCGACATCACAGCCTGGCCGCCCAAGCTCTTCTTCGTGCCGACCCTGCAGAATTACCGCAAGGTCTTCGAGGAGCAGGACTTCCTGAAATATTTCATGAACTCGACGATCGTCGGCGCGGTGTCCGTCGGTCTGTCGCTTGTGCTCGGACTGCCAGCCGCCTATTCGATCTCACGCTACGCGCAAAACAAGCTTGCGGTATTCATCCTGCTTGCGCGGCTGATGCCCGGCATTTCTTTCCTGATGCCGTGGTACATCATCTTCTCCCGGCTAGGCCTGATGGACAGCTATGTGGCGCTGATTCTTTCGCACATGCTGATTTCGCTGCCGATCGTTGTCTGGATCATGTCGACCTATTTCAGCACGATTCCACGCGAACTCGAGGAATCGGCGATGGTCGACGGCGCCACGCGCCAGTACGCATTCCTCCGGATCATTCTGCCGCTCTGCGGCCCGGGCATCATCACGGCAATGACGCTGTCTTTCATCTTTTCCTGGAACAACTTCATGTTTTCCCAGGTGCTCAGCATGGAAAAGACGAAGACGCTGCCGATCGCCGTCTATAACTTCATTTCCTATGCCGAAGTTGACTGGGGCGGCGTCATGGCCGCGGCCGTTGCGATCATGGCACCAGCGATCTTGCTGACGATGGTTTTCCAGAGGTACGTCGTCAAGGGACTGACGATGGGCGCGGTCAAGGGATAGCCGTCATCGCGGACCTTATCCGCAATCTGATGAGGTCCGTCATGACAGCGTCAGAAGCGCCGCATCTCGCCTGAGAGCAGGACGCGCGGCCCCCGCGTGACGGGTACCGTTTTCAACAAGGCGCGGGCGACGCACCTCGAGTCGATCGACCGGTAGTTGTCCGGAATCAGCGGTGCGAGCCAGCGTGAGACATTCAGCGCCAGTCCCTCGCCGCTGCGGACCGGCTGACCGAGAGATTCCCGGTCGCCGGCGAGGAACGATGGCCGCGCGATGACGAGCGTTGCGAAATCGAGCGCCGACAATGCCGCCTCGGTATCGCCCTTGACGCGGTTGTAGAACAGCCCGGAGCGCGAATTCGCACCCATGGCGCTCACTACGCCCAAGCGCGTCGCTCCGGCCGCTTTCGCGGCTTTGGCCACGGCGATGACCGCGTCGTAGTCCACCGCGCGGAATGCCTCCTGGCTGCCCGCCACCTTGATGGTGGTGCCCAGCGCGATGAAGGCCTCGTTTAGCGGCGGTAGCGCCGGCAACGCCCTGAAGTCGACTCGGTGCTGTGCGAGTTTGGGGTGCTGGACCGGCAATTCCCGGCGGCCGAGCGAATGCACCGCCGCAACCGAGCGGTCGCCCAGCAGCCCCTGCAGGATTTCCCGGCCGACCAGGCCGGAAGCGCCCGCGACCAGGACGACTCGACCGGCCGAGGCCGCAGGCGCGGGGCCCGCTCCAGCCGATGAGGCGGCTTGTCGGGATGGCGTCAGTTTGGACGCGTCGAATGCTTTTTGCGTCATCTGCTTGCTTTCGAATGCCGGTTCAGATTACGAATGTTTCGTTCAGATACACATCGATACGTGGCCTAACCAACAGTTGGCCGTCGCTTTTTCGCTCGGTATGTGTACTTTTTCGGGCACGGCTGTTGAGTTTAGTCAACCATTACCAAGTTACGGTCGAGTGAGCCTAGGTGCTTGGTATTAACTTGTATTCTTTCAGTTCCGGCCCGCATTTGACTCGGCTGGTAGAGTCGAGCCCAAGCAGTTAAAAGGGAATTTGTAAATTAGGTAATGGCCTTAGGTAGTGGCCCTCATTGGCTGAGTTTGAACGGAACCTATGTCCCCCGATCCGAGGCCTGCCTCGGCTAAATCCGCGCGATCTCGCACCACCGGACAGTGGGCCCGGAAATCCGTCGCTACCTTTGTCTATGCCCGGCTGCATAACTTCGCGGCGGTCTGCGCGCAATTGTCCGGCGACGAACTGACGGCATTCGTCAACGAGGCCCGGCGCATTCTTTCGGACCCGGTTTCGAAGCTCGGCGGTGAAATCGCACAACGCCGGCCGGACTCCATTCTCGCGGTCTTTTCCAACAAGCCGGACACCCACAAACCGGACCACGCGCAGCGCGGCCTGCACGCAGCGATCCTCGCCGTGTACGAGTCGGTACAGCTGGCCGCACGGATCGCCGGACGGTCTCCGCAAATGCCCATGCTGACGCTGGCGGTGGGTGTGAATCTCGGCGGCGCAGAGATCAGCGGCCGCGGCAGCCGCGCCAACGGGATGGTGCACGCCGTCGGCGAGGCAGTCGAGATCGCGCGGTTGCTGGAAGTGACCGCAAGCGACCTGCGCTGGAGCGTGGCGGCTTCCGCACGCACGCTTCGGGCCGCCGCGGGGCGTGCCGAAGCCGGCCGGATCGGCTCGGTCGGCCCACCCGACGATTCATTCATAGACATTGTCGAGATCACCGGGCTGGTGCCGCGCAAGGGCTCGAAAACGCCGCCGCAGATGTTCCAGATGCTGCGCGACGCCCTCACGCTGAACGGGCAGGGGTTCGATCCGCCGCTGGACATGCCCATTGCCGGGCACAGCCATTCGGGAACGGCCCCCGCGACGCATTTCCTGATCGAGGGCTACCGGATCCTGCGCCAGATCGGCGCGGGCGGGATGGCCAAGGTCTTTCTGGCCGAGACGCAGGAGGGGGGTCCGCCTCAGGTGCTGAAGATCATGCGCCTGGACAACATCTCCGGCGACGACGGCCTGCAGCGCTTCATCCAGGAATTCGCCCTGCTGGCGCAGGTCAATCATCCGAACGTGGCGCGCATCTTCCGGCAGGATTTTTCCGCCGGGCATGCCTACATCGCGATGGAATATTTTTCCGGCGGCGATCTGCGCGCGCGCCTGCGCAGGAGGACCGACCTGCCCACTGCCGTTTCCTACCTCAAGCAGATTGCGGCTGGCCTGGCGGCCATCCATGCGGCCGGAATCGTCCATCGCGACCTCAAGCCGGACAACCTGATGCTGCGCCAGGACGGCTCGATCGCGCTGGCCGATTTCGGCATCGCCAAGCAGGTCTCCATGCTGATGATGGATACCGGCAACGGCGACGTGGTCGGCACACCGTCCTATCTCAGCCCGGAGCAGGCGCAAGGGCTGCTCGTGGATGCCCGCTGCGACCTTTACAGCCTGGGCGTGCTCACGTACGAAATGCTGACCGGACGCAAGCCCTACGAGGCCGCTTCGACACAGGCTCTGCTCGAACTGCACATCGGCGCCCCGGTTCCGGTGCTCGGACCGGCGGATCAGGTGCTGCAGCCGGTGCTCGATCGCTTGATGGCGAAGGACCGCGACCGGCGCTACGCGAGCGCCCAGGCCCTGATCGACGATCTGGCGCAACGAGGCTTTTGAATCATGCTGTCGCCCGTGCATCACGAACCGCTGCCCTCGATCGACGGCTATCGGGTCGGCCGCCTGATTGGCACGGGACGGGTGGCGCGGATCTATCTGGCCGACGACGAGCGGCGCGGCGGCAAGGTCGCTGTCAAGGTGCTCAAGCGCGAAAACGCCCAAAGCGAGCCGGCCCGGCGGGCGTTTGCCGCGGAGTGCGCCATTTCCTCGTGCATCCGGCACGAACATGTGGTGCGCGTTGTCGAACACAGCGCGGGCGGCGATCCCGCCTACCTGGCGATGGAGTACCTGCCGGGGGGAAACCTGCGCGAGCGGATGCGCGCCGGCGTCGATGAACAAACCGCGGTGTCGCTGCTGCGGCAGGCGGCCGGCGCCCTGGCGGCGGCACACCGGCGCGCGATCGTGCACCGCGATGTCAAGCCGGAGAACTTCCTGATGCGCGCATCCGGCGCGCCGGTCCTGGCCGATTTCGGTGTCGC
>DATNBX010000224.1:0-12342 GCA_035571795.1 Ramlibacter sp.
TGCGTCTTCTCGTTCATGCCGTCGACGCCGACTTCCAGGCTGCGCAGCCCTTTCTGGAACGACTCCTGGAAGGTGCGGCCGATGGCCATCACTTCGCCGACCGACTTCATCTGAGTCGTCAAGTGCGAATCGGCTTGGGGAAACTTTTCGAAAGCAAAGCGCGGGATCTTGGTGACCACGTAGTCGATGCTCGGCTCGAAGCTGGCCGGCGTCGCGCCTCCGGTGATCTCGTTGCGCAATTCGTCCAGCGTGTAGCCGACCGCCAGCTTGGCCGCGACCTTGGCGATCGGAAAGCCGGTGGCCTTGGAGGCCAGCGCGGATGACCGCGACACCCGCGGATTCATCTCGATCACGATCATCCGCCCGTCCTTGGGATTGATGGCGAACTGGACGTTCGAGCCTCCGGTGTCGACGCCGATCTCGCGCAGCACCGCAATCGAGGCGTTGCGCATGATCTGGTATTCCTTGTCGGTCAGCGTCTGCGCCGGCGCGACGGTGATCGAGTCGCCGGTGTGCACGCCCATTGGGTCCAGGTTCTCGATCGAGCAGATGATGATGCAGTTGTCGGCTTTGTCGCGCACCACCTCCATCTCGAACTCTTTCCAGCCGACCAGCGATTCCTCGATCAGCAGCTCGCTGGTGGGCGAGGCTTCCAGGCCGCGCTTGCAGATGACCTCGAACTCCTCCGGGTTGTAGGCGATGCCGCCCCCGGTGCCGCCCAGCGTGAAGCTCGGCCGGATCACCACGGGAAAGCCCAAGCCCTTTTGCACCGCCCAGGCCTCTTCCATCGAATGGGCGATGCCCGAGCGCGCTGAGCCCAGTCCGATAGCGGTCATCGCCTCCTTGAACTTCAGGCGGTCCTCCGCCTTGTCGATCGCTTCCGGCGTGGCGCCGATCAGCTCGACCCCGTACCTGGCGAGCACGCCGTGGTGCCACAGGTCGAGCGCGCAATTGAGCGCGGTCTGGCCGCCCATCGTCGGCAGGATCGCGTCGGGTCTTTCCCGCGCGATGATCTTTTCGACCGTCTGCCAGGTGATCGGCTCGATGTAGGTGACGTCGGCCGTCGCCGGGTCGGTCATGATCGTGGCCGGATTGCTGTTGATCAGGATGACCTTGTAGCCTTCCTCGCGCAGCGCGTTGCAGGCCTGCACGCCGGAGTAATCGAACTCGCAGGCCTGGCCGATGATGATCGGCCCCGCGCCGATGATGAGGATGCTCTTGATGTCGGTTCGCTTGGGCATTTCTACTCTTACTTCTTCGCTTGAGCCTGGTCCATCAGGCCGGTGAACCGGTCGAACAGGTAGCCGATGTCGTGCGGTCCGGGCGATGCTTCCGGGTGGCCCTGGAAGCAGAATGCCGGTTTGTCGGTGCGGGCCAGGCCCTGCAGCGTGCCGTCGAACAGGCTCACGTGGGTTGCGCGCAAGTTGGGCGGCAGTGTCTTCTCGTCGACGGCGAAGCCGTGGTTCTGGCTCGTGATGCTCACTCGGCCGCTGTCGAGGTCCTTGACCGGGTGATTGGCGCCGTGATGCCCGAACTTCATCTTGAAGGTCCTGGCCCCGGATGCGAGCGCCATGATCTGGTGACCCAGGCAGATGCCGAAAGTGGGATAGCCCGCCTCGATCAGCTCGCGCGTGGCTTCGATGGCGTAGTCGCACGGCTGCGGGTCGCCGGGACCGTTCGACAGGAACACGCCATCGGGGTCGAGCTTCTTCACGTCTGCGGCCGGCGTCCTGGCCGGCACCACCGTCACCTCACAACCGCGCTCGGCCAGCATGCGCAGGATGTTCTTCTTCACACCGTAGTCGAACGCGACGACGTGGTACTTGCTTGCCTTGCGCTCGCCGTAGCCCGAGCCCAGGTGCCATTCGCTCTGGCTCCAGTCGTAGGGGCGCCCGACCGACACGACTTTCGCCAGGTCGAGCCCGCTCATGCTGGGCGTGCTGGCGGCGGCAGCGACGGCTTTGTCGATCAACGCCGGGGTGACCTGCTCGCCGGCGGCCAAGCCGATGATGCAGCCGTTCTGCGCGCCCTTGGTGCGCAGCAGGCGTGTGAGCTTGCGGGTGTCGATGTTGGCGATCGCCACGGCGCCCTGGCTGCGCAGGTACTCGGGCAGCGTCTGGCGGGTGCGGAAGTTGGACGCGACCAGCGGCAGGTCGCGGATGATCAGGCCGGCAGCGTGAACCTTGCCGGCTTCCACGTCTTCTTCATTGACGCCGTAGTTTCCGATGTGCGGGTACGTGAGCGTCACGATCTGCTGGCAGTAGCTCGGGTCGGTGAGGATTTCCTGGTAACCGGTCATGGCCGTGTTGAAC
This sequence comes from Ramlibacter sp., assembly GCA_035571795.1. Taxonomy (GTDB): domain Bacteria; phylum Pseudomonadota; class Gammaproteobacteria; order Burkholderiales; family Burkholderiaceae_C; genus Ramlibacter. The sequence continues at coordinate 2,313 of DATNBX010000224.1, forward strand.
ACGACTTCGCCGGTGGTGGAGCCCGTGGCCCCGATCGAGTTGCCAGGAAAGACCGTGCCGTCTGCGAGCGCCAGGATGGCGGGCGGGAAGCGTCCCTGTTGAGACAAGAGCACTGGGTTCTCCGGATGGTTACGGGTACGCCCAGGTATCAAGTGCGGCGGGCAAGAGCTTAACTCTCGCGGCTCACTTTTGTCAGGGATGTGGCTTGATTGCGCTAGGCGTACGGGGTTTACGGGAAAGCCATTGATTATAGACGGAGGGCCCCAAAACCCGGCTGCACGGGGCATTGGGAATCGTTACGCGGCGTTGGCTGCGGCACTGGCGTGCAGGCAGATCGCCGCCGCCGAAGCGACGTTGAGCGACTCCTCGCCGCCCGGCTGGACAATGCGTACCGAAAGGCGCGCGCGCGCCGAAATTTCCTCGCTGACGCCGTGGCCTTCGTGCCCCAGCGCCCAGGCGCATGGCCACGGCAGTTTTTGCCGATGCAGCAGTTCGCCCCGGTGCGAACTGGTCGTGATGATAGTAATCGCCAGCGAATCGAGCGCGTCCGGCGCCAGGCTTTCGATCAGCCGCAGGCCGAAATGCGCGCCCATGCCCGAACGCAGCACCTTCGGGCTCCACAACGCCGCGGTTCCCTTGATCGCAAGGACCTGGTTGAAACCGAACGCGGCCGCGCAGCGCAGGATCGCCCCAACATTGCCGGCGTCTTGCACGCGGTCCAGGATCACCGAGCAAGTTCCGGGCTCGAGGACCGGTTGCGGTGGCAAGTCCACCACGAATCCCATGCGCGCCGGTGACTCGAGTCCGCTCAGACCGGCGAACAGGGCGTCGGCGACCACCACATTTTTTTCAGCCGGCCGAGCCCAGGCCGAATCGCCGGCCGACCACGATGCCTCGGAGAACACCGCCAGGGCCGGCCGCACACCGCGTGCGAGCGCGGAGCGGCACAGGTGGTCGCCCTCCAGCCAGACACGGCCCTGCTTGCGGTAAGCGATGCTGTCCTGCGCCAGCCGGCGCAGTTCCTTGAGCAAGGCGTTGGACGCCGAACTCACGAACTGCGGCTCGGTCGAGGTCACGACACGCTGACGGTCAGCGGCACGCCATCGTCGTCCACGAAAGTGGCGGCCACCGGTCCGAAGAACTTGCGGTGGTGGTAGCAGGCGCCATGGACCCGCAATGCCTCGAGGTGTTCCGGCGTGGCATAACCCTTGTGCGCGGCGAAGCCGTATTGCGGGAATTCCTCGTGCAGGGTCTTGCAAAGCCGGTCGCGATGCACCTTCGCCAGGATGGAAGCCGCGGAGATCGCCTTGACGGTTGCGTCGCCGCCGATCACCGCCTCGGCGAACACGTCCAGCAGTGGGATGCGGTTGCCATCGACCAGGACCTTGACCGGCTTCAGGCGCAAGCCCTCCACCGCGCGTTTCATGGCCAGCATGGTGGCCCACAGAATGTTGAGCGTGTCGATCTCTTCGACGCTGGCCTGCGCGACGGAACAGCACAGGGCTTTCTCGCAGATCAGGTCGTACAGGCGGTCGCGCTGCAGCGGGGTCAGCACCTTGGAATCGGCCAGGCCGCGGATACGCTTGGTGTCGTCCAGAATCACGGCCGCTGCCACCACCGGTCCCGCGAGCGGCCCGCGCCCGGCTTCGTCGACGCCGGCCATCAACCCGATCGGGTCCCAGGGCAGGCGCGCCTGGAAATTCGAGGGCGCCCGTGCCGAGCGCGTGCGGATCGGTTTCGGCGCCTGCGGCGGCTCAGGATTGGATGATTTTTTCGATCGCATCGGTGGCCAGTGTCGCCGTGTCGCGCTGCAGCGCGACATGCAACGCCTTGAATTTCTCCTGCACGGCCGCCATTCTGGCAGGAGCTTCCAGCCAATCCAAGAGGGCCGCAGCGAGCGACTCGGGATTGGCGTCGCGCTGCATCAATTCCGGCACGACGAAATCGGCGCAGAGAATGTTGGGCAGTCCCAGCCAGGGCTGCAACTGCTTGGGCTTCATGATGCGGTAGCTCAGCCAGTTGACGGCATAGGCGATCACCATCGGCCGCTTGAACAGGGCCGCCTCGAGCGTGGCGGTACCGCTGGCCACCAGCGCGAGGTCGCAGGCTGCCAGCACCGTGTGCGATTGACCGTCGACGATCTTCAGGTTGTCGGCAAGCCCGGCGGCGCGCGCCGCCTCCTCCACCGCGGCGCGGCGCGCGGCAATTGCCGGAACGACCAGCTTGATGCGGGGCCGGGCCCTGCGGACGCGCTCCGCAGCACTGAAAAAGCGCAGCGCGAGCTGGTCGATTTCCGCAGCCCGGCTGCCGGGCAGCACCGCCAGCACTTCGTCGCGATCTTCCAGGCGCAACGCGCGCCGGGCCGCCGCCTTGTCAGGCTCCATGGGAATGATGCTGGCCAAGGGATGTCCGACGTATGTCGACGCGATTCCGTGGTCCTGCAACAGTTGCGGCTCGAACGGAAAGATGCACAGCACGTGATCGGCGGCGCGCCTTAGCTTTTCGGCGCGTTCGGCTCGCCAGGCCCAGATCGACGGGCAGACGAAGTGCACGGTCTTGACGCCACGCGCCTTCAGCGCCGCCTCGAGGTCGAGGTTGAAATCGGGCGCATCGACGCCGATGAATATCCGCGGCGGTTCACCCAGCAGCCGCTGCTTGAGCTGCTTGCGGATGCCGGCGATCTCGGGGTAGTGGCGTAGCACTTCGACGTAGCCGCTTACCGCCAGCTTGTCCTGGGGCCACCACGCCTCGAAGCCGCGGCGAGTCATTTGCGGCCCGCCGATCCCGCCGGCGCGCATTTGCGGCCAGCGGCGCCGCATGCCGTCGAGCAGCAGGCCCGCCAGGAGGTCGCCGGACGCCTCGCCTGCGGCCATCGCGAAATAAGAGGACGGCATCAGGACTTGCGCTGGACCGCCCCGCATCGTCTTAGCGCACGATGCCGCGCTGCGTCGAAACCTGCTCCAGGAACGACAGCATCATGGACACGTCCGGCGCCGACTCGGGCGTTTGCTGCGGCAGCTGCGCGATGCGCTGTTTCGCCTGTTCGAGGGTCAGTCCATCGCGGTACAGGGCCTTGTGCATGGCCTTGACCGCCGCGATACGCTCTGCCGTGAACCCGCGGCGGCGCAAGCCCTCGAAATTCATCGAGCGCGCCTGGGCCGGCTGGCCCTGGCTCATCACGAAGGGCGGCTGGTCGGCCAGCAGCATGGTGTTGAGCGCGGTCATGCCGTGCGCACCGATCCGGACGAACTGGTGCACCGTAGTAAAGCCGCCCAGGATGACCCAGTCGCCGACTTCCACATGCCCGGCCAGCTGCGCGTTGTTGGCGAAGATGGTGTCGTCGCCGACGATGCAGTCGTGCGCCAGGTGCACGTAGGCCATCATCCAGTTGTCGTTGCCCACCCGGGTGACGCCGCCGCCACCGGGCGAGCCGATGTTGAAGGTGCTGAACTCGCGCACGGTGTTGCGGTCGCCGATCACGAGCTCGCAGGGCTCGCCCGCGTACTTCTTGTCCTGAGGAATGGCGCCGAGCGACGCAAACTGGAAAATCCGGTTGTCACGGCCGATCGCGGTACGGCCTTCGATGACGCAGTGCGGGCCTATCGTCGTTCCGCCGGCGATCCTCACATGCGGGCCGATCAGCGTGTACGCCCCGACCGTGACGGATGGATCGAGCTCGGCCTGCGGATCGACGATCGCCGTGGGATGTATCTGCGTCACAGCTACCCCACGGTCCGCATCGTGCACATGAGCTCGGCTTCGCAGGCCAGCTCCTCGCCCACACGGGCGACGCCCTTGAACTTGTAGATACCGCCTTTCGCGCGCAGCAGGGTCACATCCATCACCAGCTGGTCGCCCGGTTCCACCGGCCGCCTGAAACGCGCGCCATCCACACCGGCGAAGTAATAGACGGTCTTGTCGTCGGGAGTGACGCCTTCGGTTGCGAAGGAGAGCAAGGCCGCAGTCTGCGCCATGGCTTCGAGCATCAGCACGCCGGGCATGACCGGCCGGTGCGGAAAATGCCCGACGAAGAAAGGCTCGTTGATCGTGACGTTCTTCAGCGCCCTGATGCTCTTGCCCTTGTCGATCGCCAGCACGCGGTCCACCAGCAGGATCGGGTAGCGGTGCGGCAGCAGCTTCAGGATTTCGTGGATGTCCATCATGGGGTCTGCAAATGCCTGTTCTTGTCAGTGCGAAAGTCGCGGTTTCAAGCCCGCGCTACTTCTTCTCGAGGGCCTTGACCCGGTCGCGCAGCTTGTGCAGCTGCTTGAGCGTTGCCGCGTTCTTCTCCCAGGCCGCATTGTCGTCGATGGGGAAAATGCCGCTGTAGTGGCCGGGCTTCAGGATCGAGCGCGCGACGAACGAGCCGGCCGAAATGTTCACGTGATCGGCCAGCGTGAGATGGCCCAGGATCATGGCCGCCCCGCCGATGGTGCAATAGGCACCGATCGTGGCGCTGCCCGCGATGCCGGCGCAGCCCGCGATGGCCGTGTGCTTGCCGATGCGCACGTTGTGGCCGACCTGGATCAGGTTGTCCAGCTTGACGCCGTCCTGGATCACGGTGTCGTGCAGCGCGCCGCGGTCGATGCACGTGTTGGCGCCGATCTCGACATCGTTGCCGATGCGCACCGCGGCGAGCTGCTCGATCTTTTCCCAGCGGCCCGCCCCGTCCGGTGCAAAGCCGAAGCCGTCGGCCCCGATCACGGCGCCGGGATGGATGATGCAGCGCTCGCCGATCACGCAGGCTTCGCCCACGTGGACGCGCGCCTTCAGCACCGTGCCGGCGCCGATCCGCGCGCCGCGCTCGACCACGCACAGCGACCCGATGCGGGCGCTGGGGTCGACCACCGCGTCGGGGTCGACGACGGCGCTCGGATGGACCGCGGGGCCAGCGGCTGCACCGAAGTGCCTTTTCCATAACTGCGTAACCCGGGCGAAGTACAGGTACGGCTGGTCAACGACGATGCAGTCGCCGCGTGCCAGTGCCGCTTCCCGCCAGGCGGGCCCCACAATCACGCAGGCCGCCCGGGAGGCGGCCAGCTGTTGCTCAAGTCTGGGGTTGCTGAGGAAACTCAGTTCGACCGGGGAGGCGGACTCCAGCGCTGCCAGGCCTTCGATCTTCCGCTCGGGGTTGCCGCAAAGCTCACCGCCGAGCGCATCAACAATCGAGCCAAGTCGCAGTGCCACACCAGGGCCTGTCCCTATTTCGCGGCGTTGAGCGCCTTGATCACCTTGTCGGTGATGTCGTGCTTGGGATTGATGTACACCGCTTCCTGGAGCACCACGTCGTATTTTTCGGCCTCCGCGACCTGCTTGACCACACGGTTGGCGCGTTCGAGCACCTGCTGCAGTTCTTCGTTCTTGCGCGCGTTCAGGTCTTCCTGGAATTCGCGGCGCTTGCGCTGGAAATCGCGGTCCTGGTCCAGCAGCTGCTTCTGGCGTTGCGCGCGCTGGGACTCGGACAACGTCGGGGCCTCGCGCTCGAATTTGTCGGAAAGGTTCTTCAACGTATTGCCCAGGTCGTTGAGTTCCTTCTCGCGCCTGGAAAACTCCTGTTCCAGCTTGGCCTGCGCTGCCTTGGCCGTATTGGCTTCGCGGAAGATCCGATCGGTATTGACGAAGCCGACCTTGAAGTCCTGCGCTTGCGCCCCGGCGGCCAGCGCCAGCATGCCAAGGAGGATCATCAGCCATTGGCGGGACAGATGCTTCATTAGAAAGACGTTCCGATCTGGAATTGCAATCTCTGGATTCTATCGCCAGCGAACTTGCGGATGGGTTGGGCGATGGCCAGCCGCAGCGGCCCGACCGGCGAGATCCAGGACAATCCGACGCCGGCCGATGCGCGCAGGTCGCCGAAACGGATCTTTTCGGTCTCGCCGAACACGTTGCCCGCATCGACAAAGCCGAACAGTCGCAGCGTGCGGTCGTTGCCGGCGCCCGGGAAGGGCGTAATGAGCTCACCGTTCAAGGTGATCTTCTTGGGGCCGCCGATCGAGGATCCCGTGACGTCCTTGGGCCCCAGCGTGCCCTGGTCGAAACCGCGCACCGAGCCCAGGCCGCCCGAGTAGAAGTTCTTGAACACCGGGAACGGCCGGTCGCCCAGACCCTTGCCCCAGCCGGCCTCGCCGTTGAAGGCCAGGGTGAATTGCTTGTTCAGCGCCAGGTATTGCTGGAACTGGTAGTTGGTGCGCATGTAGCGTGCGTCGCCCGCGACCGCGACCTCGCCGGCCACCCGCTGGTAGCGGCCGGAGTTCGGCGCGATCGCGCTGTCGCGGCTGTCGCGTGACCAGCCGATCGACAGCGGTACGGCGCTGCTGGTGAACCCGAACCGGTCGGCATACGCCAGGTAGGCAGCCGGAATGTTGGTGCCCGGCTTGATCTGCGTGCGTTCGATGGCGCCGCCGAAATAGATGGTGTCAAGCTCGCTGAACGGCACGCCGAACCGCAGCCCCGCGCCGGTAGTAGCCAACTCGTAGTTGCCGCCCTGGTCCGCATACGGCCGCGACGTGCGGTGGTAGAGATCGACGGTGCGCGAGATGCCGTCCGCCGTGAAATACGGATTGACCGAATTGAAGACGATGGTGCGGTTGAACTTGCTGGTGTTGACCTCGACGCCCAGGAAGTTTCCCGTGCCGAAGGCGTTTTCCTGCTTGATCGAGAACGACAACGCGAGTTTTTCCGCACTGGAAAAGCCCGCACCCAGCTGCAGGCTGCCGGTCGGCTTTTCCGCCACCGTGATGTTGAGGTCGACCTGGTCCGGCGCGCCCGGCACGTCGCTGGTCTCGATATTGACTTCCTTGAAGTAGCCGAGACGGTCGATCCGGTCGCGCGACAGCTTGATCTTGTCGGCGTCGTACCAGGAGGCCTCGAACTCACGCATCTCGCGGCGGATCACCTCGTCGCGCGTGCGGTTGTTGCCGGAAATATTGATGCGCCGCACATAGGCGCGCCTCGAAGGCTCCGCCACCAGCGCGAACGCCACCCGGTTGTTCGCGCGATCGATCTCGGTACGCGCCTCCACATTGGCGAAGGCATAGCCGAAGTTGCCGAAGTAGTCCGTGAACGCCTTCGTGGTTTCGGCCACCTGGTCGGCGTTATAGGGTTGGCCGGGCCTGATCTTGACGAGCGACTTGAATTCTTCTTCCTTGCCCAGGTAGTTGCCTTCCAGCTTGACACTGGAAACGACATACCGCTCGCCCTCGGTCACGTTGACGGTAATCGTGATGTCCTGCTTGTCGGGCGACAGGGCGACCTGGGTGGAATCGATGCGGAATTCCAGATAGCCGCGGCTGAGGTAATACGACCGCAACGCTTCCAGATCGGCATTGAGCTTGGCGCGCGAGTAGCGGTCCGACTTGGTGTACCAGCTGAGAAAGCCGCCCGTATCCAGGTCGAACAGGCCCTTGAGCGTCGATTCGCTGAAGGCCTTGTTGCCGACGATGCTGATGTCCTTGATGCGGGCCGGCTCGCCTTCGGTGACGGTGAATGTCAGGTTCACCCGGTTGCGCTCGATCGGCGTGACCGTGATCACGACCTCGGCGCCGTACAGGCTCTTGTTGATGTATTGGCGCTTGAGTTCCTGCTCGGCGCGGTCCGCCAGCCCCTGGTCGTAGGGTCGGCCTTCGGTCAGGCCGATTTCGCGCAGTGCCTTCTTCAGCGCATCCTTGTCGAATTCCCGGGTCCCGACGAAATCGACGTCGGCCACCGTGGGACGCTCCTCGACGATGACCACCAGGACATCGCCGCTCACCTCGAGCCGAACGTCCTTGAACAGGCCAAGGCCGAACAGTGCCCGGATCGCGGCCGAACCTTTTTCATCGTTGTACTGGTCGCCGATGCGAAAAGGCAGCGACGCGAACACCGTTCCCGGCTCGACGCGCTGCAGTCCTTCGACGCGGATGTCGCGAACGGTGAACGGATCCACTGCCCAGGTGTTCGCCGCCAATGCCATCGCCACCATGGCCGCAACCGTTCGCAGGCGAAACCGTCTTAATTGTTTTTTCATGAATCAGGGCTCGCCCCCACCGCCCAGGGCGATGCCGGCAGCAGCCACAAAAGTTAACCAAAGAGACGGGTGACGTCGTTGAACAGCGCGATCGACATCATCGCCAGCAGCACTGCCACGCCCCCACGCTGCAGGCGTTCCATCCAGGCGTCGGAGACTCCCTTGCCCGTAACGGCCTCCCAAAGATAATACATCAGGTGCCCTCCGTCCAAGACCGGCAGCGGCAGCAGGTTCAACACCCCCAGGCTCACGCTGATCAAGGCCAGGAACACCAGGTACTGGGTCAAGCCCAGGCTGGCCGATTTGCCCGCGTAGTCGGCGATCGTCAGCGGTCCGCTCAGGTTCTTGAGCGAGGCCTCGCCGATGACCATACGGCCCATCATGCGAAGGGTCAGCACCGACACTTCCCAAGTGCGCTCCACCCCTTTCCACAGGCCCTCACCGGGTCCGTAGCGCACGGTGACGGATTCGGGCGGCGCTCCGACGTAGGCGCCGATGCGCCCGATCGTGGCGGCGCCGTCCTGCACGCGGTCGGGCACGACCTTCAGCTCCAGTGTCTGCCCGCCCCGCCGCACCTGCCATGTCCCACCCGCAGCCGGGCCGGCGCCGGCGCTGGCGCGAATCAGCTCCCGCAGCTGCTGGCCGTCGACCACCGGCGTGCCCCCCACCGACAACACGAGGTCGCCCTTGCGCAGGCCGGCTCGATCGGCGGCTGCGCCGGTCATCACCTCGCCGATCAGCGGAGGCGTCCACGGGCCCATGATCCCGATCTTGCGGAACAGGTGAACATCGGCGTCGGCGGACTGGACCTGGCTCAAGGCGAGCAAAGCCTGACGCCCCGCCCCGTTGCGGGGTGACGCGAACTGCAGGCGCACGTCGCGGCCGTCCAGCGCGCCTCGCGTCAGCAGCCATCGCAAGTCTTCGAACGAACGCACGCCGCGCAGCGCCTCGCCATCGAAGCCGGCTTTATCGACTTCCTCGCCGCCGCGCAGCCCCGCGCGTTCGGCCACCGAGCCCGCCACCGGACTGGCCAGAATGGGCTTGGGCTCCTGCACCCCATACCAGTTGACGCTGGCGTACAGCAGCACCGCCAGCAGCAGGTTGGCGAGCGGCCCGGCCGCAACGATGGCCGTGCGGTACCTCAGGGGCTGGGTATTGAAGGCCATATGCCGTTCTTCAGGCGCGGCCGGCCCTTCGCGCTCGTCCAGCATCTTCACGTAACCGCCCACCGGAAATGCGCAGATCACGAATTCAGTGTTCTGGCCGTCCTTTTGCCGCGCCGGCTGCCAGCGGTACAAGGTCTTGCCGAATCCGATCGCAAAGCGCAGCACCTTCACCCCGCAGGCCACGGCCACGCGGTAGTGTCCGTATTCGTGGACCGCGATCAGCAGGGCGAGGGCAACGATGAAAGCAACAATGGTCAGCATCAACAGCGGCGGTCAGAAGGCGAAGCGGCCGATCGCCAGCGCGGCGGCCGCGCGCGAACGCCCATCCAGGTCGAGCAGATCATCCAGCGATTCCGGCTTGGACGCTGTAACCGCTTCCAAAGTTGCAACGTTGACGTCGTGGATTTGGTCGAAACGGATGCGCCGCTCCAGGAAAGCCGCGACCGCGACCTCGTTGGCGGCATTGAGCACGGCTGTGGTACCCGGCGGCGCGCTCAGCGTGTCCCAGGCCAGCGCCAGGCCGGGGAAGCGCTCGCGGTGGCCGCGACTGTCCAGCGATTCGAAACTCATGTCCGCCAGCGTCTGGAAATCCAGCGCCTGCGCACCGGACGCCACACGGTCGGGCCAGGCCAGGCCATAGGCGATCGGCACGCGCATGTCGGGGGTACCGAGCTGGGCCACGACGGAGGTGTCGCGGTACTGAACCATGGAGTGGATGACGCTTTGCGGATGGATCACCACCTCCAGCCGCTCGGGTGCCAGGCCAAACAGGAAGCGGGCCTCGATCACCTCCAGCGCCTTGTTCATCATGGTGGCGGAGTCGACCGAGATCTTGCGCCCCATCACCCAGTTCGGGTGG
>DATNBX010000225.1:0-10550 GCA_035571795.1 Ramlibacter sp.
CAGGACCTGTTCATGAAGCGCGGCGGCCACCGCAAGTTCGACGACGACACCCAGAACACGCTGCTGGCCGTGCTGGACGGCGTGCGCAGCAAGAGCGAGGCCGAGATCATCTGGATCGTGGCCAGCAACTTCAACAGCGAATCGATGCAGATGGACGATGCCATGCTGCGCCGCTTCCAGATGAAGGTGGACTTCCGCATGCCCAACAGGGAAGAGCGGCTGGCCATCATCGACCACTACCTGGCGCAGCGCGCCGACAAGGTGCTGCCCGACCTGGACCTGCGCCACCTGGTCGAGGTCACCGAAGGGCGCAGCCCGGCCGACCTGGAAACCATCGTCAACCAGGCCGGCATCACAGCGGTGCAAAGCGGCGACATGATCGGCGCGGACACCCTCATGCAAGCGGCCGAACGGGTGATGGTCGGCAACGTCAACAACAACACCACCAAGGAGCGCGAGCGCGACCGCCGCATCATCGCGATCCACGAGTGGGGCCACTTCCTGGTCGACTTCGAGCTGGAGCGCAAGCGCGCCGAAGGCGACTGGAACGCGATCCTGGCCGACATGAAGACTATCAAGATCTCGCTGAAGGCCAACCCGCGCAACAACGCGCTGGGCTTCGTGTTCCACAAGCAGGGCGCCAACCTGCTCAAGACGAAGGGTGACATCGAGCACGACGTGCGGGTGCTGCTGGGAGGCATGGCCAACGAGGAACTGTTCTTCGGCGAGGAAGGCACGACCAACGGCGCGCACAACGACATCACGCGCGTGACCAAGCTGCTGCATCACGCGGTGGCGGAGATGGGCATGTACCGCAGGACGCGGCTGAACTTTGGGGCGCTGTCGAACGACGGCCATGGCGCCAGCCGCAACCTCGACGAGGAGACCCGCGGCATCATGGAAGCGCAGAGCGAGCGCCTCTATGGCGAAACCAAGGCGCTGCTGGCGCGTCTGAAGCCGCTGACGGAGCACCTGGCCGGCAAGTTGTTGGACCGGGGCGAGATGAGCCTGAACGAAGCGCTGTTCGAAATCCGCAGCTTCGAGGCCGCCTGCTTCGAATTCAGCAACCGGGCGGGCCTGGCGAAAACCGTCTGAGCCGGGCTACTTGGCCGGAGCCTTGGCCGGCGGGCGCGGCGTGCCGCCAGCGGCCGGCGCCGGCGTGACACCCAGGCGCTTGGCAACCGTCTGTTCCAGCGCACGGACCTTGGGCTCGACTGTGGCGCGTGTGTCGGCCACCACCTTGTCGACCAGGATCTTCTGCATTTCGTCGCCCATTCGCTGGAATTTCGTGTAGACGGGCGATTCCATGATCGAAACGATCTGCTTGAGTTCGTCCTCGGTAAACTTCTCCTCGAGCACCGGACCGATGGTGCTCGGGGCGAGCTTCACTGCGCGGTCACGCACGAAGGGGAAAGCGTCTTCGACATACTTCTGCACGTCGGTCTGGATCTCCCGGCCGACGGCTTCCTGCTTGTCCTTGGCCACACGCACCGGCAGGGCATTGCCGGCGTTTCCCATGATTTCCATTGCCGGTTGCTCGACCAAGCCGCGCGCCATGGCTTCGATGCCCGGCTGCTGCACCTTGAGGATCCGCGCAACCAAATCCTTCTTGGCGGCAGAAGACGGCGGCGACTGGGCCTGTGCGGTGGCGCAAGCCAGCAGGGTGAGGGCGAAGATGGTTTTTTTCAGCATGAGCCGATCTTAAACGCTCGCACCGCAACGATCGGCACGGATAGGCTCAAATACCTGCCCGATCATGGACTGGCGAGAGCACGCAGACTTGCCGGACCGGACACCTCAGCGCCGGGTCGGATCGTTCGGAAAGGCATCCCGGCGGTTCGGCACGCCGTCGCCATCGCGGTCACGATTGAAGTGACGCGGATGCCCTCCGCCGCTGCTGCCAAAGAAACCGATGGATGCGCCGCCGTAATAAGGCGCGCCGTCGTAATAGGGATTGCCGTAGTACGAGCCGTACGGCGCCCCGTAGTAGCCGACGCAGCCCGAAAGCGCCAGCACGGCCACAAGTGCGATGAGCTTTGTCATGGAAACCTCCTTCGACGGGCAAACTGCGACGCCCGATGGGTTCATTGGGCTCGCCGCGTGTGACGGATGGGTGTCTGGCCTGTGCGCAGCTGTGACTGCACGTTACCTGCAGCGCAAGCCGGGCTTCAAGGGCAATTCAACAGGCCGCCCTGCACGGTACAAAGCCCGCGGGGGCCGGCCAGGAGCGGGCCCATATTGTTCAGCCGCCGGCCGTCGCTGTCCCAGCAACCCGCCGCGTCGCACGCCGTGATGGCAGCTGCGCGCGGAATCAAGGGCGGGGGCGGCGACGCGACTGCACGAGGCGGCGGCGCCGGGCGCACCGAGATCACGGGCGGCGGCACGGCTTGCGCGGGTTCGGAGGCCCCCGAACGTTCGCGCCCGCCGGCTTCGCGGCCCAGGCACAGCAGCGCGGCCTGCCGGCGCGCTCGTGCGAGCCGCTCCGTACGCTCCTGCCGGCTGGCGGCCGGGTCGCTCAACGCCCGTTCCAGCTCATTGCGTGCCGCCACGCACTCGCTGGAATTCAGCGGGTCCGCCTCCACCGCTTGTGCTGACAGTGCGGCGCTCGCCGCCGTGGCGAGCAGCAGGGCGGCAATGAATCGAAGCATGGGCGCTTCAGGCTCAAGCGCAAGAAACAAGCTGTGACTAGGGCTTGTCAGCGTCCTTGTCCTTCGCGGCACTGATGTCCTTGCCGGGCTTGGCTTCACCGGGATTGGATTCCGCAGCCTTGCTCTGGCGTGCGACGGCGCGATCGGAACGGTCGCGCGGCGTCCCGTCGGCGCCGATCTCGTGCGGCATTCCCAGGGGTGAACCATCGTCGTCGCCGAGGATGTCGGCATTGGCGGCCTGGGTGCTCAATGTGATGGGCATGGGTGTTCCTTCGTGCGGGCTGTCGAGTCAGGGGCTGATTGCAGACTATGCGCGCCGGGCATCGCCTCGGCTGTAGGACGGCGCCGTATCAACGGCGCTTGCGCGATGATGCACCCATGAAAATCGCCACCTTCAACGTCAACGGGATCAAGAGCCGCCTGCCCAATCTGCTGGAGTGGCTGGAACGCGAGCAGCCCGACGTCGCCTGCCTGCAAGAACTCAAGGCGCTTGATGGCATGTTTCCGCAGGCGCAGCTGCGCGATGCGGGCTACCACTCGGTGTGGAAGGGCCAGCGCTCCTGGAACGGCGTCGCGATCCTGTCCCGCGGCGCCCGGCCGGTGGAAATCCGCCGGGAACTGCCGGGCGACCCGACCGACGACCACAGCCGCTATCTGGAGGCGGCGGTCGACGGCGTGATCGTGGCCTGCCTGTACCTGCCCAACGGCAATCCACAGCCGGGGCCGAAGTTCAACTACAAGCTGGCCTGGTTCGAGCGCTTCATCGAGCATGCCGCCGGGCTGTGCAAAGGCGGCCAGCCGGTGGTGATGGCCGGCGACTACAACGTCGTGCCGACCGACTTCGATATCTACAACCCGCGCTCGTGGTTGAAGGACGCATTGCTGCAGCCGGAAAGCCGCGAGTGCTACCAGCGCCTGCTGGGGCAAGGGTGGATCGATTCGATCCGGCATCTGCATCCCAACGAGGCGATCTTCACGTTCTGGGATTACTTCCGCAAGCACTGGGACCGCAATGCGGGCCTGCGCATCGACCACCTGCTGCTCAACCCCGCGCTGGCGCCGTGCCTGGTGCAGGCGGGCGTCGACCGCTGGGTGCGCGGCCAGGAGCATGCGAGCGACCATGCGCCGGCGTGGGTGACGCTGGACCTGGCGAAACTGGGCACCCTATAGTTGCGAATGGCTTATCAACTCCATTACTGGCCCGGCATCCAGGGCCGAGGCGAATTCATCCGGTTGGCACTGGAGGCCGCGGGCGCGGACTATGAGGACGTCGCCCGCGGCGACGAGGCGAGCGGGCAGGGCATGCCTGCGATGGCGCATTACCTGGAGGGCGATTCGGTCGAGCGGCCGCCGTTTGCCTGCCCGTTCCTGGTCGACGGCAAGAAAGTGATCGGGCAAAGCGCCGCCATCCTGCTGTACCTGGGGCCGCGCCTGGGGCTGGTGGGCAAGAGCGCAGCGGATCAGCTCTGGACCCACCAGATCCAGCTCACCATCGCCGATCTCGTGACCGAGGCGCACGACATGCACCATCCGATCGGCAGCGGCCTGTATTACGAGGAGCAGAAGCACGAGGCGCTGCGCCGCGCGCTGGACTTCCGCAAGAACCGGCTGCCGAAGTTCATGGGCTGGTTCGAGACGTTACTGCAGCGCAATCCACGCAACGCGAGTAGCGGCATACCGCATTTGGTCGGCGGCCGGCTGAGCTACGCCGACCTGTCGCTGTTCCAGCTGGTCGAAGGCCTGTTGTATGCCTTGCCGAAGGCAGCGCCGAAAGTGTTGAAGAAGGCGCCGCTCGTGATGCGGTTGCACACCGGCGTCGCCGCCCACAAACGCCTGGCGGCGTACCTGGCCAGCGAGCGCCGGCTGCCGTTCAACCAGCAGGGAATCTTCCGGCACTACCCGGAACTGGATGGGTAGGCTGTCATGCCGGACCTGATCCGGCATCCACGATTTCACTTCTTCTTCGCGGCGCCGGCCCCGAGCACCTTGCCGAGCGCTGCGCCGACGGCGGTGCCGATGCCCGGCAGGATCGCCGTGCCGGCGACCGCGCCGGCTGCTTCGCCCGCGACCGCGGTCTTTTCAACCGTCACATGTGCATGACCCAGGGGTCCGGACACCTTCAACGGCACGCCCACCAGGCCACCCACCAGGTCAACGGACGCCTCGCCGTCGATTCGCCGGTTCGCGACCGTGCCTTCACCTTTGGCGCTGAAAGTGTCGCCCTTGGCCTGAAGGGCGCTGTAGCGAACCACCAGGCCGTCGGGCGTGTTCTGGGTGTCCATCTGGCCGGTGAAGCCGTGCAGCCTGGTTTCGCCCGAAAAGTCTTTGCCAAAGCTGCGGATGGCTTTGTCGATGTCGATGTGCAGCAGAGTCGCGGAGCTCATCGAAAAGGTCGTGCGCGTGTGCAGCGACCCGGCCAATTGCGCGACGTTCTCGCCACTCGCCGATACCTGGGTCTTGCCGGAAGCCTTGCCGCGCACTGCCGAATGCGACTTGAAGCTGTCCAGGGCGCCGGCCACCTCGACATTGGTCGGCGCGAGCTGCCCGGCGAGCTGCAACTGTCCGTCCTTGCTCCTCGAAAGGGTCACCTCGCCGTCGGCGCTGCCGCCGCCAAGCTGTGAGCGGATGCGCCAATGATTCGGGTCCTGCCGTGCCAACGTGAGCCGGAACCTGGGCTCCACGCCCGGGCGCACCAGCTCCGCTTCGCGCGGCTGCCAGCCGATGTCGAACAGCGCGCTGCCGTCGAACTCCAGCTCCTTGCCCAGGCGCGTGATCCACGTGAGATTGCGGAAATCCACCCGCTCCAGCGGCACCGGCACCGACGCGCGAGGAGCGGCCGGGTTCACGTGCAACCCGCGCAGCGACAGCAGCGGAATCACGGCGCCGTCGACTTGCGCATGCCGAAAGCTCAGGCGGTTGTGCAGCAGCTCCCGCACATGAGGCCGCGCGACGACACGCTTCAGCACGATCGGTTGGGGCTGCACCGTCGCGACGTCGGACAGCACGAATTCGGGTTGGGGCCACAGCTGCAGGTGCGCAGCCCCGACCCTCACTTTCACGCCCAGGTTTTCCTCGGCCGCGGCTGCAATTCGTGAAGCCAGTTCCTCGTCGTCGGGCACGAGCCGCAGCAAAGCGCCTGCCAGCACCGCCGCAAGGGCAGTGAGGATCAGGATGACCACCAGGGTCCAGCGTGCGGCTCGTTTCACGACAGCTTGGCTGCATTGGCCAGTGAGCAATTTATGCGTTTATGGCGCCCGAATTCGTAGGGTGGCCGTCGCTTGCGACGTAGGACCGGTCGACATCGACGCGACTGCGGCCATGAGAGAATGCTGAGCTGATGCAGACCAAGACTGTGCCCCACAGCCCGAACCAGAATCACCTGCTGGCGGCGTTGCCGGCTGCCGAATTCGAGCGGCTGTCCCCTCATCTGGAACTGGTTGCCATGCCGCTGGGCGAAGCGCTTTACGAATCGGGCGGCCAGCTGCACCATGTGTACTTTCCCACCACATCGATCGTTTCGCTGCTTTACGTGCTGGAGGACGGCGCCTCGGCGGAAATTGCGGTGGTTGGATTCGAGGGAATCCTGGGAATTTCCCTCTTCATGGGCGGCAACACCACGCCAAGCCGCGCCGTCGTGCGCAGTGCCGGTCACGGTTACCGCCTGAAAGCAGAACTGCTGCAGCAGGAATTCAACCGCGCCGGGCCGGTGCTGCGCCTGTTGCTGCGTTACACGCAGGCCCTGATCACGCAGATGACACAGACTGCCGTATGCAACCGGCACCATTCGGTCGAACAGCAGCTGTGCCGCGCCCTATTGCTGAGCCTGGACCGACTGTCCTCGAATGCATTGACGATGACGCAGGAGCTGATCGCGAACATGCTGGGCGTGCGGCGCGAAGGAGTCACCGAGGCCGCCGGCAATCTACAGCGCGCCGGCCTGATCCGCTACAGCCGTGGCCACATCGATGTGCTGGACCGCCCCGGCCTCGAAAAGGCGGTCTGCGAGTGCTACGGCGTCGTGAAACTGGAATTCGATCGTCTGCTGTCGGACATACCGCGTGGCGACCCGTTCCAGGTCGTGGGCCGACGGGCGTGAAGACCGCCGCTGTCAGCGCACTGCAGCTGACGTAGCCATCTAGTCTGCTGCCTGGTTGATGTCTTCGCGTATCTCGCGCGATTGGCAGCGCACACACGCGACTCCTTGAAGAAGTCCTCGCGCAAACTGGCGACTTTCACCTACATGCCTGCCTGTCCATCGGTACGCCAGCGCACGGACCGGGACTGAGTCGACGCGCACTGTAGGTATGTTGTTCGCCGCGCCCCGTCACGTTCCCCAGGGGTACATCAAACGACAAGTCGACACCCTTGAACAAGAAAGGACAACCCGATGAACGCTCCAAACTCCCGAGGGCGCCACCTGGCGCAAGCCCTGCCCGTGCTGCGTCTCGCAGCCGCGATCGGCGCCGTGGCGGCCGCAGTGGCCGCCTGCGCCGGCGGATCCGCCTCGCGCGATCCAGCAGCCCTGGTCGCGGATGGAAAACAGATATTTCGCTTCGACACCTTCGGCGACGAAGCGCAGTGGACCGGCAAGCTGCGGATGCACGAAGTGATCAGCACGTCGATCTCGCCCAAAACGGCGTTATCGGTTGGCCTGAAGGTCGATTCGGAAGCCTTGCCGGCGGCCGTGGTCGCGGGCATCAAGGACGGCAGCGTCGACCTGACGCTCCCGGCCACGACCGTAGCCCTGCTGAAGCTCAACGCCGTGGTCGGCCTTCAAGGAACGGTCCAGACGGTCGGCGGCAAGGACACGCTGATCAGCGTTGGCGTGACCTGCGCGCTGTGCCACTCGACGGTGGACAACTCGTTCGCACCGGGCATCGGCAAGCGGCTGGACGGCTGGCCCAATCGCGACCTCAATCCTGGCGCCATCATCGCGTTGTCGCCGGCACTCACGCCGGCCCAGAAGGTGGCCTACAACTCGTGGGGCAAGGGCAAATACGACCCGCGCTTCAATCTCGACGGCAAGAGCAAGCCTGCGGTGATTCCGCCGGCCTACGGCCTGGACGGCATCCACCGCGTCACTGCCACCGGTGACGGGGACGATCTCGCCTACTGGAATCGCTACGTGGCTGTCACGCAGATGGGCAGCCTGGGTACGTTCACCGAGCCGCGCCTGAGCGTGGCCGTCACCAACGGCACCGTGGACCTGGTCACGAGCAAGCTGCCCGCTTTGCAGGCCTACCAGCTCTCGATCAAGGCACCGGCAGCACCGGCCGGCAGTTTCGACGCCGCCGCCGCTGCACGCGGCAAAACGGTGTTCGCAGGCGCGGGCAAGTGCGCGACCTGCCACAGCGGCGACCTGTTCACCGACGCCAACTCGACGCTGCATCCGGCCGCCGATTCGATGGCGGCATCCGAGACGCCCAGCTACGCATCGCGGTCGGCGACCAAGCTGTATCGGACCTCGCCGCTGAAGGGGGTGTGGCAGCACGCGCCCTACTTCCACGACGGTTCCGCGCCGACGCTGGAAGCGGTGGGCCAGGCCTACAGCACCAAGCGTGCGCTCGGCCTGACACCCCTGCAGATCGCAGACCTGGCGCAATACCTGAAGTCGCTGTAGCGGTTCGCAAATGAAAAAGGCGCGCCGCTTTCGAGCGGCGCGCTTTTCCACCGGTTTTCCATGCACATCACAAACAACAAGCTGCGTTCGCGCCTGATGGTCCTGGCTGCCATCGCGGCCACCGGCTGCCAGAGCGCCGCTCCGGTGCCGAGCGCCGTCGCCTCCGGGCCGACGGAGCCGACGGGCAGCGCCTGCCAGAAGGCCGATTCAATGTGGAACGACAAGATCCTCGCGTCGCGCTACCCGACCCTGCCGCCACTGACCAGCCCCGGATTGCTTGACTTGCTTGCGCTGACAACCGGTGATTTTTCAGTCAAGGCGTTGTCGGCCGGGGGCGATGAACTGGAAGCCGGGCGCACCAAGCTGATTCATTCCTTTGGCGCAGAGGCGCGCCTGCGACTGGACATCAACGACGGCGCTGGCGCCGGCTATTCCGGGATCTTTCGCAGCGGCGCGCAATGCATCATCGGCCGATTTTCGCTGGCGGCCCGGCCGGATTCCGACAGCTCGATCCCGGGTCTGGCCCTGAAGATTTTCATCGATGGCGCGCGTCCATCGGTCAACCTGCACCTGATGCATTCAATCGACGGCGAACCGGGCCACAATTTTTTCGGCCACACCTTCAGCAATATTCTTCCGCCGCCCGAGGCGCTGTCCAAGCGGGTGCTGGCGAACGGCTTCAGGCGTAGCGCGCAGCAATTCGGCGCGCGCGACCCGAACCCCGGCCGTTTGACGCTGGAGCACCTGGCCGGCACGCTAACCAACGGCAAGCGTGAGCTGCCGGTCAAGGCGCCATACCAGATCCTGTTCCAGCCGACGCCCCCGGCGCGCGCGCTGATGCAGGATGCCAGAGTAGCGGACGACTTTCGCGTCCGGTTGGCCCAGCTCAAAGTGGGGCAGGCATTGTATGAGGTGCTCGCACGGGGCGAAGGCGGCGCGGCTGAGGAGGACACGCACCTGGGGCGACTGGTTCTGACGTCACCGGTGGTGTCGTCGCGCTATGGCGATGAAAAGTTGTACTTCCAGCACAACATGGCACGGGATTGATGGGAATCTGATGCAAAGTGCGGCATGCGGGGCAATTGGGCCGAAGGGCCTGAGGACCGCTGCAGGCTGGGGGCCTAGGCCAACTGCCCCAAAGCCGGAAGCGCTTTACTGCGCGGGTCCATCTTCGCCATCGCAACCATGAACAGTTCGCTTGCGTCGGCGCGCAGACCCTTGGTCTGTTCCCTTCTTGTGGACGAGGGAAAGTCGCACATTCCGTGCACGGAACGCATTGCCTCGTCAAGCATCACTCTCTCGGCGAACCTGGCCCCGTGATCGGCTGAACGCCAAGCCTCGAATAGGTCACCTGAATTCATGATACGGTTTTTCGCTCTGGCCATACGCCGATTGTTTACTCGTATGGCCGCCTGCGCTAGACCCGAAGCCAGGTTGATGTCGACTAAGTCAAGTGCGTGAAGGAATGCCCCAGATAGTGTTGCTGGCCGAGGACTCAAGCGCAACCTGATGCGTGACCCGGGTACGACGCGGTTACCGCCTGCAAAGCAGATGCAGTCCTACAGATCGAGTTCGCTGGCCGCTCGATAAGTGGGGCAGAGCCCAATCGTGTGAGTGCCGCCGGAGGATACTGATGAGCCAAGCGGCCTGCTCTAAGGAGACGCACATGCCGGACACGAAACGACCCCAGTGGGAGCAGCACAATCTCGATGAGGCAGTGGCGCGCCAGGTTCAACAAGATTCGGCGGGCGGCACGCACAGTCCGGTGATAGGACCTCCGCCATACGGGGACGATGCCATCAACGCGCTGGTGCGGGACGCTGTTCTGGCTGAGCGCGAACGCTGTGCCCGATCGGCCTCTTCTTGGCCTGCGGAGTCAGGTATTCGGGATGCACTCGGTCGCATCAGTGGCAGGGACCGGCGTGTGGCCCAGCTCGTGATTGATGGGATAGTGACTTTGATCCGCTCCGATCAGGAACCTCGCTGAAGAGGGTCCGGTCTCCTGCCCGTCCAGTACGATCCGTCGGGGACGGCGATACCGATGGGGTTCATCCGTCTGGCCACGGGACGTGAAGCGACTTTCGCCTACCTGCCTGCAGTCCCGTAGGTACGCCAGCGAACGGACTGCACAAAGAGGTCGGTGGCGGCGGCGGAAGCGCGGGTGATTGCCGACCAGCTGTTCCAGATCGCCTTTACCGAAATCACTTTGACACGGCAAGGCGGCAGGCGCTCTTCGCACTAGGCGTGCGACGGGCCGCTGGAAAAGGAAGGGCCCCGCTTGG
>DATNBX010000226.1:0-13613 GCA_035571795.1 Ramlibacter sp.
AGCGGTAGTACTGCGCCACCCACATCTGGTGCTGGCCCACGTCGGAGGTGATGTAGGCGTCGGCATCCTTGGTCAGGTTCCACAGCGTTTCCACCACGTACTGGGGCTTGATCACTTCGGTGTTCTTGCGGTCGTAGCGCAGGCAGTCGCCCTTGCGCCAGCCCTCGATAGTGTCCCACCAGGCGGCAAGCGCGCCGGCGTCCGGCCGCGCGGGCGATTCCTTGAGCATCGCGATCAGCTCGCCCAACACTTCCTTGACGTCGCCGACGATCGGAATGTCCACCTTCACCCGCTTGGAGATGCTGGATGGATCGATATCGACGTGGATGATCTTGCGCTCGTTCTGGCTGAAATGCTTTGGGTTGCCGATCACCCGGTCGTCGAATCGTGCGCCGACCGCCAGCAGCACATCGCAGTGCTGCATGGCGTTGTTCGCCTCGACGGTGCCGTGCATGCCCAGCATGCCCAGGAACTTGCTGTCGCTCGCCGGGTAGGAGCCCAGGCCCATCAGCGTGTTGGTGCACGGGTACCCAAGCATGTCCACCAATGTGCGCAGCTCCGCGGTGGCGTTGCCCAGGACCACGCCGCCGCCGGTGTAGATGTAGGGGCGCTTGGCCGCAACCAGCAACTGCAGCGCCTTGCGGATCTGCCCGCCGTGCCCTTTGCGCACCGGGTTGTAGGAGCGCATTTCCACCTTGTCACTGTGACCGGCATAGGCAGTCTTGTTGAAGGACACATCTTTCGGGATGTCGACGACCACCGGGCCGGGCCGGCCGCTGCGCGCGATGTGGAAAGCCTTTCTCATCACTTCGGCCATCTGCCGCACGTCCTTGACCAGGAAATTGTGCTTGACGACCGGGCGCGTGATACCCACGGCGTCGCACTCCTGGAACGCGTCCATCCCGATGGCATGGGTGGGCACCTGGCCGGTGATGATCACCATCGGGATGCTGTCCATGTACGCCGTCGCGATGCCAGTGACCGCGTTGGTCACGCCGGGACCCGAGGTGACCAGCGCCACACCGACGTCGCCGGTGGCGCGTGCGTAGCCGTCCGCTGCATGCACCGCCGCCTGTTCATGGCGCACCAGTACGTGCTGGATGGTGTTCTGCTTGTAGAACGCGTCGTAGATGTGCAGTACCGCGCCGCCGGGGTAACCCCAGACGAACTTGACGTTCTCGGCTTGCAGCGCCTTGACGAGGATTTCGGCGCCGCGCAATTCGGCAGTCTGGCCGGCCGGGGCTGTCGCAGCCGCGGCGGAAGTGATTTCAGCTTTTGAGATGTCCATGATCAACCTTTGCGAATTTCTCTGACGAAAAACCTTGGGTGCCCCTTGGCCGGCCCTCGTGGAGCCGCGTCGGGACTTTGAACCCGGGACCATGGGCGGCCCTATGGCACCGCCGGATCAGGATTCGTTTGCCTTTTGACTTGCAGCGCGGATTATGGCATTGCAGCACGGCGGAACCGCAGAATCCGGACCACCCGATGCGATAATTTCGCGCTGCCGGCGCTAAAGCGGCGCAAGCCGCGTCCTAAAAACGAGACATCAAAGCCGTCCAGGTCCCGAACTCCTTGGCAACCGAACGAGAACTGTCAGACTTCCTCAAGAGCGTGGAAAAGAGGGCTTTCAAGCGCTCGATCTATCACGTGCGCGACGAGGAAGCCGCCCTGGACATCGTGCAGGACAGCATGATGAAGCTGGCGGAACATTACGGCGACAAACCGCCGGGCGAACTGCCCATGCTGTTCCAGCGGATTCTCTCCAACTGCACGTTGGATTGGTTTCGGCGGCAGAAGACGCGCAATGCCCTGTTTTCCAACATGAGCGACTTCGAAACCTCCGGCGACGACGGGGATTTCGATTTGCTTGAAACTTATTCGCTCACGGACAGCTCTCAGCTAGTGGAAAGCGCCGAAGATTCGACGCGCCGGGCGCAGATCCTGCGGGAGATCGAAACGGAAATCCAGCAATTGCCGGGTCGTCAACGTGAAGCGTTCCTGATGCGTTATTGGGAGGATATGGACGTGGCCGAAACGGCGGCTGCGATGGGCTGCTCGGAAGGCAGCGTCAAGACGCACTGCTCGCGCGCGGTCCAGGCCCTCAGTAAGGCACTGAAGGCAAAGGGAATACAACTATGACGAACCTGCCAATAATTCAGTCACAGAAGGAAGCAGACCGGTTCGGCCGGCGCATCGCGGTGCGCCTGACGGCCGGTACGGTCGAGCTGCCTTATGCCATCACCGAACGGCTGCGTGCGGCCCGTGTGCAGGCCGTGGACCGCCGCAGGGCCGCCAATCTGGTGCGCGCGTCCTCGGTCTTTGCTTCCGGCGGCGCGGCAACCCTGGCTTTTGGCGACGGCGGGGTGAGCCTGTGGAACCGGATTGCGTCGGCGCTGCCGTTGATCGCCCTGGCTGCGGGTTTGATCCTCATCCATGCGGTGCAGGATGACCGGCGCGCCAGTGAAGTAGCCGAGGTCGATGCCGCCTTGCTCACGGATGACCTGCCGCCGTCGGCCTATGCCGACCCGGGCTTCGCGCAATTCCTCAAGTCGGGCAGGAACTAGGGACGGCAGACCAGCGCCAGCGATGCCCCGGCCCGCTTCCGTTCTCTTGTTGCAGCCGCGGCATTTCCCTGCGGGTTTGACCGCTGCGCTGGGAGTCGCCCTGTTATGGTTCGGTCTTTCCGGCTTGCCGGCGACGGCCCAGTTACCTGCGCCAGCCCAGACCGCCTCGGCGCCAGCAGTTGCCCCTGCGAGCGCAGCCAGTGCCCCCGCCAGTGCTGCGGCAAGCCGGGCCAGTTCCTCCAAGACTGTGGCTTCCGCGTCGAAAACCAACAACAGGCGTGTCACGAAACCGCTGTGGAGCGAATTGAGGCCAGCTCAGCAGCAGGCGCTGGCGCCGTTGGCCGGCAAATGGGACACGGTCAGCGAAGCGCAGAAGCGCAAATGGCTGGCGCTGTCGCAAAACTTCCCTGCAATGTCCGGTGCCGAGCAGGCCAAATTGCACAGCCGGATGAGTGAGTGGGCGGCCTTGAGTCCGCAGCAGCGCACCGAGGCGAGGCTGAATTTCGGCGAGACCAAGCGCTTGTCGCCGGACGACAAGAAAGCCAAGTGGGAGGCGTATCAAGCCCTGCCCGCCGAGGAAAAGCACAAACTCGCCGCCAGCGCTCCCAAGCCGCCCGCTACCGCGGCGGCCCTCAAACCGGTGCCGCCGGAAAAGCTGGCCACTATCCCGAAGCCCAAGCCCGCAGCCAAGGAGGCGCCACGCATTTCCGCGGAGCCGGGCCAGGTCGACCACAACACCTTGTTGCCGCAACGGTCAGCGCCGCTCGGGGCCGGCCGAGGCAATTGAAGTTGACCGCGCCCAGCCTGTGGCGCCGCATGGCGTGCTGGCTGTACGAAGGAATCCTGCTGTTTGCCCTCGTTTTCGTGGCCGGCTGGCTGTTCAGCACGCTGGGGCAGATGCGCGACGCGGCAGATGATGCGCGCCGGCCATTGCTGCAGGCTTTCCTGTTCGTCGTGTTCGGCATCTACTTCGCCTGGTTCTGGACCAAAGGTCAGACCCTGGCGATGAAGACCTGGCACATCCGCATCGTCGATCGCGCCGGCGAGCCCCTGAGCCAAGGGCGCGCGCTGTTGCGCTACCTCTGCAGCTGGCTCTGGTTTGCACCTCCGCTGACGGTCCTGGCCACGATCCGGCCAACTGGCCGCGTGACAGTCGTTGTCATGCTGGTCTGGATCGCGACATGGGCCTTGCTAAGCCGCCTGCATCCGCAGCGCCAGTTCTGGCACGACGCGCTGGCCGGCACCCGGCTGGTGCCCTCCCTGAGCTCCAGCAGTTGACGCCCGCAGGCTGGTTTTCCGTCGGCGACAATGCAGCCATGTCCTCACCGCCCGACGCAATTTCGCCTGCCGACCAGCAGAAATTCCGCACCGGCCTGAACCGGCTCTGGCACGCCGCCGGCTTTTCGCTCGCCGGGCTGCGCGCGGGCTGGAGTGAAACCGCTTTCCGCCAGGAAGTCCTCGCGGCCGCTGTGCTATTGCCCGCCGCGTTCTGGCTGGGAACAGGCTGGGTCGAAACCGCACTGCTGGCCGGTTCGGTCCTCATCGTCATGGTCACCGAATTGCTCAACACCGCGATCGAGGCGGCGGTCGATCGGGTCGGACCCGAATGGCACGATCTGTCCAAGCGCGCCAAGGACATGGGCAGCGCCGCCGTGCTGCTGAGCCTGGTGCTTTGCTCGGGCATCTGGCTGGCGGCGCTGTACCAGAGGTTCGTGCCATGACCCAGGCGTTCTCGCTTTGCGTCTATTGCGGTTCGCGCAAAGGCGTGGCAGCCGAGTTCGCGGCCGCCGCGTCCGCTGTGGGGCGTTGGATCGGCGAACACAACGGACAGCTGGTCTACGGCGGCGGCAACAACGGCCTGATGGGGGTGATGGCGGATGCCACGCTCGCGGCTGGAGGCCGCGTCGTCGGGGTCATCCCGCGCGCCCTGGTCGAAAAGGAATGGGCCAAGCTGGACTGCACCGAGCTGCATGTCGTGGACAACATGCACGATCGCAAGCGCATGATGACCGAGCGGGCCGACGCATTCCTGGCGCTGCCCGGCGGCATCGGGACTTTCGAAGAACTGTTCGAGGCCTGGACCTGGCGCCAGCTCGGTTACCACGACAAACCGCTGGGCCTGCTCAACATGGACGGCTATTACGAACCGCTGCTGGCCTTCCTGCAATCGAGTGTGCAGCAAGGGTTCATGAGCGACTGGCAGATGGATCTGCTGCGCGTGGGCAGCGACATCGCGACCTTGTTGCCGGCACTGGTACAAGCCGCCGGCCTGAACTCCGGCGTGTTGAATCTCGAGGAAATTTGAAGGGGCCTACACGGCCGATTCGTCGACCTCGCCGGTGCGGATGCGAACGACACGCTCGACACTGGTGATGAAGATCTTGCCATCGCCAATCTTGCCCGTACGGGCGGCCTTGACGATCGCGTCCATGCACCGGTCGACATCGTCATCCTTGACGACCACTTCGACTTTCACCTTCGGCAGGAAATCGACGACGTATTCCGCGCCGCGGTACAGCTCGGTGTGGCCTTTCTGGCGGCCAAAGCCCTTGACCTCGGTCACCGTGAGGCCGGTGACGCCGCAGTCGGCCAGCGCCTCGCGGACTTCCTCGAGCTTGAAAGGTTTGACGACGGCGGTGATCTGTTTCATGTTTTCTTTCTAAGCTTTGAATTTACCCGTAATAGGATAGCGCCAATCCTTGCCGAAACTGCGGTGGGTGACGCGAATGCCCACCGGGGCCTGTCTGCGCTTGTACTCGTTGACCCGGATCAGTCGCGCCACGCGCTCGACCACGGCCCGGTCGAATCCGGCGGCAATGATCTCTTCGATGCCCTGGTCGTTCTCCATGTAGCGCTCCAGGATCGCGTCCAGCACCTCGTAGGGCGGCAGGCTGTCCTGGTCGACCTGATCGGGCCGCAGTTCGGCGCTGGGCGGGCGCGTGATGATCCGCTCGGGAATCGGGCTGATGCCGGCGCCATACGGGTCGTGGATGTTGCGCCAGCGCGCCAGCTTGAACACCGTGGTCTTGAGCAGGTCCTTGATCACCGCGAAGCCGCCGGCCATGTCGCCGTACAAGGTGCAGTAGCCGGTAGCCATCTCGCTCTTGTTGCCCGTGGTCAGCACGATGCTGCCGAACTTGTTCGACAGCGCCATGAGAAACACCCCGCGGATGCGCGCCTGGATGTTTTCTTCGGTCGCGTCCTCGGGCAGGCCCTTGAACTCACCCGCCAGCGACGCCTTGAACGCCTCGAATTCCGGCACGATCGAAATCTCGTCGTAGCGCACCCCCAGGCGAGCCGCCATGTCGCGCGCATCGATCCAGGAAATATCCGCGGTGTACGGCGAGGGCATCATCACCGCGCGCACCTTGTCGCGTCCCAGCGCATCGACCGCGACCGCCAGCACCAGCGCCGAATCGATGCCGCCCGACAGGCCCAGCAGCACGCCCGGAAAACCGTTCTTGCCGATATAGTCGCGCACTCCCAGGACCAGCGCGTCCCAAAGGTCGGCTTCGGGACTGCGCTCGTGCGCGATGGGCGCGGCAAGCACCAGGCGGCCCTGCGTCCGCTCGGCTTGCAGCATGAACAGGTCTTCCTGGAAACCGGGCGCCCGGCCTGCCAGCGTGCCCTGCGCATCCAGCGCGAAGGAGGCGCCGTCGAAAACCACCTCATCCTGCCCGCCTACCAGATGAGCGTAGATGACCGGCAGATCGAGCGCGCGGGCGCGTTCGGCCATTCGCGCCACTCGTTCCCCGCCCTTACCCAGGTGGAATGGCGAAGCATTGATCACGGCCAGCAGCTCGGCTCCCGATTCCTTGGCCAGCAGGCCGGGCTCGTCGAACCAGGCATCCTCGCAGATCAACAGTCCCACGCTGACGCCTTCCACCTGGAAGACGCAGGTGCCCTGCCCCGGCGTGAAGTAGCGGCGCTCGTCGAAGACCTGGTAATTGGGAAGTTCGCGCTTGGCGTAGGTTTCCAGCACGCGCCCTTCGCTCAGCACGCTGGCCGCATTGAAACGGCGCTGCACCGCCACCGAGCGGCTGCGGATGTCGCCGCCCATGGGGTGGCCAACGACCACGAACAGGCCCTTTAACCCGGCCAGCTCGCGGGCCACCGCTTTCACGGCATCATCGCAGGCGGCAATGAAGGCGGGTCGCAGCAACAGGTCCTCGGCCGGGTAGCCGCAGATCGACAGTTCGGGCGTCAGCACCAGGCGCGCACCCTGCGCATAGGCAGTCTGGGCCGCGGCGATGATTCTTTGCGCGTTGCCGGCCGTGTCGCCCACCACGAAGTTGAGCTGGGCAATACAGATTTTTAGAACCATGGCAGCAGTGAGATACGACTCGAACCATTATGTCACCCGGGTGCTGGATTCGCCGCTGCAGCTGGGCGCCGCGCAATGGAACGCGCTGCTGGCGGAGCATGAGGCGCCCAGCCCGTTCATGCGGCACGAGTACCTGACGGCGATGGAGCGCAGCGGCAGCGCCACGCCGGCCACCGGCTGGACACCCCAGTTCGTGACGCTATGGCGGGACGAAGTACTGGAGGCGGCCTGCGCCTTGTACTTGAAGGATCACTCCTACGGCGAGTACGTGTTCGACTGGGCCTGGGCCAATGCCTATGAGCAGCATGGCCTGGCCTACTACCCCAAGGCGCTGATCGCGGCACCGTTCACGCCGGTGCCGGGTGCGCGCCTGCTCGCGCGCGATGCGACTGCGCGCCAAGCGCTGCTCAAGGCTGTGCTCGCATGGTGCAGCCGCCGAAAGCTTTCGTCGCTGCACCTGCTGTTTGCCGGCGTCGAGGATGCCGCCGCCTGCGCGGCCGCCGGCCTGATGCTGCGCCACACGGTGCAGTTTCATTGGACGAACACCGTGCAACGGCCCGATCACGGGGTCGGGCGGTGGCGGGATTTCGACGACTTCCTGGCCAGCCTGGCCCATGAGAAGCGCAAGAAGATCCGCCAGGAGCGGCGCAAGGTGGCCGAGGCGGGAGTGGTCTTCCGCTGGTCGCAGGGCCCCGATATCCGCGCGGCCGACTGGGACTTCTTCTACCGCTGCTACGAGCGCACCTATTACGAGCATGGCAACGCGCCGTACCTCACGCGCGACTTCTTCCGCTGTGTGGCGCGCGACATGCCGGGCAACTGGCTGCTGTTCGTGGCCGAGCGCAATGGCAAGGCGATTGCCGCCAGCCTGATCGCGCTGGGGAGCCAGCCCATGCGCGACCGCAGCCGCGAGGAAAAGGTGGCCTATGGGCGCTACTGGGGCGCACTGCAACGCGTGGACTGCCTGCATTTCGAAGCCTGCTATTACCAGCCGCTGCAGTGGTGCATCGAGCACGGCTATGACCGCTTCGAAGGCGGCGCACAGGGCGAGCACAAGATGGCGCGCGCTTTGATGCCGGTGAAGACGACCAGCGCCCATTGGCTAGCTCATCCGGCATTCGCCGATGCGGTCGAGCGATTCCTCGAGCGTGAGGGCCAGGGCATCGGGAACTACCTCGAGCACCTGGAGCGGCGCAACCCGTTTCGCCAGGCTTGAGAGTTCGCTCTAGCCGGCAGTCCCTTCAGCGACGTGCACGGCGGCCGCCGCCGGGTTAAGGTCCAACCTCGGAGACACGTATTTCATGAAATCCTTGAGCGGCCTCGATGCCACCTTCCTGTACCTGGAAACGCCGGAAACGCCCATGCATGTGGGCTCGCTGAACCTGTACGAGCTCCCCAAGGGGTTCAAGGGCAGCTTTCACAAAGCCGTGCGCCAGCACATCGCCAAACGGATGCACCTGGCGCCCATCTTCACCCGGCGCCTGGCATTCATGCCGTTCGACTTGGGCCATCCGATCTGGGTCGAAGCCGACCAGGTGGACCTGGACTTCCACATCCGCAAGGTGCCGGGCAAGCGGCTGACCGTCAGGCAGGCCGAGGCGATGGCGGCCAGGCTGCATGGCCAGTTGATCGACCGCGAACATCCGCTGTGGGAGTTCTATGTGTTCGACGACATCCAGGCGCCGGCGGCGATGGGCATCGAGGGCAAGCTGGTGGGCTTCTATTCCAAGATCCACCATGCGGCCCTGGACGGCAAGGGTGGCACCGTGCTGGCCAATGCCGTGCTGGACCTCAGCGCCACGCCGCGCGAGGTCGCGCCGGCCGATCCGTCCCGCAAAGGCCGCACTGCCGCCGACCTGAAGATCGGCGAAATGATCGGCGCGGTTTTCTCCAACTCGCTGGCGCAGTACGCCAAGCTCGCCCGGTCGCTGCCGGCTGTGGCCACTTCGCTCGGCGGCGCGGTGGCCCGGCAGTCGATCACCGGCGGCGGGAAAGGCATCACCAGCCTTCGGCCCAAGGCGCCGATCACGCTGGCACCCAAGACGATCTTCAACGTCGGCATCACGCCGCACCGGGTGTTCGCCACCGCCAGAGTGCCTTTTGCCGAATCGAAAGCGATGGCCAGGCAGGCGGGTGGCAGCTTCAACGACATCGTGCTGTGGATCTGTTCCACCGCGCTGCGCAAATACCTCGCAAAGCACGCGACGCTGCCGAAAAAATCGCTGGTCGCCGCGATGCCTGTCAGCCTGCGCGAGGAGAGCAACCAGGAGCTGAACAACCAGGCCTCGATCACCGTGGTGGATCTGGGCACCCACCTGGCCGATCCCATCAAGCGGATGAACGCGATCATCGCCTCCACCGCCAAGGTCAAGGACGCGCTCGTCAAGCTGAAATCGGTCCTGCCGACCGACTACCCTTCCCTGGGGTCGCCCTGGCTGATGGGCGGGGCGGGCAAGGCCCTGTTCAAGACCTACGGCAAGGGCGGCGTCGCCGGCCGGCTGCCCACGGTGGCGAACTTGGCCATCAGCAACGTGCCGGGCCCGCAGGTCCCGCTCTACCTGGCCGGCGCCCGCATGGTGACATTCCATCCGTTGTCGATCGTGCTGCATGGGCTGGCGCTGAACATCACGGTGCAGACCTATGCGGGCAGCGTCGACTTCGGCATCGTCGCCGACAAGCAGGCGGTGCCGCACGTGCAGGATCTGGCCGATGCGCTGGAGGCGGCGTTCGAGGAGGCCAAGACTCTGTTCATCCCGAGTGACGCATCAGCGCTGCCGGCAGCGGCCAAGGCACGCCGGAAGGCCGCCGCCAAGGTCAAGCGCAAACCCGCAGCCAAAGTTGCCCGCGCGGCAGCGTGATCATGTCCAACGAAAACCTTCGCGCACCCAGCCTCGCCTTGCTCGCGCTCGAGTTCCGCGCACCCCTGGAGTTCGGGTCACTGCTGCCCGCCATGCCGGTGCTGCAGCGCGCCCCATCGGGCGACGGCCACACGGTGCTGGTCTTTCCCGGGCTTTCCGCCAGCGACGCCACCACCGTCCCGCTACGCGGTTATCTCAGCTCGCTGGGCTACGACACCGGCGGCTGGAGCCAGGGGTTCAATTTCGGGCCGCGCGCGGGCGTGCTCGAGACCGCCAAACGCGGGTTGATGCAGGCATTCCAATCGAGCGGCCGCAAGGTCAGCCTGATCGGCTGGAGCCTGGGCGGCGTTTACGCGCGCGAGCTGGCCAAGGAAATGCCCGACATGGTGCGATGTGTGATCACGCTCGGCGCCCCCTTCGCCGGCCCGCCGAAATCGACCAATGCCTGGCGCATCTACGAGCTGACCAGCGGACGCGACATCGAGCGCGAACACGGCCGGTTCGACCTGCCGATGGCGCCGCCGCAGCCCACCACCAGCATCTATTCGCGCAGTGATGGCATCGTAGCCTGGCAGGGCAGCATCCAGCAGCCGCACCATGCGCACACGGAGAACATCGAGGTGGTGGCCAGCCACATCGGCCTGGGCCTGAACCCGAGCACATGGTGGGCGGTGGCCGACCGGCTGGCGCTGCCCGAAGGCCAATGGCGTCCATTCGACCGGAATGGCCTGTTCGGGTTGAAGGGCCTGATTTACCCCGATCCGAACCGCTGATGACCCGGCGCAAAGACCGCCGTCCAAGCCACCGCCATTCAGCCCGGCTTTCCGCCGCGTGCTTCGCCTTGTCTACGCTGGCGCTTGGGCTTGCCGCTGGTAGTTCGCGATCCCGTCCATGATTTCCCGGCGCGCGGCCTCGGGGCCCTCCCAGCCCAGGATCTTGACCCACTTGCCGGGCTCCAGGTCCTTGTAGTGCTCGAAAAAATGCGCGATGGTCTTCAGCCGCAGCGGGTTCAGGTCCTCCGGCACGAGCCACTGGCTGTAGATCGCCAGGATCTTGTCGATGGGCACCGCCAGGACCTTGCCGTCCTGCCCGGCTTCGTCTTCCATTTTCAGGATGCCCAGAGGCCGGCAGGTCACCACCACGCCCGGAATCAGCGGCACCGGCGTGATCACCAGCACGTCGACCGGGTCGCCGTCGCCACTGATGGTGTGCGGGACGTAGCCGTAATTCGTGGGGTAGTGCATGGACGTGCTCATGAAACGGTCCACGAAGATGGCGCCCGACTCCTTGTCGACCTCGTACTTGATGGGATCGGCGTTCATCGGGATCTCGATGATCACGTTGAAAGCGTCGGGAACGTTCTTGCCGGGGAAGACTTTGTCGAGGGACATTGTTTTCTTTTCATCAAAGACAGGTGAAATAAATCCTGGGATTAACCCTGATTCTAGGTTCGCCGCCATTGCGCCGCCGCCTTGAAGGGAATCCGTAAGAGTTTGCGTTTATATTCCTGCGGTTGGCCAATCGTCTCCTCCCCGTTTCCTTTGGGGGCTACGAGGAAGCAACGCAGCGGAGGCACCGCTCGCGTGGCGCCTCTAGCAACGTTACTCAAGCTAAACAACGTTAGGAGAAATCAAATGACAGGCAATTCGGCGCTGATATTGGCGCTCGTCTGCGGCTTTGCCGCGGTGGCTTACGGGTTCTGGGCCCGCGGCTGGATACTTTCCCAGGACCCGGGCAACGCCCGCATGCAGGAGATCTCGGCGGCCATCCAGACCGGGGCGGCGGCCTACCTGGCGCGGCAATACAAGACGATCGCCATTGCCGGTGTGGTGCTGGCCATCCTGATCGCCGTTTTCCTGGACGGGCAGACCGCGATCGGCTTCATCATCGGCGCCCTGCTTTCCGGCGCTTGCGGCTTCATCGGCATGAACGTGTCGGTGCGCGCCAATGTGCGCACCGCGCAGGCGGCCACGCGCGGCATCGGCCCGGCGCTGGACGTCGCGTTCCGCGGCGGCGCCATCACCGGCATGCTGGTGGTGGGACTGGGCCTGATCGGCGTCAGCGCGTTCTACTGGTTCCTCGTGGGCAACGGCGTCTTGACGCCCGACCGCAAGCTGGCGAACCTGCTCAACCCGCTGATCGGCTTTGCCTTCGGCGCCTCGCTGATCTCGATCTTCGCGCGGCTGGGCGGCGGCATCTTCACCAAGGGCGCCGACGTCGGCGCCGACCTGGTGGGCAAGGTGGAGGCCGGCATTCCTGAGGACGATCCACGCAACCCGGCCGTGATCGCCGATAACGTGGGCGACAACGTCGGCGACTGCGCCGGCATGGCCGCCGACCTGTTCGAAACCTACGCCGTGACGCTGATCGCGACCATGGTGCTGGGAGCCCTGCTGGTCACTTCCTACCCCACCAACGCCGTGTTGTACCCGCTGGCGCTGGGCGGCGTGTCGATCATCGCGTCCATCATCGGCTGCTTCTTCGTCAAGGCATCGCCCGGCATGAAGAACGTGATGCCGGCTCTGTACAAGGGTCTGGCGATCGCCGGCGTGCTGTCGCTGATCGCGTTCTACTTCGTGACCATCTGGCTCATGCCGGACAACGCGGTGCGCGCTTCGGGAACCCAGATCCGCCTGTTCGGCGCCTGCGCCGTGGGCCTCATCCTGACCGGCGCGCTGGTCTGGATCACCGAGTTCTACACCGGCACCCAGTACTCGCCCGTGCGCCACATCGCGCAAGCCTCCACCACGGGCCACGGGACTAACATCATCGCCGGCCTCGGCGTCTCCATGCGCTCCACCGCCGGGCCGGTGCTGTGCGTGTGTATTGCCATCATGGTGGCCTACTCGCTGGCCGGCCTTTACGGCATCGCCGTCGCCGCCACTTCCATGCTGAGCATGGCCGGCATCGTCGTGGCGCTCGACGCGTACGGCCCGATCACCGACAACGCCGGCGGTATCGCCGAAATGGCCGAGCTGCCGTCCAGCGTGCGCGACATCACCGATCCGCTGGACGCCGTCGGCAACACGACCAAGGCCGTCACCAAGGGCTACGCGATCGGGTCGGCCGGCCTCGCGGCGCTAGTGCTGTTCGCCGACTACACCCACAAGCTGGAGAGCTTCGGCCAGGCGATCAGTTTCGACCTGAGCGACCCGATGGTGATCATCGGCCTGTTCATCGGCGGCCTGATCCCCTACCTGTTCGGCGCGATGGCGATGGAAGCCGTCGGCCGCGCCGCCGGCGCTGTGGTGGTGGAAGTGCGCCGCCAGTTCCGCGAGATCAAGGGCATCATGGAAGGCACGGCCAAGCCGGAGTACGACACGGCCGTCGACATGCTGACCACGGCCGCCATCAAGGAGATGGTGATTCCGTCGCTGCTGCCCGTGGTGGTGCCGATCCTGGTGGGCCTGCTGCTGGGACCGAAAGCCCTGGGCGGCCTGCTGATGGGGACCATCGTGACCGGCCTGTTCGTGGCGATCTCGATGTGCACCGGCGGCGGCGCCTGGGACAACGCCAAGAAGTACATCGAGGACGGCAACTTCGGGGGCAAGGGCTCCGATGCGCACAAGGCCGCGGTGACCGGCGACACGGTGGGCGACCCGTACAAGGACACGGCCGGCCCTGCCGTCAACCCGCTGATCAAGATCATCAACATCGTGGCGCTGCTCATCGTGCCGCTGGTGGTGAAGTTCCATCCGGTTGAAGCGGCGACTACCAAAGTGGAAACCCCCGCCGCAGTGACCGCACCGGCCGCGACCGGCTCCGCCGGCGGCGCCGTGACCACCGCACCGGCAGCCGCGCCCGCGTCCGGAAAGTAATCGCTGCGCAGCAGCGCCCAAGTAAAAGCCCCGCTCGCGGGGCTTTTTT
>DATNBX010000227.1:0-16912 GCA_035571795.1 Ramlibacter sp.
TCGCCGCGGCTCATCGCCGCGCCACCGGGAACGCGCAGCGCAACCACGCGGCCGTCTTCCGCATTGGCCGGTCCGGAGAACACCTTGAAGTCGACGTCCTTCATCACATCGGTGACCTCGGTGAACTCCAGCTTGACGCGCAGGTCCGGCTTGTCCGAGCCGTAGCAGCGCATCGCATCCGCGTACGTCATGACCGGGAAAGCCGGCATCTCCACGCCCATCACCTTGCTGAAGGTGGTGCGGATCATGCCCTCGAACATCTCACGGATTTCCTCTTCCGCCAGGAACGAGGTTTCCACGTCGATCTGCGTGAACTCGGGCTGCCGGTCGGCGCGCAAGTCCTCGTCGCGGAAGCACTTGGTGATCTGGTAATAGCGGTCGTAGCCGGCGATCATCAGCAGCTGCTTGAACAGCTGGGGGGACTGCGGCAGCGCGAAGAACATGCCGTCGTGTACCCGGCTGGGCACCAGGTAGTCGCGCGCGCCCTCGGGCGTGGACTTGGTCAGCATCGGCGTCTCGATGTCGATGAAGCCATTGGCGTCCAGGAACTTGCGAACCTCCATCGTCACCTTGTAGCGCAGCATCAGGTTGGCCTGCATGTAGGGACGGCGCAGGTCCAGCACCCGGTGCACCAGCCGTGTCGTCTCCGACAGGCTCTCGTCGTCTAGCTGGAACGGCGGCGTCACCGAGGGATTGAGCACCGTCAGTTCCTGGCACAGCACCTCGATCCTGCCGCTCTTGAGGTTCTCGTTGACGGTACCTTCCGGCCGGGCCCGCACCAGGCCCTTGATCTGGACGCAGAATTCGTTGCGCAGGCCCTCGGCCACCTTGAACATCTCGGGCCGGTCGGGATCGCACACGACCTGCACATAGCCTTCGCGATCGCGCAGGTCCACGAAGATCACGCCTCCGTGGTCACGCCGGCGGTTCACCCAGCCGCACAAGGTCACGGTCTGGCCGAGCAGCGATTCGGTCACAAGACCACAGTAGGTGGTTCGCATTTTTTGGAGCATCGGACGATAACGCGCCACCTTGCGGTGGTCGCGTCCTTCTGGATTAGTTTGCCTTTGGCGCAACAACGCCCATGGAAATCACGTATTTGAGCGCGTCGTCGACGCTCATCTTCAGTTCGACGCAATCGCTCTTGCGCAGCATCACGAAATAGCCGCCTGTCGGGTTGGGCGTCGTTGGCACGTAGACGCTGACGTAGTCGCCCACGAGGTAGTTGCTGACGTCGCCCCCGGGCGTCCCGGTGACGAAGCCGACGGTCCAGACGCCGGTCAGTGGCCACTGGACCAGCACCGCCTTGCGGAAAGCGTTGCCGCTGGGGGAAAACAGCGTGTCGGAAACCTGCTTGACGCTGGAATAGATCGAGCGCACGACCGGGATGCGGCTGACCAGGTTGTCGCCCCAGACCACGAATTTCTTGCCCATGAAGTTGCTGGCTGCCGCACCGACGGCCAGCAGGATTGCGAACGTCAGCAGCACGCCGAAACCCGGAATGTGGAAGCCGATCACGCGGTCCGGGTGCCAAGCCTCGGGCAGGATCAACAGCGTGCGGTCCAGTGTGCCGATGATCCACTGCAGCACCGAAACCGTGATAGCCACGGGCACGATCACCAGCAATCCGGCCACGAGCCATTTGCGCAGGGCGGACATCGGCTTCACTCCGGAACTGGACACGGCCAACCGCACTAGTGGCAGGCGCAGCCGCCGCCGCAGCCGCCCGCGGCCTTGGCAGGGGCGTCCGGCTTGGCCGGACCCGGGATGCTGTCGGCGGGCTTGGCCGCACTGTCGGCGGTTTTGCCGTCGGTGGTCTTGCCGTTGGCCGTCTTGGCGCCGTCAGCCGGCTTGGATCCCTCGGCCGCGGCCGGCGCCGCACCGGAGCCCTTGAAATCAGTGGCGTACCAGCCGGATCCCTTCAGCTGAAAGCCCGCCGCCGTGAGCTGTTTGGTGAACGCAGCGGCGCCGCAGGCAGGGCAAACAGCCAGCGGCGGGTCGGACAGTTTTTGCAACACGTCCTTGGCATGGCCGCAGGAGCCGCATTTGTAAGCGTAGATGGGCATGGCGCTCGCAGGGTTTGTTGAGGATGCAAAGCCCTCAATTATAGGCGGGGGGCCGGATTTAAAGCCTGAGCTGCGGCGGAAAGCTCGGGCTTTCCGCCCTCGCCGGGCCACTGGATTGCGCTAGAACAGCCGGATGCGAACCACCAGCTGCATCACGATCAGTCCGACGGCGAAGCCGAGGCCGCCGTAGACCAGGCCCTGCAGCAGGCGGTTGGTCCTTTTCTGTTCGGCCAGCAGCTCCTGCAATTCGTGCCGCCCGTCGGCGGGCTTTTGCCGCAGGTAGGTGTGCAGCAGCAAGGGCAGGTCCGGCAGTATCTTGGCGTAGCGCGGCGCCTGGTCGCGCAGCTCGTCCATCAGTTTCTGCGGACCGACCTGCTGGAGCATCCACGACTCGAGAAACGGCTTGGCGGTGCTCCACAGATCGAGGTCCGGGTCGAGCTGCCGGCCCAGACCTTCGATGTTCAACAGTGTCTTTTGCAGCAGCACCAGCTGCGGCTGGATTTCGACGTGGAAGCGGCGCGAGGTCTGGAACAGCCGCATCAGCAGCAGGCCCAGCGAGATTTCCTTGAGCGGGCGATCGAAATACGGTTCGCAGACGGTGCGCACCGCCGATTCCAGCTCGTCGACCCGCGTTTCCGGCGGCACCCAGCCGGACTCGATGTGCAACTGCGCCACCCGCTTGTAGTCGCGCCGGAAGAACGCGGTGAAGTTCTGCGCGAGGTATTCCTTGTCGTACTCCGTGAGGGTGCCGATGATGCCGAAATCCAGCGACACGTAGCGGCCGAAGGTCGCCGGTTCGATGCTGACCTGGATGTTTCCCGGATGCATGTCGGCGTGAAAGAACCCGTCGCGGAACACCTGGGTGAAAAAGATGGTGACGCCGTCGCGCGCCAGCTGCGGAATGTTCACCCCGGCATTGCGCAGGCGCTCCACCTGGCTGATCGGCACGCCCACCATGCGCTCCATCACGATCACCTCGGGATGGCAGTAATCCCACAGCATCTCGGGGATCAGCACCAGGTTCAAGCCCTCCATGTTGCGGCGCAGCTGGGCCGCGGCGGCGGCCTCGCGTACCAGGTCCAGCTCGTCGTGCAGGTACTTGCTGAATTCCGCCACCACCTCGCGCGGCTTCAGCCGCCTGCCTTCCTTGGACAGAAACCCCACCAGGCCGGCCATCATGCGCATCAGGCTCAGGTCCTTTTCGATGACGTTCAGCATGCCGGGGCGCAGCACCTTCACCGCGACGTCGCGGGTCTGGCCGTTGCGGTCCTTGAGCGTGGCGAAGTGCACCTGCGCGATCGAGGCGCTGGCCACCGGCTCACGCTCGAAGCTGGCGAAAATCGTATCGACCGGCCGGCCGAACGCGCGCTCCACGGTCGCCATGGCCACGCTGGAATCGAACGGCGGCACGCGGTCCTGCAGCCGCGCCAGCTCGTCCGCGATATCCGCCGGCAGCAGGTCGCGGCGCGTCGACAGCACCTGCCCGAACTTGACGAAGATCGGCCCCAGATGTTCCAGCGCCTCGCGCAGGCGCTGGCCGCGCGGTGCCCGCAGATTGCGCCCGAAGGAAAGGACGCGTGCGATCTTGGTCAGCCAGGGCCGCTTGAAACTGTTGAGGACGAGCTCGTCCAGCCCGTAGCGCAGGGCAACGAAGACAATGACAACACCGCGCAGGTAACGCGTCATGCCTGCCGTGAGCCGTTCGAATCAGGCCCGGCCGGACCGGGGCCAGGGGTAGCCGAAGGAGCCGGTCCCGCGCCGGTCGAAGGACGCACGAACTGGCGCAAGGCCTGCACCATCTGGCGCGCCCCCGCCGCCATGGCGTGGGCCGGGGCATCCCCGATCAGGCGCGACAGGTCTTCCTCGATGTCCCAGCGCACGTGTTCGACCAGCCAGTTGACCTCGTTGGCAAACTGCACGTCGCCGGCGATGCGCACCGGCGGGTTGTCGCCGCGCAGCGCCGCCTGCGCCAACTCCCAGGGCGATTCTTCGGTCAGCGTCAGCATCAGGTCGGGCTGCGCTGCGGGCGCAGCCAGGTCCAGCAGTCCCGCGGGGGTGGCCACCAGCCGCACGACGAAGCTGCGCCAGCGCGCTTCCACGACACGCTGCGCCTGGCGCGCCAGCCGCGCCTGCGCCTCGGGCTCCTGCATCAGGACATGATTGAACAGCAGCACCAGCCGGCGCTGGATTTCCTCGACCATCCAGGGGGGCGGCTGCAGGCCGCTGCGAAGACGCTCGAAAAAGGAGTCTAGAAATGGGAAGGGGGACTGTGTTGCCATAGCCCCCCATTATTCATGATGAAGTTGCGCCCCCGCCGTTCGGGCCGAGCCTTTCCAAGCCCCGCGGACCGCTCACCGCGAACGGTTATTGCAAAGCCTGGACTCCCGCGACCAGCCAGCCGCTGCTGCCGCTCTTGGATTTGGTCATGTTCCAGACTTCGCGAAACGGGCTCGGGCCGGCGGACGGATCCTCACGGATCATCCCGGAGAACTCCACGCTCGCCATGTAGTCGTCGGCCGTGTCCTCGATTCCCAGCAGCTGCGCCTCGAGCATCACCACTTCGGTCTTGTTGGCCTGGCCCGGCTGTTTCGCCTCGCGCTCCGCCAGCTGCGACTTGATCTCGCCCAGCATGTCGTCGGTCATCATCGAGCGCAGGGTTGCGATGTCGGAGCGGTCCCAGGCGTCCTGCAGTGTCACGAAGTTGCGTTTGGCCGCCACGACGAAACCTTCGGCATCGAATCCAGCCGGAATGCCCCAGGTCTGGGGTCCGGCCAGCGCGGAGCCGATCTGCACCCCGCTGCCCTGGCCGTATTTGGCGGCCTCGAACGCCATGCTGCCGCGCTCCCAGGGCCGGGCCGAGGCATCGTTGCCGACCTTGTCGGGACTGTATTGCCGCGGCGGCAACGCCGAATCGGCGGGCGCGCCGGCGCCTTGCATCGCGTAGGCGCCGCCGGACTGGGCGCCACGGCGCGAGCGCATGAACCAGCCGACGGCGGCCATGACAAGCATCGCGAGCAGGGCGAACAACAGGATCTGGCCGAACGCCGCGCCCAGGCCCAGCGAATGCGCCAGCCAGGCCAGGCCGAGGCCCGCCGCCAAGCCACCCAGCATCGCGCCCCAGGGGCGTCGCGGCGCCGCCGCCGCGGGATTGGGGGCCGGTGCGGGCTGAGCCGCGGGACTGGCCTGGTTCTGCGCCGTGCCGGGTGAAGCCGGCGCCGGGGCCGGACGCGCCGCCTCGCGTTGAGTCACATTGCCCGATTGCCGGCCGAACGACCCGCCGCCGCCCAGGCGCCGCGCCGCGTCCGCTTCGAAGCTCGCCAACGCCAGCACCGTCACCAATATCCAGGACCAGATCTTCATACCAACTCCATAACGCGCCAGCGGCGCCTCAAGTGACAGGACACTAGCATTTGATTCCAACATGCAGGGCCACTACCCCGCCGGTCAGGTTGTGGTAGTCCACATGCCCGAAACCACTTTTCTTCATCAAGGCCTTCAGCTCTTCCTGGCCAGGATGCACGCGAATCGATTCGGCCAGGTAACGATAGCTGGCTTCGTCGCCTGCCACCAGCTTGCCCAGCTGCGGCAGCACCTTGAACGAGTACCAGTCGTAGACCTTCTCCAGCGGCTTGGCGATCTTGGAAAACTCCAGCACCAGCAGCTTGCCGCCGGGCTTGAGCACCCGGTTCATCTCGGTCAGCGCCGCGTCCTTGTGCGTCATGTTGCGCAGGCCGAACGCCACGCTCACCAGGTCGAAACCGTCGCTCGAAAACGGCAGCTTCTCCGCATCGCACACGATGGTCGGCAGCGAAACGCCGGCATCGAGCAGGCGGTCGCGCCCGGTGCGCAGCATCGCCTCGTTGATGTCGGTGTGCACCACTTGTCCGGTGGCACCCACTTTCTTGGAGAAGGCGAGTGCCAGGTCGCCGGTGCCCCCGGCAATGTCCAGGACCCGGTCGCCCGGCCGCACATTGGCCGCCAACACCGTGTAGGTCTTCCAGGCGCGGTGCAGCCCGGCCGACATCAGGTCATTCATCAGGTCGTAACGGGGCGCGACCGAATCGAACACGCCGCGCACGCGGCGCGCCTTTTCGCGTTCATCGACGGGCTCGAAGCCGAAATGGGTACTGGTCATAAGCTGATCCTAGGGCAATCCCGGCCGGCGCGCTGCCCGGCGGACACGAAATTCGGGAACCGGCCTGCCGGCCACGTCAATGGCTGCAGCCGTGCGCAGCCTTCTTGGGCATCGGTGCGTCGCGGTCGACGCCGGCCTCCTTCAGGCGACGCTCGTAATCGGACCACAGCTTTTCCTGCTGCGCACCCAGAAAGTACAGGTAGTCCCAGGAAAAGATTCCGGTGTCGTGGCCATCCGAGAAGCGCGGCTGCACCGCATAGTTCCCGACCGGTTCCAGCTCCGTGAGCTCCACCTCGCGCTTGCCGGTCTGCAGCACTTCCTGGCCCGGGCCATGGCCCGCCACCTCGGCGGAAGGCGAATAGATGCGCATGAGTTCGAACGG
This sequence comes from Ramlibacter sp., assembly GCA_035571795.1. Lineage (GTDB taxonomy): Bacteria > Pseudomonadota > Gammaproteobacteria > Burkholderiales > Burkholderiaceae_C > Ramlibacter. Next base: position 6,584 of record DATNBX010000227.1, read on the forward strand.
AATCCGGAACTGCGCGCCGTCGGAAAAGGAGATTTCGAGCACCCGCGACTGCCCATGCACGGTCAGCGAACTGGGAGTCGGGTCTTTGGGATTCAAGCCAGCCATGCCGCGAGTTTATGTCGGCCGGCTAGAAACGCAGCGACAGGCTCAGATAGACCCTCTCGTCGCCTCGCTGCGGCGCGGCCGAATTGAAGGCCACCGGCACCCGGCTGCCGGTGACCAGCCGGCCGTAGTCGAGCGAAACGGCGAGCGCCTCGCCGCCGTAGCGCAAGCCCAGCCCGACGCTGGCCAGCCGATCGGTCGAAGGCTTGGAGGTGCCGTTGGGGTTGTTGTTGCCCAGCCATCCCGCGTCCACGAAGCCGAGCAGGCGCAGGCCCGGCTTCAGCTCGGGCGTGCTGACCTCGAACGTGGCGGACACACCTTTGTCGCCGGTGACCGGACGGTCGATCGTGGTGCCGCGCAGCGAGCCCAGTCCGCCCAGACCGAATTGTTCGCCGGAAATCAGCACGTCGGGGCTGTACTGGTACTGGCCGCGCGCCGACCAGATCCAGGTCTGCGCAAACGGCGCCGTGTAGCTCAAGCCGCCGCGCACCGCCTTCCAATGAACGGTGCTGATGCGCGGATCTTCGTTCTGGTAGGAGAAAAGGTCATTGTTGGCGCCGCTCGCGGTATTGGCGGCGAAGTCGACGTTGTAGCCCCAGGAGGCGGTATCGGAGTCGATGCGGGCCGTGTAGCCCAGGGTCACGGGCCGGCTGCGGCGGTCCACGCCGACCACGGTGTCGTTGATCACGGTGGCGTTGAAGACCTTGTCGTCCAGGCCGAGCGAAACATAGCTGCGGCGTCCGCCCTCCGGCGGCAGGTAATGGGTGTAGCTGACCCCCAAGGTGTGGCCGGCGCCGGTGCTGGTGAAAGTGCCGAAGTTGCCCACCACGTCGGACTTCGTATAGCTCGCGCCGATCACCGCGCCGGCGCTGTACAGCGGCACCTTGTACGACAGGCCCAGCTGCTTGACGTCCTGCGTGCGCTCCAGCGAAGTCGTGTAGGCCCCGATGAACTGGTGGTCCAGGTTGAACAGGTTGGTATGGCCGCCGGAAACGGTGGCGCGGTCGCGCCCCGACGACTTGGAGCCGGCGTTGGACAGGCCCAGGGAAAAGGTCCAGGGCCTCTGTTCCTTCAGGGTGATGGTCGCGTCGATCTGGTCGGGCTCGTCCGACTCGCGCAGGCCCACCTGGACCTGCTTGTTGGGGTTCTCGTTCGCGATCGCCGTCTGGATCGCCAGCCGCTTGAAATTGGGACTCTCGCCCTCCCGCAGTTCCGGCAAGGCACGCCGGACATTGGCCTCGTCATAAATGCTGCGGCCCTCGATATGGACCTTGGCGATATTGAACTTGACGATGTTGAGCGTGACGGTGTCGCCCACTTCCTGCGGCGGCAGGGCCACCCGGTGCAGGCCGAAGCCTTTCTCGCGCAACGCCGTTTCGAGCGCCGCCGTGGCCTTCTGCAAGGTTTCCATGTCCGCATCGGCGCGCACGAACGGCGCCAGCACACGCGCCGTCTCGGCCTCGCCCAGCGGGTTCTCGCCGGTGATCTTGAAACCCTTGATCGCGAACACCGGCGATTGGGCGGCCGGCGGCATGGCGCTGCCACCCGGTGCCTGGGCCCAAGCCGCCGTGGCGGCGGCAATCGAGAATGCAATCAGGCCGAGCCGCATGCGCCTGCCGCTGCGCGAACGGGGCGCGCCAAATCCTGTGACCATGTTGTTTTTCGCCCCTCTATTCGGGCTGTTCAGGCCCTTGTCCGGATGAGCTTGAGATTGTCTCATCCGGGCGACTGTCCTGTCACCTGCCGGGCGGCGGCGCTTGAGTCAGCGCCTGCCTACTTGCATTGCTCGTTGGGACGGTTGCCGGATTCGGCCAGCACGCTGACCACCAGCGGATTGCGCGCGGTGGGCAGGGGCAGCCGGTCGAACTCGATGAACTTCGGAATGGTGACCGGCCGCCGGGTCTCGCCGTTGTTGCCGGCGAACCCTGTCTCGCCGCGGCCCAGGTGCAGGATTTCGCCCGCCGTGGCGATTTCGATGTGACCGTCGCGAACGAAGACGAACAGGCCTTCCTCATTGTCCGAAACCCTGTCGCTCGAAAACAACTTGGGTGGCACGGTGATGGTGTCGGGCCGCGGGAGATCGACGGATGGCTGGCGATTGATCGACTGGATGCCGCTGGGAGAGATGAACAGCCCCTGGCCGGCCTGCAGGGCCTGCAACGCGGTCTGGCCCGCCGGCGTCACGACGATGGATCCCAGCCACGTGTAGAGCGTGAGCCCGGCGCTGGAGTCCCCGGCCTCGCCGGCGCAGGCTCCCGTGCACGTGATGTCCAGCCCGGTGCCGCGAATGCCGATGGTGGCCGTGGCGGTGCTGAAGCCGACATTGCGATTGTTGGCTTTCGCGATCAGCCCGGTGAGGGCACGCACCGATCCCTTGAGCAGGGAAACCAGGAACCGGCCCTCGCCGGCGTTCTGGTCGTCGTAGATGAAGTTGTCGACCCGAAAACGGGTGGCGGAGCCCAGCGTGATGCGCGTGTCGTCGCGGAAAGCCAGCACGGCCTGCGTCCCGCTGCCGGTCTCGACCAGGTCGCCGGGATACACGCTGCCGCCGTCCACCAGGCGGCGGCGCTGGCCCGATCCGTCCACGGCATTGACCTCGCCCCGGGAGGACACCACCTTCGCGCTGGCCAGCACCGCGTTCGGCCGCGCGGTGGCAGCCACGCGCGTCGACTCGGCGCCGCAATCGCGAGCGCACACCCGCGCATCGAAGTCGGTACCACGAATGCCGATGGTGGCGGTGCTCGTCTGGACCCTGGCCGCGTTCGGGGCGTTCTTGGAAATGAGCCCGGTCAGGGCCCGAAAACCGCCCCGCACCAGTTGCATCAGCATGCTGTTGTCCGGCGCGTTTTCCTTGAAGCGGTAAGTCTGCAGGACGAGTTCCGAATTCGGCCGCACCGTCATGCGGGTGCCATCGTCCAGTCTGATGATCGCCGAGGCGCCGTCGGCCGTGGTCAGCCGGTCGCCTTCTTTCAGCGCGAGGCCCTTGCCGAGCGTGCGGGGGGCTTGGCCGGGCGTCTGGGCAAACCCGACGCCACGGGCAAATTCGACTTCGCCGGCCGATTGCGCGTGGACGCCGGCGGCAACCAGCAGCAGGCAAATCCCCAGAGCGGCGTGCGCCAACGGCGATCGTCGAATTTGTGGCGCGAACATGGCTTGCCCTCCGGACACCCTTCTTTCCTCTGATTACCCCTGTTACTGCGTGAGTTTATACACGGTTGTGTGGGCGGCCACTATGAGCAACCCCCAAATCGCGCCTTGCGCACGTGCGGATTTCACGGAGTCGTGAGATTCCCAGACCCCTTGGCCAGTCTGCTGGCCAAGTCCTCTTCGAGCCCGGTCCGCAGCCTTTCCACCCACGCGATCCGATCGGGCGCGGCTTCGCGTTGCGCGGGCGCCCACACGGGACCGGGGAAATGGCTGTCCCAGTCGAAGCGCGCAATGATGTGCCAGTGCAGATGGGGCACTACGTTGCCCAGCGCGGCCAGGTTGACCTTGGTGGGATGCAGGTGAACGCGCAGCGACTGCTCCACCTGCACGACGGCGTCCATGCACAGGTGCCGCTGCGCCGGCCCAAGATCGGAGAACTCGCTGAGATGCTCGGCCCAGACCAGACGGTAGAACGCTGGAAAGCCGGCCTCGTCGGCGCGTATCAGGCGGAACTGCGGCCCTTCGAACACCAGCACGCCGCCGGGCCCGTCGCACAAGGGGCAACCCGGGCGTTTCATGTTGCTGGCCTGCTCACACCAGCACCCGCTCGATGCCGCCGCTGTTGGCCGCATGCACGTACTCGGGCATCCAGTTGTCGCCCAGGATCTGGTTGGCCATTTCGACCACGATGTAGTCGGCTTCCAGCAGGCCGTTTTGCAGGTCGTTGCCGTAGCGCGTGAGGCCTTGCAGGCAGCTCGGGCAGCTGGTGAGGATTTTGATGTTGCCCTTTTCGGCCGCCGAGCCGCCGCCGGCGTGTTTCATCACCTGGCGCAGCGCCGCTTCGTCCTTGCGCAGTTCCTCCTCCTTGCGAAAGCGCACCTGAGTGGCGATGTCGGGACGGCTCACCCCGAAGGTGCCGGACTCGCCGCAGCAGCGCTCCGACTTGCGCACGTTGTCGCCGACCAGGGCTCGCACGGTCTTGAGCGAATCCTGCAGCTTCATCGGGTTGTGGCACGGTTCGTGGTACAGGAAGCCGGCCTGGCCGGCCGGGAGCGTGATTCCTTTTTCCAGCAGGTACTCGTGGATGTCGATGATGCGGCAGCCGGGGAAGATCTTCTCGAATTCATAGCCCTGCAGCTGGTCGTAGCAGGTGCCGCAGCTCACCACCACGGTCTTGATGTCCAGGTAGTTCAGCGTGTTGGCGACGCGGTGGAATAGCACGCGGTTGTCGGTGATGATCTTCTCGGCCTTGTCGTACTGGCCCGAGCCGCGCTGCGGATAGCCGCAGCACAGGTAGCCGGGCGGCAGCACCGTCTGCACGCCGGCATGCCAGAGCATGGCCTGGGTAGCCAGCCCCACCTGCGAGAACAGCCGCTCCGAACCGCAGCCGGGGAAATAGAACACCGCCTCCGTCTCCGAAGTCGTCGCCTTGGGATTGCGGATGATCGGGACGTAGGCCTTGTCCTCGATGTCCAGCAGCGCCCGGGCCGTCTTTTTCGGCAGGCCGCCGGGCAGTTTCTTGTTGACGAAGTGGATCACCTGCTCCTTGACCGGCGCGGCCTCGTGGGTCGCCGGCGGCCTGACGGTTTGCTGGCGAGCCAGCCCGCGGAGCAGGTCGTTGGCCAGCCGCTGCGCCTTGAAGCCGATGCCCACCATCGCGCCGCGAAGCAGCTTGATCGCGTCCGGGCTGGTGGCGTTGAGCATCAGCATGGCAGCCGCGTTGCCCGGCCGGAAGCTTTTCTGTCCCATCTTGCGCAGCAGGTTGCGCATGTTCATCGACACGTCGCCGAAGTCGATCTTCACCGGACACGGCGGCTCGCACTTGTGGCAGACGGTGCAGTGGTCGGCCACGTCCTCGAACTCTTCCCAGTGTTTGATCGACACGCCGCGGCGGGTCTGCTCTTCGTAGAGAAACGCCTCTACCAGCAGCGAGGTGGCCAGGATCTTGTTGCGCGGGCTGTACAGGAGATTGGCGCGCGGCACGTGGGTGGTGCAGACCGGCTTGCACTTGCCGCAGCGCAGGCAGTCCTTGACGCTGTCGGCGATGGCGCCGATGTCCGACTGCTGCATGATCAGCGACTCGTGCCCCATCAAGCCGAAGCTGGGCGTGTAGGCGTTGGTCAGGTCGGCATACACGGCCAGCAAAGGAGCCCCTTCCGCATCGCCGGCGCCGGCGGAATCCGCCTGCGTATGGCGCAGCAGCTTGCCCTTGTTGAAACGGCCCTCGGGGTCGACCTGCTGCTTGTAATCGGCGAACGGCCTTAGTTCGTCGTCGGTGAGGAATTCGAGCTTGGTGATGCCGATGCCGTGCTCGCCCGAGATCACCCCGTTGAGCGCGCGCGCCAGCACCATGATGCGTTTGACGGCGCCGTGCGCGGTCTGCAGCATCTGGTAGTCGTCGCTGTTGACCGGGATGTTGGTGTGCACGTTGCCATCGCCCGCGTGCATGTGCAGCGCCACCCAGACCCGGCCCTTGAGCACCCGCTTGTGGATGGCGTTGGCCTCGGCGAGGATGGCCGCGAACGGCTGGCCGGCGAAGATGTTCTGCAGCGGCGCGCGGATCTGCGTCTTCCAGCTGGCGCGCAGTTCGTGGTTCTGCAACCGGGGGAACAGCGCATCGACATCGGCCAGCCAGCCGCGCCAGAGAGCGCGCACCTCGCGCACCAGCGCCAGCGCAGTGGCGACGCGGTCCTCCAGCAGTTCGGCCGAGGGAATCTCACCGGCGTCGTCCTGCCGGCCCAGCGGCAGGTTGCCGCGGGCGAAAAAGGCCTCGAGCTCGTCGGCCAGGGCGATCTTGTTGGCCAGCGAAAGCTCGATGTTGATGCGCTCGATGCCGTCGGTGTATTCGGCCATGCGCGGCAGCGGGATCACCACGTCCTCGTTGATCTTGAAGGCATTGGTGTGCCGGCTGATCGCGGCCGTGCGTTTGCGGTCCAGCCAGAACTTCTTGCGCGCCTCGGGACTGATCGCGATGAAGCCTTCGCCGCTGCGCGAATTGGCGATGCGCACGACTTCGGAGGTGGCCCGCGCCACGTCGTCGGCGTTGTCGCCGGCGATGTCGCCCACCAGGACCATCTTGGGCAGCACGCCGCGGTGCGACTTGGTCGAATAGCCCACCGCGCGCAGGTAGCGGTCGTCCAGGTGTTCCAGCCCGGCCAGCAGCACCCCGGACCTGGACTTTTCGGCGAACATGAAATCCTTGATCTCGACGATGCTGGGCACCGCGTCGCGCGCATTGCCGAAGAACTCCAGGCAAACCGTGCGGGTGTGCCGCGGCATGCGGTGCACGACCCAGCGGGCGCTGGTGATCAGGCCGTCGCAGCCTTCCTTCTGGATGCCCGGCAGTCCCGAGAGGAACTTGTCGGTCACGTCCTTGCCCAGGCCTTCCTTGCGGAAGGTGTGCCCCGGAATCTCCAGCCGCCCGGTGCGCACCGGCGTCTTGCCGTTGGCCTCGAAATAGCGCAGCTCGAAGGTGGCCATTTCGGCGTCGTGGATCTTGCCCAGGTTGTGATCCAGCCGCGTCACTTCCAGCCACTGCGCCTGCGGGGTCACCATGCGCCAGGACACCAGGTTGTCCAGCGCCGTGCCCCACAGCACGGCTTTCTTGCCGCCAGCGTTCATCGCGATGTTGCCGCCGACGCACGATGCTTCGGCCGAAGTCGGATCGACCGCGAACACATAGCCGGCCCGCTCGGCGGCGTCCGACACCCGCTGCGTGACGACGCCCGCTTCGGTCCAGACCGTCGGCACCGGCTGCACGTGTCCCGGGATTGCCACCAACTCCACTTCGGTCATGGCCTCGAGCTTTTCGGTGTTGATCACCGCGCTCTTCCAGGTCAGGGGCACTGCCCCGCCGGTATAGCCGGTGCCGCCGCCGCGCGGGATGATGGTCAGGCCCAGATCGATGCAGCCCTTCACCAGTCCCGCCATCTCGGCCTCGGTGTCGGGCGTGAGCACCACGAATGGATATTCCACGCGCCAGTCGGTCGCGTCGGTCACGTGCGACACCCGGGACATGCCGTCGAACTTGATGTTGTCCCTGGCCGTGAAGCGGCGCAATGCGCGCTGCGTGCGGCGGCGCAATTGCGCCATGTCGCGAAAGCTCGCATCGAAGGCCCGCACCGCGTGGCCGGCCGCTTTCAGCAGCTCGCCCACCAGCATGTCGCGCTCGGGTTCGGTGTCGGGCGTGCGGCGCTTCTCGACTTCGCTCAGCCGATGGTGCAGGGCATCGACCAGCAGTGCGCGGCGCTTCGGGTTGTCCAGCAGGTCGTCCTGCAGATAGGGGTTGCGCTGCACCACCCAGATGTCGCCCAGGACCTCGTACAGCATGCGGGCCGAGCGTCCGGTGCGGCGCTCCTCGCGCAATTGATTCAATACCTCCCAGGCGCGCGAACCGAGCAGCCGGATGACGATTTCGCGATCGGAGAACGAGGTGTAGTTGTAGGGAATCTCGCGCAGCCGCGGCGCATCGCCATCGGCAGCGGCCATGAATTGATTGAGCGTCGTCGGTGCGTTCATCGTGTGGGCAAGGTCAGCCATGACGATTTGCAGCGCGGCTGACGAAGGATGTTACCGCAGTGCACCATTGCCGCCCGCCCTCAAGGAAAGCCCGCTTGTGCGTGCGTATCGGAGGCCAGTCCAATTGGCTGTCACAATAGTTTGTAACATTGGGCAGTTATCAAGGAGATCTAATGAAACTAAAGCTTTCCGCCCTCCTGCTGGCCGCAACATTCGTTGTGGCCGCGCAGGCGCAAACCGAGATCCAGTGGTGGCACTCGATGACCGCTGTCAACAACGAGTGGGTTATCGACCTGGCCAAGCAATTCAACGACAGCCAGAAGGAATACAAGGTCGTCCCGATCTACAAGGGCCAGTACTTCGAGTCCATGCCGGCGGCGATCGCGGCCTACCGCGCCGGGCAACAACCGCACATCCTGCAGGTGTTCGAAGTGGGCACGGCCACGATGATGGCCAGCAAGGGCGTGACCGTCCCGGTCGGCAAGGTGATGCAGGACGCCGGCTACAAGTTCGATCCGTCGGTCTACATCCCGTCGGTCGCGAGCTACTACACGGCGCCGAACGGCCAGATGCTGAGCCTGCCCTTCAACAGCTCCACCACCGTCTTCTACATCAACAAGGATGCCTTCAAGGCGGCCGGGCTCGACAGCTCCAAACCGCCGGCAACGTGGCCGGAGGTTGCGCTGGCCGCGGCCAAGCTCAAGTCCAGTGGCCACAAGTGCCCGCTCACGATCGGATGGCAGGGCTGGACACAGCTCGAGAGCTTCTCGACCTGGCACAACGTCGAGATGGCCACCAAGGGCAACGGCCTGAGCGGGCCGGGTGCGCGCATCGTCGCCAATTCGCCGCTGCACGTGCGGCACATCGAGAACCTTGCCAACATGGCCAAGACGGGCCTGTTCGTCTACAAGGGCCGCGCCAACATCCCCGAGGCGACGTTCGTCTCCGGCGAGTGCGCGATGATCACCACGTCGTCCGGCTTTTATGGCAACGTCAAGAAGAACGCCAAGTTCGACTTCGCGGTCACGACGATGCCGTATTACCCGGATGTGCCCGGCGCACCGCAGAACACCGTGATCGGCGGCGCGAGCCTGTGGGTCATGGCAGGCAAGAAGCCCGCGGAGTACAAGGGCGTGGCCCGGTTCTTCGACTTCATCTCCAGGCCCGAAGTGCAAAGCGAGAGCCACAAGCGTACCGGCTACCTGCCCATCACGATGGCGGCCTACAAGCTGACGGAGAAGTCGGGCTTCTACAAGGAGAACCCGGGCACCGACACCGCCGTGAACCAGATGATCCGCAAGGTCACCGACAAGTCGCGCGGCATCCGGCTGGGCAACTACCTGCAGATCCGCACGATCGAGGACGAGGAATTCGAGCAGGTCTGGAACGGCAAGAAGACGGCCAAGGAGGCACTGGACTCCATCGTCACGCGTGGTAACGATCTGCTGGTGCGCTTCGAAAAGGCGAACAAGAGCTGAATGGCCGCGGAAAAGCGCGTCGTCTTCCGGTCGCGATGGCTGCCTTGGGTGCTGCTCGCGCCGCAGGTGGGCGTCATCGCGGTGTTCTTCTTCTGGCCGGCCGGCCAGATGCTGGTGCAATCGCTGCAGCGATCCGATGCGTTCGGCACCTCGGTCGAATGGATAGGGTTCGAGAACTTCGTCGACCTCTGGAATGACCCCACCTACCTGGCGTCGTTCTGGACGACGGCGGTGTTTTCGGTGCTGGTGGCCGGCTTCGGCATCGCGCTCTCGCTGCTGCTGGCGGTATTCGCCGACCGGGTGATCAAGGGCAGCGGCATCTACCGCACGCTGCTGATCTGGCCGTATGCGGTGGCGCCCGCCGTCGCCGGCGTGGTTTGGCTGTTCATGTTCGCGCCCAGCGTCGGCATCGTGTCGTACCTGCTGCGCGAATGGGGTTTCGAGTGGAACAGCCTGCTCAACAGCACGCATGCGATGGCGCTCATCGTGATGGCGGCCGTCTGGAAGCAGATCTCGTACAACTTCCTCTTCTTCCTCGCGGGACTGCAAAGCATCCCCAAGTCGCTCATCGAGGCGGCGGCAATCGACGGCGCGAAACCCTGGCGGCGTTTCTGGAGCGTGCAGTTCCCGCTGCTGTCGCCCACGACGTTCTTCCTGATGGTGATCAACGTGGTCTACGCGTTTTTCGACACGTTCGCGATCGTCGACGCGTCCACGCAGGGCGGGCCAGGCAAGGACACGGCGATCCTCGTCTACAAGGTCTACTACGACGGCTTCAAGGCCCTGGACATCGGCGGCTCCGCGGCCCAGTCGGTCGTGTTGATGGCGATCGTGATCATGCTGACGGTGCTGCAGTTCCGCTTCGTCGAGAAGCGCGTCAACTACTGAAGTCCCAGATGGTCGAACGCCGCCCCACTCTCGGGCTGCTCGCGCACGCCGTGCAGATCATCGGCGTGCTGATCATCGTGTTCCCGATCTACCTCGCGTTCATCGCGTCGACCCACTCCGCGGCGGAGATCGCCTCGAGCCGGCCGCTGTCGCTGCTGCCGGGTTCGCATTTCGTCGAGACCTATCGGCTCGCGCT